>NZ_JBFRHF010000003.1:0-388417 GCF_052115705.1 Inquilinus sp. 2KB_23 | reverse complement strand
GAGAATGCCGTGCGCATCCACATCGCCGTCGCCCTGATCGCCTTCCTGCTGCTGCGGCTCGCCCAGGCGGCGCAAAGCTTGGTCAAATCACCGCTCGCCTTCGCCCGTCTGGTCCGCGTCAACCTCATGCAGCGCAGGCGCATCGACCTCCTGCTCCAACCCGACCCTATCCTCGTCTCCAATCCAGACCAATTGATGCTCCTATGGGCCTGAAACTAAACCGGACAGCTGTGGGCTTGACCCGAGGATCCAGGGGCCATCGAGAGCGGCTCAGCGTGGCCCCTGGATTGCGCCCCTAGGAATTGATCCGAGGGCAAGCCGGGCAATGACAAAGGAAGAATAGCCCAAATCCAGACCACGCCACCTCACGCATCAAAGTCGAGGCCCCAGGTGCTGTAGCGGGCGGGATCGTCGAGCCAGTTCTCGCGCACCTTGACGAACAGCGAGAGGTGCACCCGCTGCTCGGTGATCTCCTCCAGCTCCAGCCGGGCGGCGGTGCCGATGGCCTTGATCATCTGGCCGCCATGGCCGAGCACGATCGCCTTCTGGCCCGGGCGCTGGACGTAGATCACCTGGGCGATGCGGACGCTGCCGTCGGCCTGCTCCTCCCAATCCTCGGTCTCGACCGCGACCGCGTAGGGGAGCTCCTGCTGCAGGCGGATGAACAGCTTCTCGCGGGTGATCTCGGCGGCCAGCAGCCGCATCGGCATGTCGGAGACCTGGTCTTCGGGGA
Source organism: Inquilinus sp. 2KB_23 (assembly GCF_052115705.1). Lineage (NCBI taxonomy): Bacteria > Pseudomonadati > Pseudomonadota > Alphaproteobacteria > Rhodospirillales > Rhodospirillaceae > Inquilinus > Inquilinus sp. 2KB_23. The sequence goes on along the minus strand of NZ_JBFRHF010000003.1, from coordinate 387,684 downwards.
ACAGCCAGGGCCCCTCCGGCAGGCGCTCGGCCAGGGAGGTGCGGAGATCCTGGACGCCGTCGCCGGTCAGGGCCGAGATCATGAAGGTGTCGGTGAAGACGCCCGAGGCGTTGAGCTCCGCGGCCAGGGCCAGCAGGATCTCGCGCCGCACCGCGTCGATCTTGTTCAGGATCAGGATCGCCTGGCGCTTGGTCTGGGCCAGCTTCTCGATGATGCCGCGGGTCTCCTCGCGCACGCCTTTCTTCGAGGCGTCGACCAGCAGCAGCACCAGGTCGCCCTCGGCGGCGCCGGCCCAGGCGGCCGCGACCATGGCGCGGTCGAGGCGGCGCTTCGGCTTGAAGATGCCGGGGGTGTCGACGAAGATGACCTGGGCCTGGCCCTCGGTCAGGATGCCGAGCACCCGGCTGCGCGTGGTCTGCACCTTGGGCGAGACGATCGCCACCTTGGTGCCGACCAGGGTGTTGAGCAGGGTCGATTTCCCGGCATTCGGGGCGCCGATCAGGGCGACGAAGCCGCAGCGCGTCGCTTCGGTCATGAGGAGAGCCTTTGCAGTAGGGCGGCGGCCGCGTCGCGCTCCGCCACCCGTTTCGATGATCCGCTGGCGCTGGCCGCGGGCTGGCCTTCGATTTCGACCCGGATCTCGAAGACCGGCTGGTGGTCGGTGCCGCCGCGCGCCACCTCGACATAACGCGGCAGCTTCAGGCCGCGGGCAAGCGCCCATTGCTGCAGCGCCGATTTGGGGTCCTGCGGCGGCTGGGCGTGGCGGCCGATGAAGCCGTCCCAGGCGCCGCGGATGAAGCCGGCCGCGGCCGCCAGCCCGCCGTCGCGGTACAGCGCGCCGATCACGGCCTCGCAGGCATCGGCCAGGATGGTCGGGTTCTCGCGGCCGACCACGTCCTCGCCCGGCGACAGGGTCAGGTGGCGGCCGAGGCCGATCGCCTGTGCGACCTCGAACAGCGCCTCACGCCGCACCAGGGCGACGTGGCGCTTGGCGATGCCGCCCTCGTCCTCCTTGGGAAATCGCTCCAGCAGCCACTCCGCGATGACCAGGCCCAGCACCCGGTCGCCGAGGAACTCCAGCCGCTCGTAGCCGTGGCGCGCCAGGCGCCGCTTGTGACCGCTGACGCTGGGATGGGTCAGCGCCTCGGCCAGCAGCAGCGGATCGCGGAAGACGTGGCCGAGGCGCCCGGCGAGCGCGTCGAGATCAGCGCCCTCCTGCGTCGTTTCGGGCGTCTCGGCGATCGTCAGTGGATCCCCGTGAACATGCGGCTGAAGCGGAGTGCGAACGGCCATTTCCAGACCTGCCAGAAGCTGGCGTCGTCGAGGCTGAACCAGAGGATCTCGGCGCGACCGACGAAATTCTCCACCGGAACGTAGCCGACGATGCCGCGGCTGTCGTCGCTGTTGTCGCGGTTGTCGCCCATCATGAAATAGTGGTCGGCCGGCACGACGTATTCCGGGGTGTTGTCGGACGGGCCGTTGTCGTACTTCTCGAGGATCTTGTGCTCGACCGGCGCGCCGCCATTGGTTCCGGGCAGCGTCTCGATGTACTGGTGCAGGACCTCGCGCTGGCCGTACTGGTTGGTCGACGCGTAGGGCTCGATCTCGCGGCGGTCGGTCAGCTGGCCGTTGATGTAGAGGCGCCCGCCGGTGACCTGGATGTGGTCGCCCGGCAGGCCGATCACGCGCTTGACGAAGTCGACCGAGGTGTCCCGCGGCAGGCGGAACACGGCGACATCGCCGCGCTGGGGCGGGCTGCCCAGAATGCGGCCGTCGAACAGCGGCAGGCCGAAGGCGATGGTCTGGGCGCTGTAGCCGTAGGAGAACTTCGAGACGAAGAGGTAGTCGCCGACCAGCAGGGTCGGGATCATCGAGCCGGAGGGGATATTGAACGGCTCGAAAGCGACCGTGCGGATGCCGAAGGCAATCGCGATGGCATAGACCACGGTCAGGATGGTTTCGAGCCATCCGCCGCTTTTCTTCTTCGACATCTCGATCGTCTTTTGGTTCTGGGTCATGGCGCCCTTGTATGGTCCGGCGACAGGGGGAAATCAATCGCGCACCCGCGGCGACGGGGTCGCAGCCCGTGCGCGATGGGGGGCTCAGCGGCTGCGCGCACGATCGACCGCGCTGATCACCGGCATGGCGCGCAGCGCCGCGATGATGTTGGTGAGGTGCTTGACGTCCTTGACGTCGATGTCGATCAGGATCTCGAAGAAGTCGACCGAGCGGCTGGTGATCTTGAGGTTGGTGATGTTGCCGCCGTTCTTGCCGATCACGGTGGTCAGCGTGCCCAGGCTGCCCGGCTCGTTGCTGATCGTCACCTGGATCCGGCCGACATGGTCCTCGGCGGCCTCGGCCCCGGCGTCCCAGCTGACGTCGAGCCAGCGCTCCGGCGCGTTGTAGAAGCTTTCCAGCGTGTCGCAGTCGATGGTGTGGATGGTCACGCCCTTGCCGGTGGTGACGATGCCGACGATGCGGTCGCCCGGGATCGGGTGGCAGCAGCGGGCGTAGTGCACCGCCAGGTTCGGGATCAGGCCGCGGATCGGGATGGCGCCGTTGCCGCCCGGGGCGGTCTTGCGCGCCCGGTTCAGCGGCACGACCTTGCCCGACTTCTCCTTCTCCTGCTGCACCAGGGCGCGGTGGCCGGGGAAGACGGCGTTGAACACGTCGCGGGTGCCCAGCACGCCGGCGCCGACATTGGCCAGGATGTCGTCGACCTGGCCCGCCTTGAAGATCTTCAGGACGCCTTCCAGCGCCTTGTCGGAGAAGTCGTAGCCCTCCTGCCGGAACACGCCCTGCAGCATCGAGCGGCCGAGCTTGGCGTGCTCGTCATGCTGCTGGGCGCGGATGAAGCGCCGGATGCAGGCCCGCGCCTTGCCGGTGGCGACGAAGCGTTCCCATTCCGGCGACGGCGTCGAGGTCTTCGAGGTGATGATCTCGACCTGGTCGCCGTTCTGCAGCAGGTGGCGCAGCGTCACCATCCGCCCGTTGACCCGGGCGCCGACGCAGGTGTCGCCGATCTGGCTGTGCACGGCATAGGCGAAGTCGACCGGCGTCGCCCCCTGCGGCAGCGCGATCACGGCGCCCTTGGGCGTGAAGCAGAACACCTGGTCCTGGAACAGCGCCAGCTTGGTGTGCTCGAGGAACTCCTCGGGCTTCTGCGCCTGGTCGACGATGTCGAGCAGGTCGCGCAGCCAGCGGTACTGGGTGCCGTCCTGGTTGCGCTCGTCCTGCTTGTAGGCCCAGTGCGCGGCGACGCCGAGCTCCGCGATCTCCTGCATGTCGCGGGTGCGGATCTGGACCTCGATGCGCTGGCGCATCGGGCCGATCACCGCGGTGTGCAGCGAGCGGTAGCCGTTCGGCTTCGGCGTCGAGATGTAGTCCTTGAAGCGGCCGGGCAGCGAGGCGTATCGGCTGTGGATCAGGCCCAGCGCGTGGTAGCAGTCGCCCTCGGTCTCGACCACGATGCGGAACGCCATGATGTCGGCCAGCTGCTCGAACGCCATGTTCTTGCGCTGCATCTTGCGCCAGATCGAATAGGGGCGCTTCTCGCGGCCGACCACCGTCGCCTTCAGCCCGCCCTCCTCCAGCCCCTGCCGCAGTTCGGCCAGCACCTTGGAGACGACGTCCTGCCCCTCCTCGCGCAGCTGGGCCAGGCGGCGGACGATGCTCTCGCGCGCATCGGCGTGGAGCTGGGCGAAGGCCAGGTCCTCCAGCTCCTCCTGCATGCCGTGCATGCCGATGCGCTCGGCCAGCGGGGCGTAGATCTCCAGCGTCTCGCGGGCGATACGGCGGCGCTTCTCGGCATCGGCGAAGGCGCCAAGGGTGCGCATGTTGTGCAGCCGGTCGGCCAGCTTGACCAGCAGCACGCGGATGTCCTTCGACATCGCCAGCACCAGCTTGCGGAAATTCTCCGCCTGCTTCGACTGGTCGCTCTGCAGTTCCAGCTTGGACAGCTTGGTGACGCCGTCGACCAGCTGCGCCGTCTCGCGGCCGAACAGGGATTCGAGTTCGGTCAGGGTCGCGCCGGTGTCTTCCACCGTGTCGTGCAGCAGGCCGGTGACGATCGACCCGGTGTCGAGCTTCATGCCGGCCAGGATGCCGGCGACCTCGATCGGGTGCACGAAGTAAGGGTCGCCCGAGGCCCGCTTCTGCGAGCCATGCGCCTTCATCGAATAGACGTAGGCGCGGTTGATCAGGTCCTCGTCGGCCGAGGGATCGTAGGCTTTGACACGCTCGACCAGCTCGTATTGGCGGATCATGCCACGCCCCGCCACCGATCCATGCACGACACTCCCGGGCGGGCGGATTGCCCCCGTCCGGCTAAAGTGAACCACAATCCCCTGCGTTGTGGATCAAATTCGACCGGCGCCCGCACAGCGGGCGTCCGGCCTGATCCGTCATGCCGCATCCGACGATCTCCCGACAGGCGGTCTGACACCATGCCGGGCCGTTCCGCTCTATCAGATGTCGTCGTCGGTGGAGCCGATTTCCAGGTCGCCGCGACCGTCCTCGTCGGTTTCCTCGGCCTCGGTCTCGTCCTCGGCGACCTCGATGCCGAAGGTCGACTCCTCGTCCGAGCCCACGCCCGCCACCGGCTGCTGCGGGGCGACGCCGGCCTGGAGCCACTCCTCCTCGCCGGCCATCAGCTCGATGATCTCCTCATCGGCCTCGTCGATCTCCGCCAGCTTCTGGTGGCCCTTGACCAGGGCCTCGCTCAGGCTCTCCAGCGGCACGGTCTCGTCGGCGATCTCGCGCAGCGCCACGACCGGGTTCTTGTCGTCGTCGCGGTCGAGGGTCAGGGCGGCGCCGGAGGTGATGTCGCGGGCCCGCTGGGCCGCCATCAGCACCAGATCGAACCGGTTCGGGATCTTGAGGACGCAATCCTCGACGGTGACGCGTGCCATGGGCTAGCCGCTCCTAACGCGAAAAACTGTCACAACGATAGAATCGTGACACGATGGATGCAACGCAAGGGCCACATCTTTGTTATACCGAAGGGCGGACGACGTAGCGCAGATGCGACGGATGCGCAAGCCTTGTCGCAAACCGTTGACCGCTCCTTGCAAAGTCGGTAGCGAACCCAAATCTGTCGTCTGTCCCCTGCCCGAAGGAACGAACATGATATTCTATAAGGAAGAACGTCTCGCTATATTCATCGATGGCGCCAACCTCTATGGCGCCGCCCGCTCCCTGGGTTTCGATATCGATTATCGGCGGCTGCTGGACCTCTTCGCCAAGAAGGGTCGCCTGATCCGGGCCTTCTACTATACGACTTTGATCGAGGATCAGGAATATTCTCCGATCCGCCCGCTGATCGACTGGCTGGATTACAACGGCTACAGCATGGTGACCAAGCCGTTGCGGGAGTACACGGACAGCCAGGGCCGACGCCGCGTCAAGGGCAATGTCGACATCGATCTCGCGATCGACGCGCTGGAGATGGCAGACCGCGCCGACCACATCCTGCTGTTCTCCGGCGACGGGGATTTCAAGCGGTTGGTCGAGGCGATCCAGCGCAAGGGGGTGCGCGTCACCGTGGTCTCGACCATCAAGTCGAGCCCGCCGATGGTGTCGGACGAGCTGCGCCGCCAGGCCGACAATTTCGTCGAGCTGGCGGAGCTGTCGCCCCACATCCAGCGGATGAACGCGCCGAACCGGACCGTGGCCGCACCGGCGACCGCGCCCGAGACTGAAGACGGCGATGGCGACGAGGCGACGCCCCAGGCCAGCGCCTACGCCCGTACGGCCTGATCGAGGCGGCCGGCTTCCCAGGAAGCCGGCCCTCTCCTGCGGCCTTAGCCGCGGTCGCGCAGAACGCGTGATTTCTCGCGCTGCCAGTCCCGCGCCTTGATGGTCTCGCGCTTGTCATGCGCCTTCTTGCCGCGGGCGAGGCCGAGATCGATCTTCGCGATGCCGCGGTCGTTGAAATAGATCGACAGCGGGATCAGCGTCATGCCGTCCCGCTTCACCTTGCCCAGCAGCTTGTCCCGCTCGCGCCGCCGCACCAGCAGCTTGCGCGGCCGTTTCAGCTCGTGGTTGAAGCGCTGGGCCGGCCCGTATTCCGGGATGTGGGCGTTGAACAGGTACAGCTCGCCCTGCATCTCGCCGGCATAGGCGTCCTGCAGGTTGCCGCGGCCCTCGCGCAACGCCTTCACCTCGGTCCCGACCAGCACGATGCCGGCCTCGACGTTCTCGTCGATGAAATAATCATGCCGCGCCCGCCGGTTCTGGGCGACCACACGGCCCGGGGTTTTCGGCTGCGCCATGATCCTCTAGATGTCCTTGCTCAGTTGATCAGGCCGGCGAAGGCCATGGCCTCGCGCACGGCCGTCCGCGTCGCCTCGCCCGGCACCACCAGCGGCAGCCGGACCTTGTCGCCGCCCAGCCCGAGCAGCTTGGCGCCGTATTTCACCGGGCCGGGGCTGGTCTCCAGGAACAGCGCCCGGTGCAGCGGCGCCAGCCGGTCGCGGGCCGCCTCCATGCGCTTCAGGTCGCCCTCCGCCCAGGCATTGTGCATCTCGGCGCACAACCGCGGCGCGATGTTGGCAGTGACCGAGATGCAGCCATGGCCGCCCTGCGCCAGGAATCCCGTGGCAGTGGCATCTTCGCCCGAAAGCTGGCAGAACTCGGGACCGATCTGAACCCGGGTGGCCAGCGGCCGCGCCAGGTCGGCGGTCGAATCCTTGACCCCGACGATCCCCGGCAGTTCGGCCAGGCGGGCCATCGTGTCGATCGACATGTCGATCACGCTGCGGCCCGGGATGTTGTAGATCACGATCGGCAGATCGACCGCGTCATGGATGGCCTTGTAATGCTGGTAGAGACCTTCCTGCGTCGGCTTGTTGTAGTAGGGCGTGACCACCAGCGCGGCATCCGCGCCCGCCTTCTTGGCATGCCGGGTCAGCGAGATCGCCTCTTCGGTCGAGTTCGAGCCGGTGCCGGCGATGACCGGGATGCGGCCGCGGGCGACCTCGACGCACAGCTCGATCACCCGCTCGTGCTCGGGATGGCTCAGCGTCGGGGACTCCCCCGTGGTGCCGCACGGCACGACGCCTTGGGTGCCTTCGCCGATCTGCCACTCGACGAATTTCTGGAACGCTTTTTCGTCCACCCCGTGGTCGGTGAAGGGCGTAATCAGGGCGACGAACGATCCCTTGAACATGGGGGCTTCCAGTGGCGTTGGGGTGGGAGACGCTTGTTCATAGCGTCTGCCGCCCGCAGCGGCAAGCGGACGGCGCAAAGCGCCGCCGTGCGGACGGCTACAAAAGCCGCCGCGCGGACAGCTGTGGCAGCCGCCGTGGCATTGCTTCTCGCCCTCGCCCCGCCTGCCTTCGCCCAGCCCGCCACCCCGGCCGAGATCAAGGCGGCGCAGGCCCTGTTCTCCGCCGTCGACCGCAACGCCTGGGACGTGGTGCGGACGGTCGAAGGCCAGATGGGCACGACCCTGGTCGGCCGGCTGGCGACCTGGGCCGACCTGTCGCGCGCCGACAGCACCGCCGGCTTCCAGGAGCTGGCCGCCTTCATCGTCCGCAATCCGGATTGGCCCAACGTCCAGGCGCTGCGCCGCCGGGCCGAGCGGGCGATGCCGGAGGGGCTGCCGCCCGACGCTGTGGTGGCCTGGTTCGACGCCTTCGCGCCGCTGACCCCCGAGGGTACGCTGCATTTCGGCACCGCGCTGCGCACGGTCGACCCGATCCGCGCCCAGCTGTGGGTGCGCAACACCTGGCGCGGCCTGACACTGACCGCCGAACAGGAGACCCAGTTCCTGACCAGCTTCGGCAGCCTGCTGGAACCCGACGACCATTGGGCCCGCCTCGATGCGCTGATCTGGGCCGAGCGGGCCGACGAGGCGCGCCGCATGCTGCCCCGCGTCAGCGGCGACCGGCGGCAGCTGGCCGATGCCCGGCTGAAGCTGATGACGCGCACGCCGGACGCCTCGGCCGCCGTCCGCGCCCTGCCGGCGAAGCTGCAGCAGGATGAGGGCATCCTGTACGAGCGCACCCGCTGGCGCCGCCGCAACGACGACGAAGCCGGGACGATCGAGCTGCTGGGCAGCCAGCCGCGCACCACCACCCATGCCCGGGCCTGGTGGCTGGAGCGGCACATCATCGCCCGCCGCCTGTTCGACGAGCAGTCCTACCGACAGGCCTACCAGTTGGTCACGGCGCGGGAGCAGAGCGACCCGGTCGACCGCGCCGACAAGGATTTTCTCGCCGGCTGGCTGGCGCTGCGCTTCCTCGACAAGCCGGCCGATGCCGTCGGCCATTTCGAGAAGCTGTACGCCGATGTCAGCATGCCGATCAGCCTGGCCCGCGGCGCCTACTGGGCCGGGCGCGCCCATGCCGCCGTCGGCGACAAGCAGAAGGCGGCGGAGTGGTACCGGCTGGCGGCTAAGCAGTCCCTGACCTTCTACGGCCAGCTCGCCGCCGACCAGCTGGACCAGCCCAGCATCGCGGCGCTGCCGGTGGCGGCGACGCCGAACGCGCAGGCCATGGCCGCCTATGACGGCAACGACCTGGTCCGCGCCGCCCGGCTGCTCGACGCCGTCGGCCAGGGCGACCGCGCCGACCTGTTCCTGCGCAAGCTGATGCTCGATGCCGACACGCCGGAGAAAAACCGGCTGCTGGCCACCCTGGCGCTGTCGCTGAAGCACCCCTTCGTCGCGGTCCGCGCCGCCAAGGCGCTGGCCCGCGACGGCGTCTGGCTGATCGACGCCGCCTATCCGCTGGTGGACATGCCGGACGACCTCAGCGGCCTGCCGCCGGCGCTGGTGCTGGGGTTGGCGCGGCAGGAGAGCGAGTTCAACGCCACCGCGGTCTCCGGCGCCGGGGCGATCGGGCTGATGCAGCTGCGCCCCGGCACGGCGCGCGACGTCGCCCAGGCGCTGGGCGTCGACCACACCACCGGCATGCTCAGCGACGACCCGGTGCACAACCTCCGCCTCGGCAGCCGCTACCTCGCCGACCTGGTGCAGCGCTACAACGGCAGCTGGCCGCGGGCCATCGCCGCCTACAATGCCGGCTTCAACCGGGTCGACGGCTGGGCGCCGACGCCATCGAAATCGCCCGAGCAGGTGGTGGACTGGATCGAATCCATCCCGTTCCCGGAGACGCGCAGCTACGTCCAGCGCGTGCTGGAGAACACCCAGGTCTATCGCCTGCGACTAGGCGAGCCTCCCAAGGCCGGGTCGCTGGAAGCGGATCTGCTGCGGTGATCGACGACAGCGCCCGCCCGCCGCCTCTGGTCTCAGCCCCACCTCTTCTGTCATTGCCCGGCTTGACCGGGCAATCCAGGGGCCACCAAGAACCGCTCTGGCCGCCCCTGGATGCCACGGTCAAGCCGTGGCATGACAGGAAAGGTGACGCCCCAGTCGCCGCTTAAATTCAAGCATCAGTTCAAGATCACCCGCCATCTATCTGAGAAATAACCATGACCGTCTCGATCGCCGACATCGAAGCCGCCGTCAGGCGTCTGCAGGGCCAAGCCGTCCGCACCCCGCTGCTGCGGTCGACGCTGCTCGACGCCCGCGCCGGGCGCGAGGTGCTGATCAAGGCCGAGCCGCTGCAGCGCACCGGGTCGTTCAAGTTCCGCGGCGCCTACAACCGGATCGCGATGATCCCGGCGGCGGACCGGGGCAAGGGCGTGGTCGCCTTCTCCAGCGGCAACCACGCCCAGGGCGTGGCCGCGGCGGCCCGGCTGTTCGGCATCAAGGCGACCATCGTGATGCCGGCCGACGCCCCGGCGATCAAGCGGCGCAACACCGAATCCTACGGCGCCACGGTGGTGCCCTATGACCGCTTCGGCGAGGACCGCGAGGCGGTGACGGCGAAGATCGTGGCCGAGACCGGCGCCACCCTGGTGCGGCCCTATGATGACCCCGGCATCATCGCCGGCCAGGGCACCATCGGGCTGGAGATCGCCGAGCAATGCGCCGAGCTGGGCGTGCGCCCGGATGCGGTGCTGGCCAGCTGCAGCGGCGGTGGCCTGGTCTCCGGCGTCTCCATCGCCATCCGGGCGCGGATGCCGGGGGTGCGGATCTATGCCGCCGAGCCCGAGGCGCTGGACGACATGCGGCGGTCGCTGGCCGCCGGCGAGCGCGTGACCAACGATCCCGGCGCCCGGTCGATCTGCGACGCGCTGCAATCCCCCACCCCGGGACAGATCACCTTCCCGATCGCCCGCGAGACCCTGGCCGGCGGCGTCACCGCCCCCGACGACGCGGTGCTGCGCGCCATGGCCGTCGCCTTCGAGACGCTGAAGCTGGTGCTGGAGCCCGGCGGCGCCGTCGGCCTGGCGGCGACGCTGGAGAACCGGATCCCCGACGACATCCGCAGCGTCGTCATCGTGTGCTCCGGCGGCAATGTCGACGCCGCCACCTTCCGCGACGCGCTGGCGACTCTGTGACCGACGGGCGCCCGCCCTTCTTCGACCGGCTGGAGGCGTGGTGGGCCGGCCACGCCGCCGGCGGCCGGCCGCCGCATCGCGACGCGCTGAGCCCGATCGAGATCATGCCGATGCTGCCGCATCTGGTGATGCTCGACCTCGCCGGCCCGGCGCCGCTGGTGCTGTGGGCCGGCACCGCGGTGAAGGAGGCGCTGGGCGGCAATCCCGGCGACCGCCCGCTGGCCGAGACGCCGCTCGGCGGGCCCGATTCCGAGGCCGCCCTCGCCCGGATGATCGCCGCGGCCCGTCCTGTGGAGGCGCGGCTGGGCGGCCGTCCCGCCCTGCTGTGCCCGCTGGCCGGCGACGATGGCGGCATCGCCGCGGCGCTGGCCGGGCTGGCACCGACGGCGTCGTGATCGAATCCTTCTGCGCCGGGACAATCCCGCCACATCGAAGCGCCATCCTTGGGCAAGGCGTCCTATCGAGGCGCTACACCACCGCTTGAGTACTCAAAGAAACAACCGCCCCACGCATGGCAATTTGGGGCGGTTTGAAGCATAACGCCAGGATCCGGAAGAGAAGTTTTTCCCAGTACTTCGATTTCCCGATCTCTGGAGGAAATTGTGCCAAGATTTCGACGAATTCTTCAGGGCGCCCTGCTGTTTCTCACCGCGACCAGCCTGCCCGCCCTGGCGGCGGTTCCATCCGGCCCGCATCCGCGCATCTGGCTGACGCCGCAGATCGTCGCCAGCTGGCAGGCGATCCAGTCCGTGCCCAACAGCCCGGTGAACCGCGCGATCACCAAATGCAACGACGCCAGGCTCGACCCCGCAGACTACGCGGACGGCCAGTACCAGGGCTTCCGCTGGGTCGAGGCGCTCGATGCCTGCCTGGTGGCCTATGAGACCACCAGATCGGCCCTGCACCGCGACACCGCGATCAAGTACTGGACGGCCCTGCTGGATGATGCCCAGACTATCGGCGACGGCGACGGCCCGTGCTACCCGAACACCTGCGGGTCGCCCACGCCGTTCGGCATCGCCGCGCAGGATGCCGGCTATTCGATGCGCACCTACGTCGCCTGGACCGCGCTCGGCTACGACTGGCTGCACGACGACCTGAGCCCCACCCTGCGGGCCCGGTACGCCACCCGGTTCAAGCAGTGGCTTGCCTTCCACATGGACCCGGACAGTTTCGAACGCGCCGACACCGGGTCGAACTACCATGCCGGCCACGTGCTGGCGGTGACCCTGATGGCGATCGGCCATGCCGACGAGATGGACGCCGCAGCGGCCGGCAGCGGCACGACGCTGTGGACTTACGTCACCAACGAGATGTGGGGCCACATCATGGCCGCCGCCCAGGCCCCGCGCCGGCCGATGCTGGGCGGCGACTGGGCCGAGGGCTGGGAGTACGGGCCGCTCTCCGTGGCGTCCTACGCCCTGGCCGGCCGGGCCATGGTCCAGCAGGGCGTGCAGCAGCCCTGGATCGGATCCTGGCTGCATGCGGTGCTGATCCGCCAAGTCTACGCCCTGACGCCGAACAACCGGACGTTCATCGGCGGCGACGTCCAGAACGAAGCGCCGACGCTGGAGCCCGACCCCCTGCCGCTCTACGGCGTGATCGCCGGCCCCGCCGCCACGACGGACAAGGCCCAGGCCAAGGGAGAGCTCGCCCGGCTCGCCCTGCCGACACCGGCCCTCAACGGCGACTTCACCCTCCTGACCCAGTCGCTGGTCGCGGCCGAGACGACCCCGGCCCAGACCATCAACCGCGCCGCGCTGCCGGTGAGCTATCTCGCCGCCGGCTCCGGCAACTTCTATGCCCGCACCAGCTTCGCCCCGACCGGCACCTGGCTGGTCAGCCAGTGCCGCGGCATCATCAGCAACCACCAGCATGTCGACGCCGGCAACATCACCCTGACCCGTGGCGCCGACGACCTGCTGGTCGACCCGTCGCCCTACGGGTCTCAGTCGACGCTGACCGGCAACGCGCCGACCATGTCGCAGCCGCATTTCAACCCGGAGTACCGGCCAAGCCAGGCCAGCTGGGGCGAGGTGAATCCGCCTGATATCGTGCCGGCGGGACTGTCGACGCGGTTCCTGCTGGCGCGGTCCAGCCCCAGCACGGGCGTCGCGGTGACGCGCTGCGACTATGCCGGGCAATTCCGCTTCCAGGACAACGCCTCGGCGATCGTCGGCGTGGCGCGGCGCGAGATCGTGCTGCTGCCGGGTACGACCGGCGCCTCGGTGCTGGTGCGCGACGCCCTGGCGACCAGGGCGGCCTATTCGGCGACACCGAATCCGCTGCTGCTGCGCTTCCGCTCGCTCGGCACCTTCGTCGCCTCCGGCGGCGACCGGGCGCGCGCCGTGGTGGGCGGGTCGGCGCTGCTGGTCCGCCGGCTGGCCGGTGCCGCCACCACCGCGGTCCATCCGGTCACGGTGGATGACAGCTGCGACCCGGTGCAGGGCGCCTGCACCGTCGGGCGGTTCGCGTCGAGCGAGTGGAACGTCCAGGTGCCCGGCCCCAACCCCAGCAGCGTCCACCTGCTGGACGTGGATTCCACCACCGCCGCGGCGCCGCTCGCGGCCACCCGGACCGACGGCCCCGTGTCGGTGACCACGGTGCAGCGTGACGGCAAGCAATATGCCGTGGTGTGGACCGCCGTCGGCACCCGGCTGAGCAGCTACGAGGCCCCGGCGCTCAACGGCGTCCACGTCGTCCTGGACCCGCCCGCCGGCAACCGCGTGACAGTGACCGCGACCCACAACCAGGCGACCAACACCTGCCGGATGCAGCTGGCCACCGCCACCGGCACCGCCGGGTTCACCAGCCTGCCGCTGATCGTGAAGGTCAGCCCGACCTGCGTGGTCAGCGAATAGCGCCAACAGCAAAGCCCGGGCCGGCCGAGTCCCATCGGCCTGTCCGGGCCGACGCCCCACCCGGCGTCATCAAACCGTCATCCAACTGCAACAGATCCAACATTACAGATAGTTAATGTCCGGCCTCGATCCGAGCCCGCCGCCCACGGCATGCCAGCCCAGAGGACCGAGATGGACCACGACTCCACGCTTTCGCGCGTCCAGCGCTACGAACAGCAGGACGACCGCAGCAGCAACGCTTCCGCCAACCCGACCATGGGCGACATCGTCAACGCCCGCTTCGGCCGGCGCGGCATGCTGCGCGGCGCCCTCGCCGTCTCGGCGATCAGCGCGGTGATAGGGCCGGCGGCGGCGCTGCTGTCCAGCCGCCCGGCGCAGGCGTCGGGTTCGCGCTTCGCCTTCGACGAGCTGCAGGCCGGGGTCGACACCAAGCACCATGTCGCCCAGGGCTATGACGCCGACATCCTGATCCGCTGGGGCGACCCGGTGGTCAAGGGCGCCCCCGCCTTCGACGTGCAGAAGCAGACCGCGGACGCCCAGGAAAAGCAGTTCGGCTACAACAACGACTACATCGGCTATGTGCCGCTGCCGCTGGGGTCGACCACCAGCGACCACGGCCTGCTGGTGGTGAACCACGAATACACCGACGCCGCGATCATGTTCCCCGGCCTGGCCGACGCCAAGGGCGAGTTCGAGCTGAGCGCGCAGAGCAAGGAGCAGATCGACATCGAGATGGCCGCCCATGGCCAGTCGGTGATCGAGATCAAGCGCGGCGCCGACGGCAAATGGGCCGTGGTGCCGGACAGCCCCTATGGCCGCCGCATCACCGCGCGGTCGACCGAGTTCCTGGTCACCGGCCCGGCGGCCGGCCACGACCGACTGAAGACCTCGGCCGACGCCACCGGCACCAAGGTGATCGGCACCATCAACAACTGCGCCGGCGGCACCACGCCCTGGGGCACCACGGTGCATGCCGAGGAGAACTTCAACGGCTATTTCGGCGGCGAGCTGAAGGACGACCATCCGGAGGCGCGCAACTACAAGCGCTACGGCCTGGGCGAGGCCGAGTATGGCTGGAGCCTGCATCACGACCGCTTCGACCTGGTCAAGGAGCCGAACGAGCCGAACCGCTTCGGTTGGGTGGTCGAGATCGACCCGACCGACCCGACCTCCACCCCGAGGAAGCGCACCGCCCTGGGCCGCTTCAAGCATGAGGGCGCCGAAAGCATCGTGGCCAAGGACGGCCGCGTGGTGTTCTACATGGGCGACGACCAGCGCTTCGACTACCTCTACAAATTCGTCACCGCCGGCAAGTTCAATCCGGCTGACCGCAAGGCCAACATGGACCTGCTGGACGAGGGCACGCTGTACGTCGCCAAGTTCGACGCCAACGGCAAGGTCGCCTGGATGCCGGTGGTGTTCGGCCAGGGCCCGCTGACCGAGGCCAACGGCTTCAAGAGCCAGGCCGACGTGCTGATCGAGACCCGCCGCGCCGGCGACCTGCTGGGCGCCACCAAGATGGACCGGCCGGAGGACGTGCAGCCGAACCCGGTGAACGGCAAGGTCTATGTCATCCTGACCAACAACGACAAGCGCAAGGCCGAGCAGGTCGACGCCGTGAACCCGCGGCCGGAGAACAAGTTCGGCCACATCGTCGAGATCCTGCCGACCGATGGCGACCACGCCGCGACCACCGCGTCCTGGGACCTGCTGGTGAAATGCGGCGACCCCAGCGTGGCCGCGGTCGGCGCCACCTTCCACCCCGGCACCACCCAGAATGGCTGGTTCGGGTCGCCGGACAATTGCGAGATCGACGCCGACGGCCGGCTGTGGGTCGCCACTGACGGCAACAACTACAAATACAGCGGCCGCGCCGACGGCATCTGGGGGCTGGAGACCGAGGGCGAGGCCCGCGGCACCGGCAAGCTGTTCTTCCGCGTCCCGGTCGGGGCCGAGATGTGCGGCCCGAAGATCACCCCGGACCTCGCCACCTTCTTCGTCTCGGTGCAGCATCCGGGCGAAGGCGGCAAGGAATGGCCGGAATTCGGCCGGCCCAGCACCTTCGCCGACCCGTCGACCCGCTGGCCGGACTTCCAGGACGGCGTGCCGCCGCGGCCGTCGGTGGTGGTGATCACCAAGCAGGGCGGCGGCAAGATCGGCGCCTGATTGCCCAATGGCGTGTGACCCCTTCCGCCTCGCGGGAGAGGTCACACCCAGCCCCAGGCATAGGACCGAGCGGGTCGAGGCGCCGATGGCGCTCGACCCGCCGATCCGCTACAGCGCGAAATCCGCCGCGGTCAGCGCATGGTCGGAGATGACGTTGATGGCGAAGTCGATTTGCCGGTCGCCATTGATATCGGCCGCGACCAGTTGCACCCCGCCGATGGTCACCACGCGCAGTTCGCCGGCCACCCTGGTGAAGGCGCCGGTGCCGAAGATGAAGGCGCCGTCGCCGGCCGCGGCGCCGTTGGCGTCGATCGCCGACAAGTCGATCCTGTCGCCGGTGGTGAAGTCGACGATCACGTCCTTGCCCGCCGCCGCCACCGTGCTGTCGCCGATTACCTGATACGTGAAGGTGTCGTTGCCGGCACCACCCTGCAGCAGCTCGCTGCCGCCACCGCCGGTGATCACGTCGTCGCCAGCGCCCCCGACCAGGCGGTCGTTGGCGTCTCCGCCGCGGAGCGTGTCGTTGCCGTCCCCGCCGAGGAGGATGTCGGCTTGGCCGCCGCCGTTGATGGTGTCATCCCCGACCGCGCCTTCGAGCACGTCGTTGCCGTCGCCGCCGTCGATCTGGTCGTCACCGGTCCCGCCATAGACGCCGTCATTGCCGGCATCGCCGAAGACGATGTCGTTGTCGGCCCCGGCATCGATCGAGTCGATGCCCGCGCCACCATGGATGGTGTCGGTGCCGGCGCCGCCGACAAGGCGGTCGGCCCCATCGCCGCCATCGAGATTGTCGTTGCCGTTCTCACCGTTCATGGCGTCGTCGCCACCATTTCCGGCCAGGGTGTCGTTGCCGCTCTCGCCGCCGATCACGTTGCGGCCGGCATCGCCGCTGAGATGGTCGTCGTTGCTGGAGCCGTAGAGATTCTCGATGTTGGCCAGCGTGTCGCCCTGGGCATCGCCGCCCGAGGCGCTGTGGTTGAGCAGGTCGACCGTCACCGCCGCGGCCGAGCCCTGGTAGTTGGCGAAATCCGAGCCGTGGCCGCCGTCCAGCACATCCGCCCCTGCGCCGCCGCGGAGCGTGTCGTCGCCGTCCTCGCCGCTCAGCGCATTGGCAACGGCGTCGCCGTACAGCCGGTCGGCGAGGGCCGAGCCGACGACGTTCTCGACATTCTGGTAGGTGTCGCCCTGGGCGTCGCCGCCCGTGCCGCTGCCGGTGGCCAGGTTCACGATCACCGCCGCGTTGAAGTAATAGACCGTGTCGATGCCGGCGCCGCCGTTGATGGTGTCGGCACCGTCATAGCCGACGATCTGGTCGTCGCCGGCGCCACCGTCGATGACGTTGTCCCCGGAATCGCCGATCAGCGTGTCGCCAAAGGCCGAGCCGACCAGGTTTTCGATGCCCTGCAGCACGTCGCCCTGGGCATGGCCGCCGGTGTTCCCGCCGAAGATCAGGTTGATGGTGACCGCCGCATTCGATTGGGCATAGGTCGCCGTGTCGCTGCCGGCACCGCCGTCCAGCGTGTCGGCCCCGGCCCCGCCGTCGAGCCCGTCGTTGCCGTCGCCGCCGGCCAGCACGTTGACCGCCGTGCTGCCGATCAGGGTGTCGCCGAAAGCCGAGCCGGTGACGTTCTCGACAGCGAGCAGCGTGTCGCCCTGGGCGTCGCCGCCGTTGTTGGCGTTGGTGGTGAGGTTGATGCTCACCGCGGCGCCGGACGCGGCATAGGTCACCTGGTCGGTGCCGTCGCCGCCATCCAGCGTGTTGGCCGCGGTGCTGCCGGCCAGCACGTCGTTGAAGACGGAGCCGGCGACGTTCTCGATACTGGTCAGCGTGTCGCCGTCGGCATCGCCGCCGGAGGCGGCCCCGGTCGCCAGGTTGATGGTCACCGCCGCACTGGATAAGGAATAGACGGCGGTGTCGATTCCGGCGCCGCCATTCAGCACGTCGCCCAACTCGCCACCAGTGAGCGTGTCGTTGCCGGCCCCGCCGTTCAGCGTGTCAGTGCCGCCGCTGCCAAATTGGCTGAAAACGATGTCGCCGACCAGAGTGTCGTCCCCATTGGCGCCGTTGAGCGTGTCGTTGCCGCCTTCCCCAGTCAGCATGGTGCCGAGGTTCAGGTTGGCGGTCAGGATGTCGTTGAAGAACGAGCCCAGGACCGCCTCGAAGCTGGAGAAGGTGCAGCCTGCGGCCCAGCCCTGCCCGACCCCGGTGGTCAGGTTGACGTCGATGGCCGAGGTCGCAGTAGTGCCGTTGACGTAGTCCGAGCCGTCGCCGCCGTCCATCTTATCGGCGCCACCGCTGATCCCGATGAAGTCGCTGCCGGTGCCGCCATCGATCGTATTGGCCCCGGCGTCGCCGACGAGCTGGTCGTTGAAGGCGCTGCCGATCAGGGCCTCGAAGCCGCTGATCTGGTCGCCCGAGGCCTCGCCCGACAGGCCCCCGAGGCTCAGATACACGGTGACGCTTCCGCCGGCCTGGGCGTAGCTCAGCGTATCGAAGCCGGCGCCGCCTTCCATTTTGTCGGAGCCCGCGCCCCCCTCGATGATGTCGTCGCCGCCGAGGCCTATCAGCCAATCGGCCCCGTCGCCGCCATTGATGATGTCGATGCCGTCGGGGTTGGCGACGTCGCCCGGATCGGTCCCGGTGAGGATGTCGTTGCCGGCGGTGCCGTCGAGGGTCTGGGTCATGAAATGTCCTCCCACTGTCTGATCGGCGCCGCCGATTCCCATGGGAGCGTCCGAGCTTCGAAATGCGCCCGGTTGGCCCAGGCAGACAAGAATGGGCAGGATTTAGCACATATTCCGCATACCCAGATAGGCGGATTGGACGGATTGCCGTCCGCTCCGATGATCATGGGATCTGGTCAGAATCCCCCTGAAGCAGTTGTGACGTCGGCTGGCCTCGCCGCTCCGGTAACCCTCTGGAGATATATCGAGATCAAGTCTCGAAGTCCTGGCTCCTCCAGCAGGAGAAGCGTCTCGGCCGGGGCGAGCCATCGAACTTCGCGCTCGCGGCGTTCGGGCCATGATTTGTGCTCTCGCTCGACTCTCAAGGAAAAGACGCTCACCTCGCAAGGCACGCTCACGCCTTCCTCCAACACCTTCTCATAGAGGTAGCTTCCGATCGGTTCCGATTCGATGGCACCGCGCACACCGGCCTCTTCATAGGCCTCCTGTGCTGCCGACTTCGCCGGCTTCATGCCCTTGATCGGCCAACCCTTCGGAATGATCCAGCGCCGTGTCTGCCGCGTGGTCACAAGAAGGAATTCGACCGAGCCATCCGGCTGCACACGGTATGGTAGCGCGCCGTATTGCACGCGGATCGCCTTGGTCCCGTCTCCCTTCTTGCCCGACTTGCCTTTGCCGGGAGAACGGATCGGCGACGACACCTGACCGTCGCTCGTCGATGATGCGGTGACTGAACCCTCCTGGTTCGCGATCGTATTGGAGGCCGCGGTGGCCAAACGCCCAGTGGAAATCCAGCGTTTCCCAAGAGCGGGGCTTTGAGAGTCGAGGCGCCACGCCGGGTCCAACGGACGGCTGCTGCCGATCTCATTGAGGCGGGTCTGAAGGCTCATCCGGTCGAGCTTGGGAAGGGGAAGGCTCATGAAAATCCGTATCCGGCGTTCAAGTTCGATGAGCACGCGAACAAAGGCCCGCATTCGCTCCCATTCGGCCCCGGTCGCAAGCGCCGGATCTGGCGAGCTCCAATGTGCTGTGATCGGCTGCCCCGGCCATTCGGGCGGCGCCTCGCCGGCGGCGGTGTCGCTCAGCGTGAACACAAAGTCGAGCGGCTGGGCGCCGGGCTTCGCAAATTCGCGGAAGTGCTTCGGTCGAAGGCCTTCGGCCGAGAGCCCGGCTTGCTTCAATAGCTGGATCGTTTGCGGAGCCAACGCCGGCGCCGGCTCAACGGCAGCGCTATATGCTCGGAATTGGCTCTTCCCCACCTTGTTCAAAAACGCTTCCGCGAGAACGCTTCGCGCCGAATTCCGACGCGACAGGAACAGCACGGTAAAAGTCTTCTCTGTCATCATCGGCCCCTAGGCTGGTGGCCGACCAGCCAGCCGGGCCCCATCAGCTCGCCTCTCAACGCTCTCCATATGAACAGATTCTAGACCAGGGTGCCGTCTCGATCACGCCAAGCACTTGCGGAGGTGCGACTATCGGAAGGAGGGGCGTCCGTCTAAAAGCAAGCGCCCCTTCATCCAAAAGCGCGTGCCCGGCCACAGTTAACACAATGTGCATTGCGTTAACTGTGGCCGCTCGTTCATGATTTGTCCCATGGACAACGCGCCGATCGACGACGCCCCTGCCGAGACCCCGCCGGTCGACCCCGACCGGGAGTGGACGGTGTGGGCGCTAGGCACCCTGCGCGAGCTGGTCGACATCGACATGCGCACCGCCCGCCGGCTCGAGGGCCAGCACATCGTGGCCGGGAACCGGTTCGAGCCGCCCGTGACCGACTTCGCGCTGGCGCAGGCCCGCATCGCCCGTGCCGCGCGCCTGACCATCGCCATGACCGAGCGCATCCGCGAGGCCTACCGGGCCTGCAAGGACGCGGCGGAGAAGGCCGCCGTCGAGATCCAGGAGCGCGGGCAGCGGCGGCGGGCGCAGGTCGCCCGCGCCGTGGCCGAGGCGCTTCAAGCCGGGAAGCCGGCCCGGGCCGGTGCCAAGGCCGACGCCGCACCGCGGGAGAGCCTGACCGAGACCGAGGTGCCGGACGTCGAGCTCGACACCCTGCCGATCGACGAGATCGTGCGGCGCATCTGCCGGCGGCGCGGCCTCAAGCCGGGCCGGCTGCCGCAGGGCTGGGACGACGTTTTCGCCGAGGACGAGGCGGCCGAGCCGCTGCCCGAGGCACTGGACGACCCGCCCCTTGCGGCGCCCGACCCCATCAACCCCGCCGACCGGGACGAGACCGGCCCACCGATCCCGCCGGGTCCGGAAGCCGCCGGACAGCAGTTGAGCCGACGCGGCGGACCCGCTCATTTCATTCGTTCGACCGGCAGCACCCTCCTTGTCCCCCTTGCWGGAGGGGGAGAGGCCTGTGCGCGTCCGTTTCTTCCCCCCTCGTCATCCCCGCGAAAGCGGGGATCTCGTCGCGCTCCAACCGGCGAAAGATTCCCGCTTTCGCGGGGATGACGGCCGAGGGAGGGAGAGGGCCGCCCTGCCCCCTCCCACAAGGAAAGAGGAACTGTTTGGGGAAACGGTGCCGGCCCCTCACCCAGTCCCGCTGTGCGGGCCCGCCCCCTTCCCGCGCCGCCAGGCGAGCCACGTGAAAGGCCGACCCGCCCGGAGGCTTTTTTGTCGCTTCCGGTGCCGTTCGCCTTGCGGTGGCGCGGGACCACATTAAAAGTGGATCGCATTTCGCGAGACGATCGGATCACGGATCATGAGACGCCTGAACGCGGCCGCGGCCGCCGCCATCATCGCCCTGCTCGGCCTGGTCAGCGCCGCCCGGGCGCAGGGCAACGACCTCTACGTCCTCGGCATCGCCCTGTTCGTCGGCTGCGTCGCCATCGTCATGCTGCTGATCAAGCAGCATTTCGACGCCCGCGAGCACCTGCCGACCCGGGCCTTCCTGCCGACCCAGCCCGACTCCTGCTTCATGGTCACCTTCCTGCTCGGCATCCTGGCGCTGGTCGGCCTGTTCCTGGCGGGGTCGCCGGAGCTGTACCATGTCGGGCTCGGCCTGTTCGGGGTCAGCGCCATCGGCGCCGGCGCCGCGCTGAAGCGCGGCTTCGACCTGATCGACCGCGCCCACGCCCAGGACCATGCCGACGCCCATTGACAAACGGCCTGCGACGGTCCGTCGCGCCGCGATTCCCGTCATCCGATTGCTTGACAATCCGGGGTTCGTTCCCAAATCAGTAGGGCGGCGGTGATGGTGTGTCCCCCCCACCCTCACCAAGGTCCTCCGATGGGATCGAATACGCCGTCAGCCGAACCGGACGCTCCCTCCCCTCCGAGCGGATCGGTCTCAGGCTAGAAGAACGGCCCCGGCGCTCCCCCCGCGTCGGGGCCACTTCTTTTTGGGCCTCCGGACAACCGATTGAATTTCAACCGTTTCGGCCGCGGCGCGGAATTCCGCGCGCGGGCGACCACATGCCGGCGCGACCTTCGTTTCCACCGTTTCCGGGAGGAAATTCTTCGCCAAAGCGATTGACAAGCTCTTCGCAGCGCAACATGGATGCGTAACGCGGGTGCAGCATTGCACCCGCCGCACAGGGATCGCGCCATGCCGGACACGCGCCAAGCCTCGCCTCACCAGGAGGATCGGACGATGCCCCTCGCCCGCGAGCTGACGCAGCTGCTGAAGCGGTACGAGAAGTCCCAGCGCGAGGACCCGTTCGCCAACCCGATCCAGCATCTGGCCCTGGAGCTGTCGCGCCGCCTGGGCGACGGCAAGCTCGGCTATACCGATGTCGAGGGGCTGATCGGCCACCTCACCCTCGAAGGCTTCAGCCACCGCGCCGCCCGGCTGGGCCGCTATCTCGGCGAGACCGCGCCCGACGTCAACGATGCCAAGCTGCACGCGCTGTTCCAGGCGCTGACCCGGGATGCGCAGGGCGCAACCGTGCCCTTCGCCGACTTCCGCCGCCGGGTCGAGAGCGAGGCCTTCGGCGCCGTCTTCACCGCCCACCCCACCTTCAACCTGTCCGGCGCCCTGATGGCCGACCTGGCGCTGCTGGCCGCCGGCCGCACCGTCGACGGCGAGGCCCTGACCGACGAGGCCAGGGCCGCCCTGCTGGCCCGCGTCGGCGCCGCCGAGCACCGGCCGGACGAGGACCTGACCCTGGCGCGCGAGCATGCGCTGTCGCTCGACGCCATCGGCAATGCCCGGGCCGCGCTGGGCCGGGCCTGGGGCATCCTGCTCGACGTCGCCCGCGAGGCCTATCCCGAGGATTGGCGCAGCCTGACGCCGCGGTTGATCACCCTGGCCACCTGGGTCGGCTACGACCTCGACGGCCGCTCCGACATCCGCTGGACCGACACGCTGCACAAGCGGCTGCTGGTCCAGGCGGCGCAGCTCGACCACTATCTGGCCGAGGTGCGAGCGATCCGGGGCCAGCTGCCGCGCGGCCGCACCGACCTGGTGGAGACGCTGGACCTGCTGGAGAGCCGGGTGGCCCTGGCCATCGCCCAGATCCGCGACGAGGTCGCCGCCTTCGCCGTCGCCGATCCCGGCTCGGCCGCGGGGCGCGAGCAGATCCGCGTCATCAGCCAGCGCATCCATGCCGGCCAGGCGCTGCGCCTGACCGAGGCGGCCAGCCTGATCGCCATCGTCGACCGCGCGCTGGAGCGCACCGACGACGACGCCCTGTCGCGCCGCTTCTGCCTGCTGCGGGCCGAGCTGGCGACCCATGGGCTGGGCGCCGCGCACAGCCATGTCCGGATCAACGCCACCCAGGTGCACAACGCCATCCGCAAGGCGGTCGGCATGGTGTCCGACCCCAACGACCCGCGCTACCGCCAATCCTATCTCGACCGGCTGAACGCGCTGCTCGACGCGGTCGAGCCGGTGACGGTGAATTTCGGCTCGATGCTGGCCGAGCGCACCTCGGTCAAGCGGCTGTTCATGCTGCTGGCCCAGCTCTTGAAGTACAACGACAGCTCGGCCCCGATCCGCTTCCTGATCGCCGAGAGCGAGAGCGCGCTGACCTGCCTGACCGCGCTGTACTACGCCCGGCTGTTCGGGGTCGACGGCATGGTCGACATCTCGCCGCTGTTCGAGACCGAGAAGGCGCTGGAGAACGGCAGCCGCATCATCGAGCAGCTGCTGGAGAACCCGCATTACCGCGACTATATCCGGCGGCGCGGCCGGGTCTGCGTCCAGACCGGGTACTCCGACGCCGGCCGCTATCTCGGCCAGCCCCCGGCCAGCGCCTCGATCGAGCGGCTGCGGCTGCGGCTGACCCGGGTGATCGCCAAGGCCGGGCTGCCCGACGTGCAGCTGCTGATCTTCGACACCCATGGCGAGTCCATCGGCCGCGGCTGCCATCCCGGCGGCATCGCCGACCGGCTGACCTATGTCGACCCGCCGGCCACCCGCGCCTTCATGGCCGAGCAGGGGGTGCGGTTCAAACAGGAGGTCAGCTTCCAGGGCGGCGACGGCTACCTGTACTTCGCCCATCCCGACCTGGCCTATGCCGTCATCACCCGCATCGTCGAGCATGTGCTGCGCGAGATCCCGGACGGCCGCGACGGCAAGGTCGCCGACGACCCGTTCTACGATGAGGGCGCCTATATCAGGGAGTTCTTCACCACGGTGAAGGAGTTCCAGGTCCGGCTGATGGAGAGCCGCGATTACGGCGTGCTGCTGCAGGCGCTGGGGCCGAACCTGCTGTTCCCGTCCGGCAGCCGCGCCACCAAGCGGCAGCACGAGGACCCGAGCGAGCTGGACCACGCCATGCCGTCGCAGCTGCGGGCCATCCCGCACAACGCGATCCTGATGCAGCTCGGCCTGCTGGCCAACAGCGTCGGCGGCGCCGGCGCCGCCATCGCCAAGGACCCGGAGCGGTTCCGCGAGCTGTACGGCAGCTCGCACCGCTTCCGGCAGCTGATCGGCATCGTCACCTATGGCGCCTCGATCAGCAACCCGGCGGCGATGAAGGGCTATATCGACGCGCTCGACCCCGGCGCCTGGATCACCCGCGCCGCCGCCACCGGCGACCGCGAGCTGGCCGACCGCATGCTGGCTCTGTCCGGCCATCTCGAGCCGATGCCGGTGTGGGAGCGGCAGAGCCGGGTGTTCCGCGCCCTGCACAAGGACTTCCAGCTGCTGCGCGACGGGCTGGAGGGGGTGACGGACGAGGCGCCGCATGCCGACGCCGCCACCCGCGACGCGCT
This sequence comes from Inquilinus sp. 2KB_23, assembly GCF_052115705.1. NCBI lineage: Bacteria > Pseudomonadati > Pseudomonadota > Alphaproteobacteria > Rhodospirillales > Rhodospirillaceae > Inquilinus > Inquilinus sp. 2KB_23. The sequence continues at coordinate 363,400 of NZ_JBFRHF010000003.1, read as the reverse complement.
GGCCGTGCTGCACGCGGTGCGGCTGGCGCTGATCCAGGAGATCTTCCTGCTGGCGATGCGGATCCCGGAATTCTCCAGCCGGCACAACCTGACGCTGAAGCAGGTGATCGCCCGCGTGCTGCATCTCGACGTGCTGCCGGCGATGACGTCGCTGGAGGAGATCTTCCCGCTGACCGAGGACACCATCGCGGTGGCCGATTTCGGCGAGGCCGCGACCTACCGCTCGGACGAGAGCCAGAACTACCAGTTCGAGAACGAGCGCATCTTCCGGCCGATGCGCCAGCTCTACGGCCTGGTCCGCCGGGTCTCGGCCGCGGTGGTGCACCGGACCGGCTTCTTCGGCTGATAGAGCGCGGATGGCGGGAGAGACCCCGCCATCCGCGTGCTTCTCAAAGCACGAAGTCGCCGGCCACCAGGGCGGTGGCGCTGGTGACGTTGATCTGCATGTCCGGCACCTTGTCGCCGGTCAGGTCCACCAGGACCACCTGGACCCCGCCGCTGACCGCCACCCGCAGCTCATGCCCGGCGCCGGTGAAGGCGCCGCCGCCGAGGAAGGTGAAGGCGGTGTTGCCGTTGGCCGCGTTGCCGTCGGCGTCGATCGCGGAGAGGTCGATGCGGTCGCCCTCGGCATGCGAGAAGTCGACGATGGCATCCCGCCCGGCCGACACCACAGTGCTGTCGGTCACCCCAGTGTAGGTGAAGCTGTCGGTCCCGGTGCTGCCTTTGAGCACATCGGCGCCGCCGCCCCCGACGATCAGGTCGTTGCCGTCGCCGCCGTCGACCACATCGTTGCCGCCGCTGGCGTAGAGCTGGTCCGCCCCGGCCGCGCCCGCAAGCCGGTTGGCGCCGCCATCGCCGATGATCTGGTCGGCGAAGGCCGAGCCCACCACGTTCTCGACGCCGCCGTAGCTGTCCCCGGCCGCATCGCCGCCGGCCCCGCTGCCGGTGATGAGGTTGACCCGCACCACCGCCGCCGAGGCGGCATAGTGGACGGTGTCGCTGCCGCTGCCGCCGTTCAGCACATCGGCCCCGGCGGCGCCGACCAGCACGTCGTCTCCGTCACCGCCGGCCAGCGTATCCGCGCCGTTCTCGCCATAGAGCGTGTCGTTGCCCGCGTCGCCGCTGAGGGTGTCATTGTCGTCGCGCCCCCGCAGCGTGTTGGCGCCGGCATCCCCGGTCAGGGTATCGGCGAAGGCGGATCCGCCGACAGTTTCGATCCCGAACAGGCTGTCACCACTGGCATCGACGCCGGAGTTGGAGTTGGTCGCGAGATTGATCGTAACGCCGCTGCCGGATGCTCCGTAGTCCGCCCGATCGATGCCGGCGCCGCCGTTCAGCGAATCGCCTTCGGTGCCGCCGATCAGCACATCATCGCCGTCGCCGCCGGCCAGCGTGTCGAAGCCGCTGCCGCCGTAGAGCGTGTCGTTGCCGGCATCGCCGCTGAGCACATCGGCGCCGCCCTGGCCCCACAGCGTGTTGATACCGGCATCGCCGGTGAACGTGTCGCTGTAGGCGGTGCCGCCGAGATTCTCGATGCCGATCAGCACGTCGCCCTGGGCATTCCCGCCCGACGCCGTCCCAGCCCCGAGATCGACCGTCACGCCGGCCGAATTGTGAGCGGGATCGGCATCGTAATCCACAAGGTCGATGCCCGCCCCACCGTCCAGATGGTCGGCGCCGGCCCCGCCGAAGAGGACGTCGTTGCCATCGCCGCCGATGAGGATGTCGTCGCCCGCCGCGCCGTCCAGCACATTGACCCCGGCGTCGCCGACCAGGGTGTCGGCCAGGGCGCCCCCGAGGATATTCTCGATCGCGGTCAGGGTGTCGCCCGTGGCATCGCCGGCCGATCCCTGGCCGACCGCGAGGTTGACCGCCACCGAGCCGGCCGCGCCGCTGTAATCGGCCCAGTCGACGCCGGCGCCGCCGTCGAGGCCGTCGGCACCGGCGCCGCCGATCAGGATGTCATCGCCGTCCCCGCCAGCCAGCGTGTCGTCACCGGCGTCACCCGTCAGGCGATCGCTGCCGGCCCCACCAGCCAGCGCGTCGCCACCGGCACCACCGATCAGGCTGTCGTCGCCGGCCGCGCCGACCAGCGTATCGTCACCAGCCCCGCCGGTGAGGATGTTGGCGGCGGCATTGCCGGTCAGCGTGTCGGCGAAGGCGGTTCCGATCACCGCCTCGATCCCGCTCAGCACGTCGCCCTGGGCGTCGCCGCCACTGCCACCCGACGATGTGATGTTGAGCACGATGCCCGCCGCGGAGGCGCTGTAATCCGCGGTGTCGAAGCCGTCGCCGCCGATCAGCTGGTCCGCGCCGGCGCCCCCTATCAGGATGTCGTCCCCGGCACCGCCATTCAGCACATTGGCGGCAGCGGTGCCGGTCAGCGTGTCCCAGAAAGCAGAGCCCAGGACGTTCTCGATGCCCGAATAGGTGTCGCCGGCCGCGTCGCCGGCAGTCCCGGTGCCGGTCGCCAGGTTGACGACCACGCCCGAGGATGCGGTGTAGTCCGCGGTGTCCACACCGTTGCCGCCGGACAGCGCATCCGCGCCCACACCCCCGACCAGCCGGTCGTCGCCATCGCCGCCCGAGAGGGTGTCGTTCCCGCTGGAGCCGATGAGGACATTCGCGCCGCTATCGCCCGTGAGCTGGTCGTCGAAGGCGGATCCGCGCACCTGCTCGATGCCGTTGAACACATCGCCCAGGGCGTCCCCGACCGTCCCCGTTCCAGCGAGATCCAGAACCACGGCGGCCTTGGAGGCGCTGTAATCCGCCGTGTCGAGGCCGGCGCCGCCGATCAACGCATCGGCCCCGCCGCCTCCTGTCAGGACGTCGTCGCCGCCTCCGCCGTCGAGGACATTGGCGCCGGAGGAACCGAGCAGCACATCGGCGAAGGCGGAGCCGATCGCATTCTCGATCTCGCTCAACCGGTCGCCGTCGCTGGCGAAACCGCGCAGGTCGAGCGTGATGCCGGTGGTCAGGTCGCTGTAGTCGGCGGTGTCGATGCCGTTTCCGCCGACCAGCAGATCCGCGCCGGCGCCGCCGCGGAGCACGTCGTTGCCATTGCCGCCGATCAGCGTGTCGCCCGCGTCCAGGCCGATGATCAGATCGTCGCCGCCGCCGCCTTCGAGAAAGTCGCTACCGTTCGTCCCCGTGATGGTGGCCATCGCCGCCCCCCTTCAAATGGATTCGAAAAAAATGCCGCCCGTCGGGGCGGCACTGCCGGGGTCCCCGGAGTGCCGCGCCGGACCGAAAATCGGTCAGAGCACGAAGTCGCCGGCCACCAGGGCGGTGGCGCTGGTGACGTTGATCTGCATGTCCGGCACCTTGTCGCCGGTCAGGTCCGCCTGGACCACCTGGACCCCGCCGATCACCGCCATCCGCAGCTCGTGCCCGGCGCCGGTGAAGGCGCCGCCGCCGAGGAAGCTGAAGGCGGTGTTGCCGTTGGCGGCGTTGCCGTCGGCGTCGATCAGGGAGAGGTCGATGCGGTCACCCTCGGCATGCGAGAAGTCGACGATGGCGTCCCGCCCGGCCGCCGCCACGGTGCTGTCGGTCACCGCGCCATAAGTGAAGCTGTCGGCCCCGGTGCCGCCCTTGAGCACATCGGCGCCGCCGCCACCGACGATCAGGTCGTTGCCGTCGCCGCCGTCGACCACATCGTTGCCGCCGCTGGTGTAGAGCTGGTCCGCCCCGGCCGCGCCCGCAAGCCGGTTGGCGCCGCCATCGCCGATGATCTGGTCGGCGAAGGCCGAGCCCACCACATTCTCGACGCCGCTGTAGCTGTCCCCGGCCGCATCGCCGCCGGCCCCGCTGCCGGTGAGGAGGTTGACCCGCACCGCCGCCGCGGAGGCGGCGTAGTGGACGGTGTCGCTGCCGCTGCCGCCGTTCAGCACATCGGCCCCGGCGCCGCCGACCAGCACATCGTCGCCATCGCCGCCGGCCAGCGTRTCGACGCCGCTCTCGCCATAGAGCGTGTCGTTGCCGGCGGCGCCGCTGAGCAGGTCGTTGCCGGCGCGGCCCCAGATCGTGTTGGCGCCGGTATCCCCGGTCAGGACATCAGCGAGGTTCGACCCGCCGACAGCCTCGATCCCGATCAGGATATCGCCCAGGGCATCGCCGCCGCTGTTGGCCGAAGTCCCCATGTCGATGGTCACCGCCGACGCCGAAGCGCCGTAGTCGGCGATGTCGAAGCCGGCGCCGCCGATCAGGGTATCGGCACCGCCGCCACCTTGCAGCACATCATTCCCAGCATCGCCATCGAGCCGGTTCGCCCCATTGTCGCCGGTGATCGCGTCGGCGAAGGCCGAGCCCAGCACGTTCTCGATGCTGGTGTAGCTGTCGCCCAGGGCGTCCCCGCCGGTCCCGAGCCCAGTGGCGAGGTTCAGTGTCACGCCGGCCAGCGCCGCGGCATAATTCGCCACGTCGGTGCCGCTGCCGCCATCCATGACGTCGCCGCCGGCGCCACCGGCCAGCGTATCGTCGCCATCGCCGCCGAGCAGGGAGTCGGCCCCGGCGTCGCCGTAGAGCACGTCGTTGCCGAGGCCACCGTTGAGCACATCGTTGCCGTCCCGCCCCCACAGGCTGTTGGCCCCGGCATCGCCGGTCAGCGTGTCGGCATAGGCGGTGCCGGCGAGGTTCTCGATGCCGACCAGGACGTCGCCCTGGGCATTGCCACCGCTGGCGGTGCCTGCCGCCAGATCCACCGTCACGCCGACCGTGTTGTGGCCGGGATCGGGGTCGTAGTCCGCCGTGTCGGTCCCGTCGCCGCCATCCAAATGGTCGGCGCCCGCGCCCCCGGACAGGACGTCGTCGCCGGCCCCGCCGGTCAGCGCATTCGCGGCGCTGCTTCCGGTCAGGACGTCGGCAAACCCCGTGCCCAACACGTTCTCGATGCTGCTGAGCCCACTGTAGGTCCCCGTCCCGGCCGCGAGGTCGACGGTGATGCTGCTGCCATAACGGCTGTAGTCGACCGTATCGATGCCGTCGCCGCCGATCATCAGGCCGCCGCCCCCGGCGTTGATGTGGAACACGTCATCGCCGTTGCCGCCGATCATGGTTCCGGCCCCGGTCAGCGAGTCGTTGCCATCGCCCCCGTCGAGGAAGATCGAGGCCGTCAAGATGTCGTCGCCGCCCATGCCATACACGGTAAGAGCCCCGTGAACCGCCGCGTTGACACGGTCATTCCCATCCGTGAGAATAAAATTTTCAACCACTGAATAGTCTGTATAGGTTTGCCCATCAAATGTACTAAACCAAACGTGGTAGTATCCTATATCGTCACTGCTTCCATTGAAATATAAATACTGTACCGTATACTCGATATCGATTACTATCGAAGCCAGGGACATAAAATCCCAGTATATCGTCACGCCAGCCCCATCCGGGCCGATGGCATAGTTGCTGACGTCGAGGACCGACGGAAGTGGATCAGACATCTTCATCTCCCCCTATTTCAATTATTTTAGATTAAAAAAGACATTTCTTTATCTATCAGATCCCAAGGTACCATCGGCACGCCGGCCGGAAACGCCCGCCCGGATCGGATGGGGCGCCTCTGCAAATCTGGGGACCAGTTCGCCCCGACAATAATCCTGCCCCGGCATGAATTCCAGCCCCGGCATACCGGTTTATTCTCGTTGAACGGTCGCCCCCGCGACCTGGTGTCGGGAGCGGATCACCCCATCCTTCCGCCATCGGCCGGACTGCTCTAGAACGGATCAACCGCCCCAGCGATGATCGAGACCATGCCCGATTCCAGCACGCCCCCGCGCACCATCCGCCTCGCCGACTACCGGCTGCCGGACTTCCTGATCGATGCGGTCGACCTGGCCTTCGACCTGCGCGAGGACGGGGCCACGGTGACGTCGCGCCTGACCATGCGGCGCAACCCGGCGACGTCCGACCCCGCGGCGCCACTGGTGCTGGACGGGCAGGATCTGAAGCTGACCGGGATCGCGCTGGACGGCGAGGCCCTGGGCGCCAACCGCTACACGGTCGATGCCGAACACCTGACCGTGACCGACCTGCCCGGCGTCTTCACCCTCGACATCACCACCGAGATCGCGCCGCAGCAGAACACCACGATGCAGGGGCTGTACACCTCGGGCGGCAATTTCTGCACCCAGTGCGAGGCCGAGGGCTTCCGCCACATCACCTATTATCTCGACCGGCCGGACATCCTGGCCCGCTACACCACCACCATCGTGGCGGACAAGGCGAAGTACCCGGTGCTGCTGTCGAACGGCAACCCGGTCGAGATCACCGACCTCGGGGGCGGCCGGCACCGGGCGAAGTGGGAGGACCCGTTCCCCAAGCCGTCCTACCTGTTCGCCCTGGTGGCCGGCGATCTGGTGGCGGTCGAGGACAGCTTCACCACCCGCTCCGGCCGCGACATCGCGCTGAAGATCTTCACCCGCCGCGGCGACCACACCAAGGTCGACCACGCCATGCGGGCGCTGAAGGCATCGATGGCCTGGGACGAGCAGGTCTATGGCTTCGAATACGATCTCGACCTGTTCATGATCGTCGCCGTCTCCGACTTCAACATGGGGGCGATGGAGAACAAGGGCCTCAACATCTTCAACACCGCCCTGGTCCTGGCCAGCCGCGAGACCGCCACCGACGGCGATTTCCAGCGCGTGGAATCGGTGGTGGCGCATGAGTACTTCCACAACTGGACCGGCAACCGCATCACCTGCCGCGACTGGTTCCAGCTGTCGCTGAAGGAAGGGCTGACCGTCTTCCGCGACCAGGAATTCTCCGGCGACATGAACAGCCGGCCGGTGCAGCGCATCACCGATGTCCGCCGCCTGCGCGCCATCCAGTTCCCGGAGGATGGCGGGCCGATCGCCCATCCGATCCGGCCCGAGAGCTACATCGAGATCAACAACTTCTACACCCCCACGGTCTACGAGAAGGGCGCCGAGGTCATCCGCATGATCCACACCCTGATCGGGCCGGAGCGGTACCGGAAGGGCATGGATCTCTATGTCGAGCGCCATGACGGCCAGGCCGCGACCTGCGAGAACTTCGTGGCGGCGATGGAGGATGCCAGCGGCACCGACCTCAAGCTGTTCCGGCGCTGGTACTCCCAGGCCGGTACGCCGGAGATCGTGGTCGAGGACAGCTGGGACGACGCCGCCGGACGCTACAGCCTGACGCTGCGCCAGTCGACCGGCCCGACGCCGGGTCAGCCGGACAAGCAGCCGCTGCACATCCCCTTCGCGCTCGGCCTGCTCGACGCGCAAGGCCGCGACCTGCCGGTGCGGCTGGCCGGCGAGGCCGCGCCCGCCGCCGGCACCCGTGTGCTGTCTCTGACCGCGGCGGAACAGCGCTTCGACTTCGACGGGCTGGCCGCGCGGCCGGTGCCGTCGCTGTTCCGCGGCTTCTCGGCCCCGATCAAGCTGGCGCCGCAGCCGCGCGACCGGCTGGCCTTCCTGTTCGCCCATGACAGCGACCCGTTCAACCGCTGGGAGGCCGGGCAGCAGTTGGCGACCCAGCTGCTGCTGGAGGGCGTGGCGGCGCGGAAGGCCGGGCAGGATTGGCGCCTGGATGCCGAGTTCGTCGCCGCCATCGGCCGGCTGCTGGACGACCCCGCGCTGGACGCCGCCTTCATCGCCGAGGCGACCGCCCTGCCCGGCGAATCCTTCCTGGCCGACCAGATGCGAGTGATCGATGTCGAGGGCATCCATGCGGTGCGCGAGGCGGCGCGGCTGGCCGTCGCCACCGCGCTGCGCGACCGGCTGCTGGCGGTCTACCGGGCCAATGACGATCACGGGCCGTTCGACGTCTCGGCCGCCGCCGTCGGCAAGCGGGCCCTGAAGAACGCCGCCCTGTCGTATCTCGGCCTGCTGCGGGACGATGCCGAGGCGACGGCGCTGGTTCTGGCCCAGGCGCGCGGCGCCCAGACCATGACCGATGTGCTGGCGGCGCTGACCGTGCTGCGCGACCGCGACATCCCGGAACGGGCCCAGGTGCTGCAGGATTTCTATGACCGCTGGCAGGACGAGCCGCTGGTGATCGACAAGTGGTTCGCGCTGCAGGCCACCTCGTCGCTGCCCGGCACGCTCGATGCGATCCGGGCGCTGACCCGGCACCCCGCCTTCACCCTGCGCAACCCCAACCGGGCGCGGGCGCTGATCTCCAGCCTCGCGATGGGCAACCCGCTGCACTTCCACGCCGCGGACGGCGCCGGCTATGCCTTCCTGGCCGACCAGGTGCTGGCGCTGAACGCCGCCAACCCGCAGCTGGCGGCGCGCATCCTGGTGCCGCTGGGCCGCTGGCAGCGCCACGATCCCGGCCGCCAGGCGGCGATGCAGGCCCAGCTGGACCGCATCCTGGCTACGCCCGACCTGTCGCGCGACGTCTACGAGATCGCGGCCAAGAGCCGGGCCTGAGGCCGGGTTCGGAACGGCCTTTCGCTTCCTGTCGTTGCCCGGCTTGACCGGGCAATCCAGGGGCCACGGAGAGCTGCTCTGGCCGCCCCTGGATGCCACGGTCAAGCCGTGGCATGACAAGAAGAAGGTAACCTGGCCCCGCTCCTGGCCGAAGGGATGAGGCGAAGAGACCCCCGCGAAGTCGGGGATGTCGCTATGGTCCGAAATGCGCTTTCTTCGCCGGCGCGAAACAGCTGCTTCACTTCGTGCCGTTGACCCGGCCGGGCGGGCGCTCTACCTCGCAGTGGCATTATCCGGAGCATCGTCCCCTTGGCCCCGACCCCGTCCCGACCGATCGACGACCGCGCCGCCGGCCGCTGGCTGAAGCGCCAGGCCGGACTGGCGCGTGGGCCGATCGTGCTGACCGCGGCGGCCGGCATCGCCCAGGGGCTGTGCGGCGTCGCCCAGGCCGGGCTGATCGCCTGGATCCTGCAGCGCGCGGTGATGGACGGCGCGGCCCTGTCCGGCCTGTGGCCGCTGTTCGCGGCCCTGCTGGCGGTGGCGCTGCTGCGCGCCGGCGCCGCCTGGGCGTCCGAGGCGCTGGGCGCGGTGGCGGCGACCGGGGTCAAGACCCGGCTGCGGCGGCAGATCCTCGACCGGCTGCACGCCCTCGGCCCGGCGTGGCGGGCGGAGCGGCAGACCGGCGACATCGCGGTCACCCTGATCGAGCGGGTCGAGGCGCTGGACGGCTATTACGCCCGCTTCCTGCCGCAGAGCCGGGTGGCGATGATCCTGCCGATCCTGATCCTGGTCGCCGTCTATCCGGTCGACTGGGTCTCCGGTGTCATCCTGACAATCGCCGGCCCCTTCGTGCCGCTGTTCATGGCGCTGATCGGCATGAAGGCGGCGGATGAAAGCCGCAAGCAGTTCCGCACCCTGGCGCGGATGAGCAGCTATTTCCTCGACCGGCTGCAGGGGCTGACCACGCTGCGGCTGTTCGGCCGGGCCGAGGCCGAGGTCGACAACATCGCCCAGGCCGCCGACGCCTTCCGCGACCGCACCATGCGGGTGCTGCGCATCGCCTTCCTGTCCTCGGCCAGCCTGGAGTTCTTCGCCTCGGTCGCGGTCGCCATCGTCGCCACCTATGTCGGCTTCGGCCTGATCGGGCGGATCGGCTGGGGCACCGCGCCGGAGTTGACGCTGTTCAGCGGCCTGTTCGTGCTGCTGATGGCGCCGGACTTCTTCCAGCCGCTGCGGCTGCTGGCCGCCTATTACCACGACCGGGTGGCGGCGATCGGCGCCGCCGAAGGCCTGGCCGAGATCCTCGACGGGGCGGACGAGGCCCCCACCGGCCGCGCGCCGATGCCGTCGGGCGAGCTGGAGATCGTGTTCGACGACGTCTCGGTCGCCTTCGACGGCGGCACCCGCAGCGCGGTCGAGGGCGTCAGCCTGCGCATCGCGCCCGGCGACCATGTCGCCCTGGTGGGCATGAGCGGCGCCGGCAAGTCGACCCTGCTGTCGCTGCTGCTCGGCTTCCGCAGCCCGGACAGCGGCCGGGTCCTGGTCAACGGCATCGACCTCGCCGACATCGACCCGGAGGATCTGCGCCGCCACATCGCCTGGATCGGCCAGGCGCCGGTGCTGTTCCACGGCACCCTGCGCGACAACATCCGCCTCGGCCGGCCCGATGCCGACGACGCGGCGGTCGACCGCGCCGCAGCCGAGGCGCGGGTGACGGAGTTCGCGGCCGCCCTGCCCCAGGGCCTGGACACCCCGGTCGGCGAGCGTGGCATCGGCCTGTCCGGCGGCCAGGCCCAGCGCATCGCCCTGGCCCGCGCCTTCCTGAAGGACGCGCCGCTGGTGCTGCTGGACGAACCCACCGCGTCGCTCGACCGCGACACCGAGGCCGAGATCCTGGAGTCGATCCGCCGCCTCGCCCGCGGCCGCACCGCCATCGTGGCGACGCACAGCCCGGCGGCGATGGCGATCGCCGACCGCCGCATCCTGCTCGACCAGGGCCGCGTCCAGGCGGAGGCGGCATGATGGAGAAGCGCCCCCTCCGCGCCATTCTGCGCATGGCCCGGCCGCAGCGGCGGCAGATGGTGCTGGGCCTGGTCCTGGCCATCGTCACCGCCCTGGCCGGCATCGGCCTGCTGGTGCTGTCCGGCTGGTTCATCGCCGCCTCGGCCGTGGCCGGCGCCACCACGGCGACCGCCCTCGCCTTCAACTTCACCAGCCCGTCAGCCGGCATCCGCGGCTTCGCCGTGCTGCGCACCGGGTCGCGCTACGCCGAGCGGCTGGTGACGCATGACGCCACCTTCCGCTTCCTGGCGGGCTTGCGCGTCTGGCTGTTCCGCGCCGCCATCCCGCTGGCCCCGGCGCGGCTGGAGGAGCAGCGCGGCGGCGACCTCTTGAACCGCATGACCGCCGATGTCGACTCGCTCGACGCCATCTATCTGCGTGTCATCGTGCCCAGCATCGTCGCCGGCATCGCCGTGCTGCTGGTCGGCGGCGTGCTGCTGTGGCTGGCCCCGGCCGCCGCCGCGATCGTGGTGGTGCTGGCGCTGCTGGTCGGCATCGCCCTACCGCTGGCGATGCGCCGGATCGGCGCCACCCCCGGCCAGGCCATCGCCGCGGCCACCGCCCGGCTGCGCACCCGCATCGTCGAGGGCGTGCAGGGCCTGGCCGAGTTGAAGGTCTACCAGGCCGACGGCCGCCATGCCGAGGCGGTGCTGGGCGACAACGAGACGCTGATGGCGGCGCAGCGGCGCATGGCCCGGCTGTCCGGCATCTCGACCGCGCTGTCCGGCCTGGCCGGGCAGCTGGCGGCACTTGCGATCCTGGCGCTGGGCGTGGCCGGCGTCGCCGCCGGGGTGCTGCCGGGGCCAGCGGTGGCGCTGATGATGCTGGGCGCGCTGGCGCTGTTCGACGCGCTGGTGCCGCTGCCGCTGGCCTTCCAGAATCTCGGCCGCACCCGCGCCGCCGCGCGCCGGCTGCTCGACTTCGCGGCGCTGGAGCCGCTGGTGCGCGACCCGGCGACGCCCGCGGCCGCCCCCATGGGCAACACCCTGGTCCTGTCCGATGTCGCCTACCGCTATCGTCCCGGCGACCGGGCGGCGCTGACCGGCATCGACCTGGTGCTGGCGGAGGGCCAGCGGGTCGCGGTGCTGGGGCCCAGCGGCAGCGGCAAGAGCACCCTGGCCGCTTTGATCCTGCGCTTCCGCGACCCCGATGCCGGCAGCATCACCCTCGGCGGCACCGACCTGCGCGCCCTGCCCCAGGCCGAGATCTGGCGCCGCGTCGCCTATCTCTCGCAGCGCAGCCAGATCTTCGCCGGCACCATCCGCGACAACCTGCTGATCGGCGCGCCCGAGGCCGACGACGCCACCCTGGCCGCGGCGGTCGAGGCGGCCGGGCTGGCCGGCTGGGTCGCCACCCTGCCGCGCGGCCTGGACACCTGGGTCGGCGAGGCCGGCATCCAGGCCTCCGGCGGCCAGGCCCGACGCATCGCCCTGGCCCGCTGCATCCTGAAGGACGCGCCGATCCTGGTGCTGGACGAGCCGACCGAAGGGCTGGACGGCGAGACCGAGGACCAGATCATCGATGCGCTGGACCGGCTGACGGCCGGCCGCACCACGCTGGTGATCACCCACCGGCCGGCGCTGCTGCGCCTGGCCGAGAGCGCGGTGCTGATGGCCGAAGGCCGCATCGCGGTGCAGGGCGTGCCGGCCGACGTCCTGGACGCAGCCCTGCCGGTGCGGGCGAAGCGCCATGTCGCGGTCTGACCGGCAGCCGGTCGGCGCTTTCGGCCCCGCGGTGCTGCGCCTGGTCCTGCAGGTCTTCGGCGCCCTGTGCGTCGTCGCCGGCATCATCGGCCTGTTCGTGCCGCTGTGGCCGACCACGATCTTCATGATCCTGGCGCTGTGGGCCTTCGCCCGGTCCTCGCCCCGGCTGCACAACTGGCTGCTGACCCATCGCCGCTTCGGGCCGCCGCTGCAGGCCTGGGAGCGGCACGGCGCGATCCCGCCGCTGGCCAAGCTGCTGGCGGTGATCGGCATCGGCACCAGCCTGGCGATCATCGTCCTGACCGTGCATTCGCGGCTGGTGATCGGCAGCGTCACCGCCTTCTTCGCGATCCTGGTGCTCTATATCCTGACCCGGCCCAACGCGGTCTCCGGAAAGTAAAAAAAAGCTAACCGGATCATGGGCAAGCCATGACATGCTTGTCATTTCCGGATGGGTCAAAGTCGGGGTAAAGTCCCAGTCATGCGAATTCTCGTGATCGAAGACGACACCCAGGCGGCGCACTACCTGACCAAGGGCCTGCGCGAGAGCGGCTTCGTGGTGGACCACGCCCCGGACGGGCCGCAGGGCCTGTTCCTGGCCACCAGCGAGACCTACGACGCCATGGTGGTCGATCGGATGCTGCCGGGCATGGACGGGCTCTTGATCGTCGAGACCATCCGGCGCAACGGCAACCAGACCCCGGTCCTGTTCCTCAGCGCCATGGGCCAGGTCGACGACCGGGTCCGCGGCCTGCGCGCCGGCGGCGACGACTACCTGACCAAGCCCTATGCCTTCACCGAGCTGCTGGCCCGGCTGGAGGCGCTGCTGCGCCGCGGCGCCGGCCCGGCGGCAGCGCAGACCGAGCTGCAGATCGGCGACCTGAAGATGGACCTGCTGTCGCGGGCGGTCACCCGCTCCGGCCGCAAGATCGACCTGCAGCAGCGCGAGTTCCAGATCCTGGAATACCTGATGCGCCACTCCGGCCAGGTGGTCACCCGCACCATGCTGCTGGAGAATGTCTGGAACTATCACTTCGATCCGCAGACCAACGTGATCGACGTCCATATCAGCCGGCTGCGGCAGAAGATCGACCGGGACTTCGACACCTCGCTGCTGCAGACCGTGCGCGGCGCCGGATATTGCCTCCGTGCATCTGATTAGGGTCCTCCGCAGCTCCACCTTCCGCTACGCGATGATCTACATGCTGGTGTTCGGGGTCTCCGTCGCCGGCGTGCTGGGCTTCGTCTACTGGCAGACGGTGCGGGTGATCGCCTCGCAGACCGATGACACCATCCAGGCCGAGATCACTGGCCTGGCCGAGCAGTACCGCCAGTTCGGGCTGCTGGGGCTGGTGCGCGTGATCCGCGAGCGCAGCCAGGCCGCCCCCGGCCGGCGCGGCCTCTACCTGCTGGCCGACCGCAACTACAACCGGATCGAAGGCAACCTGTCGTCCTGGCCGCCGATCGCGCGCGGCGACCCCGACGTGGTCGACTTCCTGGTCGCCACCAATGCCGGCGAGGACACCAAACCCCAGGTGGCGCGGGCCCGCACCTTCGCGCTGGCCGGCGGCTTCTACCTGCTGGTCGGGCGCGACATGACCGAGCGCACCGACTTCACCAAGCTGATGACCGACGCGCTGATCGGCGGCCTGATCCTGACCCTGGTGCTGGGCATCGCCGGCGGGGTGCTGATGAGCCGCAGCCTGCTGGCCCGCATCGAGGGCATCAACCGCAGCACCGAGGGCATCCTGCAGGGCGACCTGGCGCGGCGCATGCCGGTGCGCGGCAACCGCGACGAGTTCGACCGCCTGGCCACCAGCCTGAACGCCATGCTGGACCAGATCGACGGGCTGATGACCGGCATGCGCGGCGTCGCCGACAACATCGCGCATGACCTGCGCAGCCCGATCTCGCGCCTGCGCAGCCGACTGGAGGTCACGCTGATGAGCGAGACCGACGCCGAGGGTTATCGCCGGGCGATGGAGGACACCATCCGCGAGGCCGACGGCATCCTCGCCACCTTCAACGCGCTGCTCGAGATCGCGCTGGCCGAGGCCGGGGCGGTGCGCGACCGCTTCAGCCCGATCGACCTCTCCGCCCTGGCCGCCGATGCCGGCGAGCTGTACGGCCCGGTGGCCGAGGAGAAGGGCCAGGTCCTGGCCGCCGAGATCGAGTCCGGCATAACTGTCCCCGGCAACAGCCACCTGCTGGCCCAGACCGTGGCCAACCTGCTGGACAACGCCATCAAGTACACGCCGCAGGACGGCCGCATCGCGCTGACCGTGCGGCGCGACGGCGACGGCGCGATCCTCAGCGTCGGCGACAACGGCCCCGGCATCCCGGAGGCGGCGCGCGCCCATGTGCTCGAGCGCTTCGTCCGGCTCGACGCCAGCCGCAGCGAGCCCGGGGCGGGGCTCGGCCTGTCGCTGGTCTCGGCGGTGGCGCGGCTGCACAAGGCGGCCCTGACGCTGGACGACGCCGCGCCGGGCCTGCGCATCACCCTGCGCTTCCCGCAGGTGGTGACCGCCACCAATGGCCGGATCGAGGCGCCTGCGGCGTCGCTGGCCGTCGAATCCGCCCGCCGCCTGGCCTGACCGGCCGGACCCCGTCGCCGGCAGAGGGCCTGGAGCGTGGGAGCCTTGCGCCGCAACCCACGCGATGGCCTCATGGTCCAGCACCGGGAGATCCATAGGGCGGGGAGCAGGAGATGCTGGGTCAGGCAGCCTTGGCTTTTGTCGGCGGCGAAGCTTTCAAGTCGATATCCGACATCACCATCAAACACTACGGCCCAACGGTGCTCAGCCGCCTCGACCGGATGATCAAGGACTGGAAGAAGGCCGACCACCCCAGCCTGAACGACGTCCGGCAGATCTGCGACCATCTGGAAAAATTTCTGATCAAGGACACGCCGGCGCGCGGCGTGGACATCTACAAGTTTCCGAAGCCGGCGAAGGGATCCGCCTTCACGAGAGACGATATGACTCCGGGCCAGATCGCGGAGCTCTGGTTTCGCACGAACACCAAGATCTGGAAGGATTCGATTTCCCCGCTCGCCGAAAAATGGGGCGCACTGCTGGACAATGCGTCAATGCCGTATTTTCGCGGAACCGGGGATTGCGAACTGAACTATTCCCACAGGGCCCTGAAACCGTCCGACCGGCATCCCATCTTCCGAAACATTCACCCGTTCATCATGATCTCCTCCATCAGGAGGGACAAACTTCGATCCGACCCGATCGAGGAGGTCATGGAGTTCTTCATCGACGGCTGGAAGATATTCTCGGATAGCGACTACACGGTGTTCCGACGGGGAACCGTGCTGAGGCTGGCCAACCAGGGCTTTGCCGAGGGGGTGTTCACGGTCACCAACAGGTCGGCGTTCTGGTCGGGCTCGGTCAGGCGCGAGGAAGTGCAACTTTGGCGCTGCATCATCGTGACCGGATACACCAATACCGTAAAGGCGATGAACATCGGGATTCCCATGATGCCCGACATCGGCCGGGACTACATCGGCCATGTCCAGGATTGGATGACCGAGTTCCGGGTCCTGTTGGACGAATGAGCCGGCTTGCGGCGTGAGGACCGGCAACCTGCCCGGATGCCCGCCTGCCCAAATTTCGGGCCCGGCGGGCAAAATCGCGCCATCCTCGCTGTCCTGACAGGATCCCGGCCCGGGATTCGCGCCCTCCGGGCGCTGGCACAGGGCTTGCTTCACATCTGAGCGTGCAGCGCGTCTAGGGTTCCGGTCGCTTCGGCGATGCTGGTCCGAGAGACGCACTTCGCGGCCGGCGACGGGCGCGGAGACACGGCGGGACAAAATCCCGGGAGGTCACTGCACGGGTTCGCTGCCGCGGACCGGCCTCCCATGCGCGGCGAACCTCCTTGTGGCGAAACCGGCCGATGGCCGCCTAAGCGAGGAGTTTCCCGATGCCGCTGCCGAGGCTTGCCGCCCTCCTGCTCACCGCRATCGTCGCCCTCTCCGCCCCTCAGGCCGAGGCCGCGCCGAAGAAGAGCTTCGACATCGCCTGGACCATCTATGTCGGCTGGATGCCCTGGCCCTACGCGGCCGAGAGCGGCATCGTCAAGAAATGGGCCGACAAGTACGGCATCACCATCAACGTGGTGCAGATCAACGACTACGTCGAATCGATCAACCAGTTCACCGCCGGCAAGTTCGACGGCGTGACCCTGACCAACATGGACGCGCTGACCATCCCGGCCGCCGGCGGGGTCGACACCACCGCGCTGATCGTCGGCGACTTCTCGAACGGCAATGACGGCATCGTCTCGAAGACCGCCAAGTCGCTGGTCGGGCTGAAGGGCGAGAGCCTGAACCTGGTCGAGCTCTCGGTGTCGCACTACCTGCTGGCCCGGGCGCTGGACACCGCCGGGCTGTCGGAGCGCGACGTCAAGGTGATCAACACCTCCGACGCCGACATCGTCGCCGCCTTCAAGTCGCCGGATGTCGGCACCGTCGTCACCTGGAACCCGCTGCTGGCCGAGGTGAAGGCCGAGCCGGGCGCGTCGCTGCTGTTCGACAGCAGCAAGGTGCCGGGCGAGATCATCGACCTGATGGGCGTGAACACCGCGACGCTGAAGGACAACCCGGATTTCGGCAAGGCGCTGGTCGGCATCTGGTACGAGACCCTGGCGCTGGTCACCGACCCCGGCCCCCAGGGGCAGGCGGCGCGCGAGGCGATGGCGAAGCAGTCCGGCACCGACCGCGCCGGCTTCGAGGCCCAGCTGGCCGCCACCCGCCTGTTCGCCGACCCGAAGGACGCCGTCGCCTTCAGCGAGAGCCAGGAGCTGGTGCGGACCATGGACCTGGTGCGCGGCTTCTCCTTCGACCACGGGCTGCTCGGCGAAGGCGCCCGGGACAAGGACGCGGTCGGCATCGCCTTCGCCAAGGGCGCGACGCTCGGCGATGCCGGCAACCTCAAGCTGCGCTTCGACCCGACCTACATGGCGCTGGCGGCCGACGGCAAGCTCTGACCGGCGCCGGAGCCGCCGCCATGCGCCGCGCCATGAACATCGCACCGGGCCGTGGGGCGCGCCTGCTGCTGGCCCTGCTGCCCTTCCTGCTGATCGTCTGCGTCTACGCCCTCGGCTCGGCCGACCGCCGCGCCGCCAACCCGGACGACAAGCTGTTGCCGCCCTTCGCCGAGATGGCGGACACGGCGGGACGGCTGGCGACCGAGCCCGACCGGCGCACCGGCGAGATCACCCTGCTGGCCGACACCGCTGCGAGCCTGCAGCGCCTGGTGATCGGCCTCGCCGTCGCCACCCTGATCGGCCTGGTGCTGGGCATCGCCCTGGGCATCCTGCCCACGATCGACGCCACCTTCGGCCCGCTGGTCGGGGTGCTGTCGATGATCCCGCCGATGGCGCTGCTGCCGATCCTGTTCATCGTGTTCGGCCTGGGCGAGCTGTCGAAGGTGGTGCTGATCGTCATCGGCATCACCCCGTTCCTGGTGCGCGACCTGGCGATGACGGTCGGGGCCATCCCGGGCGAGCAGCTGGTCAAGGCCCAGACGCTCGGCGCCTCGACCTGGCAGACGGTGCTGCGGGTGGTGCTGCCGCAGGTCCTGCCGCGGTTGATCGAGGCGCTGCGCCTGTCGCTCGGCCCCGCCTTCCTGTTCCTGATCTCGTCCGAGGCGATCGCCGCCGATGCCGGGCTCGGCTACCGCATCTTCCTGGTGCGCCGCTACCTCGCCATGGACGTGATCCTGCCCTATGTCGCCTGGATCACCCTGATCGCCTTCGTGATGGACCTGGCGCTGGCCCGCCTCGCCCGCGGTGCCTTCGCCTGGGCCTATGACGGGGCGCGGCGACGATGAGCGCCATCACCGTCCGCGACGTCTGGGTCGAGTATGGCGACCAGATCGTGCTCGAGGCGCTCAACCTCGACATCGCCTCGGGATCCTTCGTCACCGTGGTCGGACCGTCCGGCTGCGGCAAGAGCACCTTCCTGCGCATGGTGCTGGGCCAGGAGCGGCCGACCCGCGGCCGGCTGCTGCTCGACGGCGCGCCGCTGCCGGCCGAGCCCGGACCGGATCGCGGCATCGTGTTCCAGCGCTATTCCGTGTTCCCGCACCTGACCGTGCTGGGCAATGTGCTGGCCGGCTTCGAATTCGCCGCAAGCCCGCTGCTGGGGACTCTGTTCGGCGCGGCCCGCCGACGGGCGGTCGCGGCCAGCGACGAGTTGATCGCGGCGGTCGGCCTGGCCGCCCATCGCGACAAGTATCCCAGCGCCCTGTCCGGCGGCATGCAGCAGCGGCTGGCGATCGCCCAGGCGCTGGCCAAGAACCCCAAGGTGCTGCTGCTGGACGAACCCTTCGGCGCGCTCGACCCCGGCACCCGCGCCCAGATGCACGACCTGCTGAAGCCGCTGTGGCGGCAGCACGGCATGACCGTGATCATGGTCACCCACGATCTGAAGGAGGCGTTCGGCCTGGGCACCCGGCTGATCGCCTTCGACAAGCTGCGCCACGACCCGCAGGCGCCCGGCCGCTACGGCGCGCGCCTGACCTACGACCTCGACCTGCCCCGCAACCGGCCGGCGCCTGCGGCGCCCGTGCCGACCACCGGCCGGGGCGCCGACCTCCCCCTCCTGATCAGCCAAGGAGCGATCCCATGACCCGCCACCTGTCGCGGCGCGGCCGCCGCCATGCCGGCGCCGCSCCGACGCCGCCCCGCGTCCGGTTCCACCATCCGGACTTCACCGCCCGCGACATGCAGGGCTGGAAGGCGCTCGACGCCGAGGGTCGGCTGCCGGCGGACGGCTGGCGGCGCGAGCAGCAATGGGCGCTGGACATGGGCCTGGCCGGTTCGGACAGCCTGACCGACAAGACCATCCCGACCTTCGCCCGGGGCGAGCTGCCGCATTTCGCCGGCATCAACACCTTCCTCAAGGCGCCCTATGTCGAGAATGTCCGTGATGTCGGCAAATACGACGCGGCGGTGCTGGGCATCCCGTTCGATTCCGGCACCACCTACCGCCCCGGCACCCGCTTCGGCCCGCAGGGCATCCGCCGCATCTCGGCGCTGTACACCCCCTACAACTACGAGCTCGGCGTCGACCTGCGCGAGCAGATGACCCTGTGCGACGCCGGCGATGTCTTCACCATCCCGGCCAACCTCGAGAAGAGCTTCGACCAGATCACCCGCGGCGTCAGCCATGTCGCCTCCTCCGGCGCGCTGCCGATCATGCTGGGCGGCGACCATTCGATCGGGTTCCCGTGCGTCCGCGGCATCGCCGACGTCACCTCCAAGCGCATCGGCATCATCCATTTCGACCGCCACATCGACATCCAGGAGAAGGACCTGGATGAACGGATGCACACCACGCCCTGGTTCTGGGCGACCAACCTGCCGAACGTGCCGGCGACCAATCTGGTCCAGCTCGGCATCGGCGGCTGGCAGGTGCCGCGGGCCGGCGTGGCCGAGGCGCGCAAGCGCAACACCAACGTCCTGACCATCGCCGACATCGAGCGGCTGGGGCTGGAGAAGACGGCCGAGATCGCGCTGGAGCTGGCCTGGAAGGACGCCGACGCGGTCTATGTCTCCTTCGACGTCGATTCGATCGATTGCGGCTTCGTGCCCGGCACCGGCTGGCCCGAGCCCGGCGGCTTCCTGCCGCGCGAGGCGCTGAAGATCCTCGGCCTGGTCACCGCGCCCGGCATCTGCGGGCTGGAGGTGGTCGAGGTCTCGCCGCCCTACGACACCTCCGACATCACCGCCCTGTTCGGCGTGCGGGTGGTGGTCGAGGCGCTGGGGTCGATGGTTGCGAACGGCACGCTGGGCAAGCACCGCGCCATCATCGACAAGCCGGTGAGCTTCTGAGATGCACGGGCCCCATCACCACCACGACCACCCGCATCACCACGACCACGATCACCCGCATGACCATGGGCATGGGCATCACCATCATCCGGCCGGGCCCGGCCACAACGGCCCGGCCGGACGCGCGGTGCAGTGGCAGACGCCGCATCGCCCGGGCGAACCCGACCCCGCCCCGGCCCCGCGCCCGGCCGACCTCGACCTGGTCGAGGCCGCCTTCGTCGAAGGCTTCGCCCGGGCGCCGGACGCCACCAGCTTCCTGCGCCTCGCCGGCATCGCCTTTGTCGGCGAGGACGCGGCCGGGCGGCGGCTGCACCTGCTGCGGGTCGAGGCCGAGGATGTGGTCGATGTCGGCTCGGTCGCGCCGCTGCTCGGCGGCGGGGGCATGCGCTACGACCCGCTGCCGGCCCAGCTGACCTCGCGCCGCCGCCGCCTCGGCTTCGTCTATCAGGACGGGCCGGAGACCCGGCGCCTGGGCTTCGCCGAGGCCCGGGCCCTGCGCGACCGCAGCGACGCCTCGACGCTCGACCTGACCGGGGGAGATCCGTGATGCCGCTGCCCAGATCCTGGCTGTCCGGGCTGAAGGCCCTGCGAAGCCTGGTCTATCGCCTGCTCAAGGTTCGGGCCGAGCGATTCTAGCCTTTGACCGCGCCCGCCGACAGGCCTTCGACCAGGAAGCGCTGGAGGTAGACGAAGCCGAGCGCGATCGGCACCACCGCGAGCACCGAGGCGGCCATCAGCCCGCCCCAGTCGGTCAGGTGCGAGCCCTTGAAGATCATGATGCCCGGCGTCAGGGTGCGCCGCGCGTCGCTGTTGATCAGCACATAGCCGAACATGAACTCGTTCCAGGCGGTGACGAAGGCGAAGACGCTGGTGGCGAAGATGCCGGGCGCCGAGATCGGCAGCAGGATCCGGAGAATGAAGCTGGTGCGGCTGCAGCCGTCGATCTCCGACGCGTCCTCCAGCTCGCGCGGGATGGCGTCGAAGAAGCCCTTCAGCATGAAGGTGCACAGCGGGATGGTGAAGCTGCAGTAGACGATGATCAGCGCCGCATAGGTGCTGAGCAGCCCGAGCCGCTGCATCAGGATGTACAGCGGCACCAGCAGCAGCACGCCCGGGATCATCTGCGACAGCAGCAGGGCGCCGCCGACCAGGCGCGACAGCGGCAGCCGGCCCCAGCGGCTGAGGGCGTAGCTGCAGAACACCGAGATGGCGATGGTCAGGACGGTGGTGGCGCCGGCGACGATCAGGCTGTTGCGGAAATAGGTCAGGAACGCGCTGTCCAGCAGCACCCGCGTGAAGTTCGACAGGGTCGGGCTGGCGATCCAGAAGCTGGGGTCGGCGCTGCGCACCTCCGCCACCGGCTTCAGCGCGGTGTCGATCATCCACAGGAAGGGGAACAGGCTGTAGGCGGCGAAGACGGTCAGCGTGCCGTAGGTCAGCACGCTGCGCAGCGAGTGCTGGGAGGACCCGACGACCATGGCTACGCCGCCCGGCGGCGTGCGACGCCGTAGTAATAGACGAAGAACAGGCAGGCCATGAACGCCATCGAAAGGCTGGCCAGGGCGCAGGCGGCGCCGACGTCGAAATCCTGCATCGCGTAGCGGTAGATCATGATCGGCAGCGTTTCCGACGCGTTCAGCGGCCCGCCTTCGGTCATCACCCAGATGAAGTCGAAATTGATCGCGGTCCAGATGATGTGGATGAAGATCAGGGTCAGCGACACCGTGCGCAGATGCGGCAGGGTGATCACCCGGAAGCGCCGCCACGCCCCGGCCCCGTCCACCGCCGCGGCCTCGTGAAGCTCGCGCGGGATCGCCTGCAGCGCGGCCAGCAGGCTGATGGTGTAGAAGGGATAGCTGCGCCAGATGTTGACGAAGGTCACGGTCAGCAGCGCGGTGTCGATCTGCCCGAGCCAGGGATAGGGCCGGTCGAGCAGGCCGAGATCCACCATCCAGACGTTGAGGATCCCGTAATCCGGCGTCAGCATCCAGGTCCAGTTCAGCCCCGCGACGGCGATCGGGATCACCCAAGGAATGATGATCACGCCGCGGAAGATCGCCCGGAACCGCACCGGCTGGGCCAGCGCCACGGCGGAGGCCAGGCCGAGCGCGTATTCGCCCGCCACCGACAGCCCGGTCCAGATCGCGGTGTTTCCCAAGGCCGGCAGGAAATCGCCGTCCTCCCACACCGTGCGGTAGTTCTCGAGGCCGGCGAAGCCGGTGACGCCGGGGTTGACCAGGTTGACGATGTGCAGGCTGTCCCACAGCACCCGCAGCAGCGGATAGGCGATCAGAATCAGGAACAGGATCCCGGCCGGCGCCAGGAACACCAGCGCCGTGCGCCGGACCTGGCCGGCGCGGGTCGGGCGGTGGCCAGAGGCCCGGATGGCGAGGACTGGCCCCTGAACTGCGGCATCGGCCTTCATGCCCCGATATCCTCCCGCGGCGGTGATACATCGCATCTAGTTTTCACTGTCATTGCCGGGCTTGACCCGGCAATCCAGAGGATGTCGACAGTCTCCGGATGCCCGGATCAAGTCCACCGGAGCCCGATTGAGGCGAAACACAGATCATAGAGAATATCAGTAGGACGCTGCGTTCCCTCACTTGTCATGCCACGGCTTGACCGTGGCATCCAGGGGCGGCCAGAACAGCTCTTGGTGGCCCCTGGATTGCCCGGTCAAGCCGGGCAATGACAGTAAGAGTTGAAGCCCGCCCTATGACGAACTCAGCTCGCCCGACTGGCGCAGGGCCTTGTTGACCTGCTTGCCGAGCCAGGCCGCGACCGCGGCGGGATCCTCCTGCTTCAGCAGCACCCGGCCGATCGATTCCTCCATCGCCCGGGTGATCTGGCCCAGCGCCACCGGCGGGAACACCACGCCGCTGGGCGCCAGCGAGGCGAAGCCCTGGCCCCACAGGTCGGTGCTGACCACGTCCTTGCGCACCGAGGTCGTCGGCCGCCCCGCCGCCTGGTAATCCTTCCCCGCCATGAAGGACGCGAATTCCCAGACTTCCTTCGGATGCTGCGTGCTCTTGAACAGGTAGAAGGGGTTGATCTCGAAGAAGGTCGCCGGCCTGGCCTTGTAGGGCGGCGGCGCCACCTTCACATCGGCCATGGTCTCCGGGTTCTGCTGGGCGCGCGACTGCATCCAGGCGCCGTCCACCACCATGGCGTATTTGCCGAGGGCGAAGTTGCTGTCCTCCTCCTCCCAGCCCCAGCCCGCCGCTTCCGGCGCGATCGCGCCCTCGTCCAGCAGGCGGCGGTAGAAGGCGAAGACCTCGGTCGCCCGCGCCAGCTCCGCCGGGTCGTCGGCCCAGCTGTTCTTGTAGCCGCCATCGGGCTGGCGCCGCGCGACCGCGACGTCGTTCTGGGCGAGGTACATGATCAGCTCCTGCGGCGCCCGCACCCCGGTGCCGGCAATGCCGAAGCCGTACTGACCGGTCGCCGCCTTGATCTTGACGGCGGCGGCGATCAGTTCGTCCCAGGTCTTCGGCGGCTCGACGATGCCGGCCTTCTGCAGGACAGCGTCATGCACCAGCAGCGCCCGGATGCCGAGATAATGCGGCATCGCCATCAGCTTGCCGTCGATGGTCAGGCCGTCCAGCACATTGGGGTAGATCGCCGCCCGGTCCGGCCAGTCGGCGGCATAGGGCGTGACGTCGAGCAGCGCGCCCATGCGCGACAGCTCGCCGAACCATTCCGGCAGGCCCCAGCTGATGTCGGGCGCGTCGCCGCCGGCCACCGCGGTTACCAGCTTGTCGTGCAGCGCCCCGAAGGCGATGGTCTGGGTCTCGATCCGGATGTCCGGATGCGCCTGTTCGAAGGCGGCGATCTGGCCCTGCATCGCCTGGGCGTCGGGCTGGTTCAGGTCCCAGGCCGCCCAGAACTGCAGGGTGACCGGCTCGGCCGCGGCCGGCAGGATCGGTGCGAGCAACAGCCCGCCCAGCAGCAGCCCGATCTTCAGAATCCTCATGATGCCCTCCCCTCGATGTGATGTTCGCCGGGCGTTGCGCCGCCCGGTCCGCTATTCCGCCGCTTTGGCCCGGGCGCGGGCGGCCCGCAGCTCGTCGATGCTGCGCACCGACAGCCGGGCGGCGCCGTCCGAGCTGCGGGTCGCGACCTTGCCGCGGGCCAGGCGCTCCCGCGCCGCCGGCACCGCATCGGCGTATTGCGGGAGCCACTCGGCCTGAGCCACCAGCATCTCGTCGACCATCTGCCAGACCTCCTCCGGGTTGCAGACGGCGCCCACCAGCGGGTCGTGCAGCACTGCGAGGCGCAGCAGGTCCAGGTCGCCGGTGACGGCGGCCTGGACGGCCATGCGCTGGACGTTGATCGAGGCGCTGCAGGTCGCGGCACAGCCCAGCGGCAGCTCCAGCCCCGCCGCCATGTTCAGGCCGAAGCGGTCGACGAAGCCCGGCGCCTCGACGATGCAATCCTGCGCCAGGTTCTTAATCAGCCCCTCGTTGCGCCGGTTGAAATGGCCGCGGTAGACCCGCCCGGTCTCCAGCGCCTCGATGATGTAGCTGCCGTGCTCGTCGGAGCGACGATGGTCGGCCAGCGGCGCCCCGGCCTCGGCCAGCCAGCGCGGGAAATCGGTCTCGAACCAGTTGCGCTGCTCGGTGCTGTGGCGCAGGTAGCCGCCGGTCTCGCCGTTGATCCAGTTCGACAGGTCGATCCAGCGGCCGATCTCCTCCGGCCGCTTGCGGTACCAGGGCAGATATTCGCTGAGATGGCCGTTGCTCTCGGTGGAATAGCAGCCGAAGCGGCGCAGCACGTCGATCCGGACCTTCTCCTCCTCGCGGAACCGGGGGTGGCGCTCGAAGGCCTCCAGCAGCTCCCCCGCCTCGATCTTCCGGCCCTGGAAGCGGATGTCGATGTACCAGGTCTGGTGGTTGATGCCGGCGCAGATGTAGTCGACCTCATGCGGGTCCTCGGCGCCCAGCACCTCCGCGATCTGGTGCCAGCCATGCTGCACGCCGTGGCACAGGCCGATGGTGTTGGCGACGCCGCCATGCTCGATCGCGGCCCAGGTGTTCATCGCCATCGGGTTGGCGTAGTTCAGGAACCAGGCCCCCTCCTCCGCCTCCGCCCGGATGTCGCGGCAGAACTCCAGCACCTGCGGGATGTTGCGCTGGCCGTACAGGATGCCGCCGGCGCAGATGGTGTCGCCGACGCATTGGTCGACGCCGTATCTCAGGGGGATCTCGATGTCGCTGGCGAACGCCCCCAGCCCGCCGATCCGCACGCAGCTGATGACGTAGCGCGCGCCCTCCAGCGCCCGGCGCCGATCGGCCGAGGTGGTGATCCGGGCCGGCAGGCCGTTGGCCTCGACGTCGCGGCGCAGGATCTGCGCCACCATGTCGAGGTTGGCGGCGTTGATGTCGTGCAGCGCGAATTCGGTGTCCTGCAGCTCGGGCACCTTCAGCATGTCGCGCACCAGCTTCCGGGTGAAGCCGACGCTGCCCGCGCCGATGACCGCAACCTTCATCGCATCCTCCCCGGAGCCCCGGTTCCGCCCGGCTCCTCGGCAAGCAGTTTCGTGCTATGGTCTATGGGCACCGGAAAACCGGCGAAAGAGGAATTTCGTGCGATCATGGGGCATTCCATGCTGACCGCGCTGCGGGCCCGGGCGCCGGGCGGGGTCTCGGTCGTCTTCCCCAAGGACCGCTACCGGCTGCACGCCATGGTCACCAGCGCCGGCTACGACCGCTGCACCGATCCCGGCTATGACTGGCACGGGCTGAGGCGCGGCGACGCGCCCTTCGTGCTGCTGCAGCACACCCTGGGCGGCCGCGGCCACCTCCGGGTCGACCGCAAGCGCTGGGAGCTGCGGCCCGGCCAGACCATGCTGCTGCGCTTCCCCCAGGACAACCGCTACTGGCTGGGCCGCAACCCGGAATGGGAGTTCTTCTGGATCTGCCTGAACGGCCGCGAGGTGCTGCGGGTGTGGCGCGAGGTGACGGCGGCGCATGGCCCGGTGGTGACATTGCCGGAGGGCGCGATCGAACGCCTGGCCGGCCAATGCCTGTCGGTGCTGGACGGCGAGGCCGGATCGCCGGCCCGCGCCTCCGCCATCGCCTATGCCGCGGCGATGGGCCTGGCCGACGAGCTGCTGCCCTGGGGCGAGATGCACCCGGCCTCGCCCCGGCCGGCGGCGGTGGAACGCGCGGTGTCGCTGTGCACCGCCCAGCCGGCGGAGCGGATCGACGTCGCCCGCATGGCCCGGGCCGCCGGCTACAGCCGCTACCACTTCAGCCGGCTGTTCGCCGCCCATGAGGGCACCACGCCGGCCCGCTACCTGCTGCGCCTGCGCATGGAGGAAGCGGCGCGGCTGCTGCATGTCGAGGAGGCGCCGGTCAAGGTGATCGCCCAGCGCTGCGGCTTCGACGACGCCAACTACTTCGCCAAGGTGTTCCGCCGGTTCTACGGCATCGGGCCGAAGGATTTCCGCCGCAGCGGCATGTACACCGGGACGGTGCAGGCCGGGCGGGTAGAGGACGCGGCGGTGGCGCGCGAGGCGTAGCCGGATACAGACGGCCGGGGAATTTCGGGGTGACGCTACACCCCTCTTTTGTCATGCCACGGCTTGACCGTGGCATCCAGGGGCGGCCAAAGCGGCTCTCGATGGCCCCTGGATTGCCCCCCTCGGACTTGATCCGGGGGCAAGCCGGGCAATGACGGTAGAGGCGATGGCGCTTCCTGCCGACCGCGGCCCCTATCACACATCCACCCGAATCCTGGTCGACAGCAGCTCCGTGCGGTCGGCATTGGTGCCGACCAGGATCTCGATGTCGCCGGCCTCCAGCACCGGCTTCAGGTCGAGGCCGGGGAATTTGAGCGCGTCGGCCGCCAGCGGTAGCCGCAGCACCTGCCGCCCGCCCGGCGCCAGCACCGCCTTGGCCATGCCCTTCAGCTCCAGCAGCGGCCGCGCCACGCTGGCGACGGGGTCGCGGATGAACAGGAACACCGTCTCCTCCCCGGCCACGGCGCCGGTGTTGGCCACCGCCACCTCGACCGTCAGCGTCTCGCCGGGGCGCAGCACCTCGGCCGAGACATGCAGGTCGGCCAGGGCGAAGCGGCTGTAGGACAGGCCGTGGCCGAACGGGAATTGCGGCGTGGCCGGCATGTCGATGTATTTGCTGGTGTAGTGCTGGTCGGGATCGGTCGGGCGGCCGGTGTTGCGCTCGCCGAAGAAGATCGGCACCTGGCCGACGTCGCGCGGCCAGGTCACCGGCAGCCGGCCGGACGGGTTGACCGCACCGGTCACCACATCGGCGATGGCGTGGCCGGCCTCGGTGCCGAGGAACCAGGTGGCCACCACCGCCGCCGCCCGCTCGAACAGCCAGGGCAGCATCAGCGGCCGGCCGGAGGTCAGCAGCGCCACGGTCGGGATGCCGAGGTCGAGCACCGCCTCGGCCAGGTTGCGCTGGCGGCCCGGCAGCTCCGGCCGCGCGCGGCTGGCGGCCTCACCGGTCATGATCGCCGCCTCGCCGACACACAGCAGGACGACATCGGCGCCGCGGGAAGCGGCCACCGCCGCAGCGATGCCGGCGTCGCCGCCGGTCTCGATCTCGGTGCCGGGCACATAGGTGATCTGGGCCTGCGGCAGGGCCGCCTTCAGCCCCTCCAGGATGGTGACCGCTTCCTCCCACTTGCCGGCGCCGCCCCAGGAGCCGAGCATCTCGGACCGGGCGTCGGCCAGCGGTCCGACCACCGCGATGCGCTTGGCCGCGGCCGCCAGCGGCAGGACGCCCTTGTTGGTCAGCAGCACGATCGACTTGGCCCCGACCTCGCGCGCCAGGCGGCGGCGCTCCACATCGTGGAAGGCGTCGGCGGTGGCGGCGACGCGCCGGTAGGGGTCGTCGAACAGCCCCAGCCGCTGCTTCAGCCGCAGCACCCGGCGGACCGCGTCGTCGATCAGGTCCTGGGTCACCAGCCCGCGCTGCAGGGCGGTGGCGAGGCCGGCGGCGTAGGCGCCGCTCATCATGTCCATGTCGACGCCGGCCTTCAGCGCCAGCGCCGCGGCCTCGACCGCGTCGGCGGCGACGCCATGGCTCAGCAGCTCCATCACCGCGTTGTAGTCGCTGATCACGGCGCCGTCGAAGCCCAGACGGCCGATCAGCACGTCGCGCAGCAGGTGGGCATTGGCCGTCATCGGCACCCCGGCGACGTCGTTGAAGGCCGGCATCACCGTGGCGGCGCCGGCGGCGACGGCCGCGGCGAAGGGCGGCAGGTAGACCTCCTCGATCGCCCGGTCCGACACCTCGGCCGAGGCATAGTCGCGGCCGGCGGTGGCGGCGCCATAGGCCAGGAAATGCTTGGCCGAGACCGCCACGGCATTGGCCGCGGACAGGTCATCGGTCTGGTAGCCGCGGACCTTGGCCTCGGCCATGCGGCAGGCGATCCAGGGGTCTTCGCCCGGCCCCTCGGAGATGCGGCCCCAGCGCGGGTCGCGCGCCACGTCGAGCATCGGCGAGAACACGAGGTCGAGCCCGTCCTCGGTCGCCTCCACCGCCGCCTCGCGCGCCGTCCGCTCCCACAGGTCGGGCGAGAACAGCGCGGCTTCCGCCAGCGGGATCGGGAAGATGGTGCGGTGGCCGTGGATGACGTCGAAGGCGAAGAACAACGGGATCTTCAGCCGCGTCTCCTCCACCGCCAGGCGTTGGGTCTCGCGCACCCGGCCGGCACCCCAATGGTTGAACACGCTGCCGACGCGGCCGGTGCGCACCCCTTCGGCCACGTCGCCCGGCAGCACCGGCCCGGTGACCGCCAGGGTCGAGGACACCATGATCAGCTGGCCGATCTTCTCGTCGAGCGTCATCGCCGCGAGCAGGATTTCGATGCGGTCCACCGGTGTCTCAGCCACAGCCCGTTTCCTTCGCTTCGCCCCCTTTTGCCGTCATGGGGGCCCGTGTGGATGAAGGCAAAAAAAAGGGGCGCCGGAAAGGGGGAATCCGGCGCCCCAGTGGAGGGGAAGTCTAAGAAGGAGTCTGGCCGGGGATCAGGCCTTCGGCAGCTTCAGCGCGACGAAGCGCTGGTCGCCCTGGTGGTTGATCAGCAGCATGACGGCGCTGCGGTCCGCTTCCTTGGCCACCTTGACCTGCTTGGCGACCTCGGACGGGGTCTTCACCGTCTCGCTGCCGACCCGGACGATGACGTCGCCGGGGCCGACGCCGGTCTCGCGCGCCGGGCCGTCCTCGCGGATGCCGGTGACGAGCACGCCCTCGATCTCATCCGGCACGCTGAACTCGCGGCGCACCTTCGGGGTGAGGGCCGAGAGCGACAGGCCGAGCTGGTCGTCGACGGCCGGGCCGTTCTCTTCGGCGCTGGCCACCTGCTGCGTGTTCGGCAGCTTGGCGATGTCGACCTGGACGGTCTCGCTCTTGCCGTTGCGCAGCACCTCGACCGGCACGGTCTTGCCGGCCGCAGTGTCGGCGACCAGGCGCGGCAGCTCCGACAGCTGGTTCACCGGCTTGCCGTCGAAGCTCAGGATCACGTCGCCCTGCTTCAGGCCGGCCTTCAGCGCCGGGCTATCGTCCTGCACGTCGGCGACCAGGGCGCCCTTGGCCTTGTCGAGGCCCAGCGCATCGGCCATCTCCGGCGTCACCGCCTGGATCTGGACGCCCAGCCAGCCGCGCTCGACGCTGCCATGCTCGCGGATCTGGGCGATCACGGTCTTGGCCAGGTTCGACGGGATGGCGAAGCCGATGCCGACCGACCCGCCCGAGGGCGAGTAGATCGCGCTGTTGATGCCGATCACCTTGCCGCTGGTGTCGAAGCTGGGGCCGCCGGAATTGCCGCGGTTGATCGGCGCGTCGATCTGCAGGAAGTCGTCGAACGGGCCGGAATGCAGGTCGCGGCCACGGGCCGAGACGATGCCCGCGGTGACGCTGCCGCCGAGGCCGAACGGGTTGCCGACGGCCACCACCCAGTCGCCGACCTGGGCGGCGTCGCTGTCGCCCCATTCGACCGCGGTCAGCTTCTTGTCGGTGTCGATCTTGAGCAGCGCGAGGTCGGTCTTCTCGTCGGTGCCGACCACCTTGGCCGGGATCTCGGTGCCGTCGTTCAGGGTGACGGTGATCTTATCGGCGTCGGCATCCTTCACCACATGGTTGTTGGTGACGATGTAGCCGGCCGGATCGATGATGAATCCGGACCCGGCGCCATGGACCACCTGGTCGGCGTCATCGCCGCCACCACCGCCGCCACCGCGCTGGCCGCGACGGCCGGGCTGCTGCTCGTCGAAGAAGCGCTTGAAGAACTGGTCGAAGGGCGACCCTTGCCCCTGCGGGAACTGCTGCATCTCGCCGCCATCGTCACGGTCGGCCATCCGGCTGGCCGCCGGATGCTCGACGGTCGAGACATTGACCACGGCCGGGGTCACCTGGCGCACCAGCCCGGCGAAGGAGCCGGGAGCGACCGGGACGATCGCGGTCGTGGCTTCGTTCTGGCTCTGCGCCACGGCCGGGCGGTCGAAGCTCAGGATGGCCCCGACCGGCACACCGATCAAAGCCGTGCCGAGCAGCAGCGCCGCCGTCATCCGGCGGAGGCCGGGCCGGCGGGCTTGGTCGTCGGAACCGAAGGGGGTCTTCATCTGCATCTCCACCAATCTCCAGGGCGCCACCGGTCACGGTCGGCGTGTGTTGATGAAGATGGGGCCTCGGCGTTTAACCCCCAGTTTCGACGGTATTAAATCGAGGTAATTTTACAGTCCGGGGTGCATGTCCAGGGATTCCGCCAGCTTGAAAGCTTAACGAAAATTATGTTGAGGGTCGCAACCTCGAGGCGCAAAACGCAGCAGGCATCTGGTTGTTATCGACGGCCGCGCAGTCGCGGTCTTTCCAACTGGTGCATAACCACTAATGGCTGAAGACAGTCGGTCTTTCCGACGTCTTCCAATCCGCGATGGATGCTGGGCCTGCCCGTGCCGGTCCGTATCGTCGCACCAGCTACACTGTTCGTAGCATAACACTTGAGGAATGCGCCGGTGCTCACCACTTGCAGTGGCGGAGAGAAATCCGATGGCAACAGCACTTCTCATCATCTGGGCCGTCATCGGCCCGTCGGTCGGCCTGGTCCTCGGCGCTTGGTGGTGTTCTAGGATCCGGGACGACGAAACCGAAGAAATCCGTTCGGCACCGCCCCGCCGGATCGCGCCGATGGCGCGTGGAACGCTGGAATGGCGCTGAACCTCGCCCTGCCGGCCGGGCCTGGCGTCAGATGATCGTCAGCAGGGTCTGAAGCTCGGCCGGGTCGAGTTCGGGCTGCGGGTCTTCCCAGCGCGGCGCGGCCTCGTCGCTCAACTGGTTGAGCACATGGACGCGGACATCGTCACAGCCGTCGATGCGCTGCTGGATCGTGGCGTCGGCCGGCCAGACCGTGGCCACCAGCATCAGCACATAGGCGAGGTCGTCCGTGGTGTCCGAGAGCGGCAGCAGCAGGGTGCGCTTGCGCACGCTGTCGAGCCCGTCGGACAGCGCGAATTCGGCGTAGAACGGACGTTCGGACAACTGCACCGACATCAGCGCCCGGCGCATCGCCTCATGCCGTTCGCCGCGGATCAGTTCCTCCAGCGGCCGCCCGGGCAGGTTGCGGCCGGGGGCCAGCCCCGCCCCTTGCGCATCGAGAGCGAAGCGGAACGTTGCCTCGCACGGCATCCACGCCCACAGCAGGATGGGCGGCGGCAACCGGCTCAGGCTGGCGAAGATCATGTCGTCGCAAGCCGGCAGGCGACCCTTCGCCGCCAGCTGTGCCCAAATCCGGTAGACTGTCCGAAGCTGCCGGTCCGCAATCGCCTCGCCGAACGCCACGCTGACCATCCCCCCGCTGGAAGCTCGCCACTCACGAGAATAAATTCTGCGCCCGCACCCCAACTTGCGCATCCCCCAATTGGAGGATGACATCGAAAGTTTTCATCCGCGTTACGACGATTCGTCGGGACCTATCATATTGTTTCGCCACGGCTGGTGACGCGGACGAGACCGGAGCGTATTCACAAGAGGATTACGCATTTTCACGAGTCGAAACGATCATGTGCCGCTGGCTGAGCTATTCGGGTGCACCGATCTTCCTCGAAAAGCTGATCTTTGAACCCGAGTTCTCGCTGATTGCGCAGAGCCTGCGCGCGCGCAAGGCGGCGGTCGCGACCAATGGCGACGGCTTCGGCGTCGGCTGGTACGGCGAGCGACCGATCCCCGGGCTGTACCGCGACATCCTGCCGGCCTGGGCCGATCCCAATCTGAAAAGCCTCGCCCACCAGATCCGGGCCAAGACCTTCTTCGCCCATGTCCGCGCCTCGACCGGCACCGCCACCAGCCGGGCCAACTGCCACCCCTTCGCCCAGGGGCGCTGGCTGTTCATGCACAACGGCCAGATCGGCGGCTATGACCGGATCCGCCGGCGGCTCGACGCGCTGATCCCGGACGAGCTCTACGCCCGGCGCGGCGGCACCACCGACAGCGAGCTGATTTTCCTGGCCCTGTTCGGCTTCGGGCTGGAGACCGACCCGCCCGCAGCGTTGCGCCGCACGGTGGCCGTGATCGGCGATGCGATGGCCGCGGCCGACATCACCGAGCCGTTCCGCATGACCGCGGCGCTGAGCGACGGCTGCAGCGTCTGGGCGGTGCGCTACGCCACCGACGAGACGCCGCCGTCGCTGTTCTTCTGTTCCGAGGACGAGCAGCGGCTGATCGTGTCCGAGCCGCTGGACGGCGATTTCGACCACTGGCACCAGATGCCGCCGGGCCACCTGCTGGTCACCGACTGCGCCGGCCGGCTGGACCTGGAGCCGTTCAGCCCCTGATCCCGCCGGCCGGGCACTGTCGTCAGGCCCGCAGGCGGTCCCCGCGGGCCATCAGGCCCGCAAGCGCTCGTTGTTGGGATCGAACGGCGATTCCTCGATCACCATGGCGCGGTGCGGCTTGCCCAGGATGCTGACATCGAGCTCGGTGCCGATCTCGCCGAGATCGGGCCGGACCATCGCCAGCGCCAGCGACTTGCCGATCCGCCAGCCATAGCCGCCCGAGGTGCAGCGGCCGACCAGCTCGCCGTTCCGGGTGATCGGCTCGTTGCCGCGGGCGTCGGCATCGGTGACGTCGAGCACCTCCAGGGTCACGAAGCGGTTCTTGAACCCGCGCTCGCGCCACGCCACCAGCGCGTCGCGGCCGATGAAGTCGCCCTTGTTCGGGTGGACGAAGCGGTCGAGCCCCGATTCCAGCGCCGAGTATTCGATCGACAGCTCGCGCGGGATCAGGCGGTAGGACTTCTCCAGCCGCAGCGAATCCATGGTGCGGATGCCGAAGGGCTTGAGGTCGAACTCCTTCCCCGCATCCATCAGCAGGTCGAAGATGGTGTTCTGCATCTCGATCGGGTGATGCAGTTCCCAGCCCAGCTCGCCGACGAAGTTGACGCGCAGCGCCTGGGCCTGGGCGATGCCGACATTGATCGCCTTGCCCGACAGCCAGGGGAAGGCGGCGGTCGACAAGTCGGTGTCGGTCAGCTTCTGCAGCAGGTCGCGGGAACTCGGCCCCGCCAGCACGAAGACGCCGTTCTGGGTGGTGATCTTCTGCAGGTCGACCGACCCGTCGCGCGGCCGCAGCTTCTGCAGCGTGTCGAAATCGTGCCGCTCATAGGCGCCGGCGCCGACCAGGTAGTAGTGGTTGGGGGACTCGCAGTAGATCGTGAACTCCGACCGCACGCCGCCGTTCCTGGTCAGCAAATGCGCCAGGGTCATGCGGCCCGGCTTCTTCGGCACCCGGTTGGCGACGAGGCCGTCCAGCCAGACCGCCGCGCCCGGCCCGGAGACCGTGTATTTGGCGAAGGCCGACATGTCGAGCAGCCCGACCTTCTCATGCACATGCCGGGCCTCGCGGCCGACGAACTCGAAGTAGTTGGAGCGGCGGAAGCTCCACTTCTCGCGGATCGGCTCGCCCGGCGCCACCGGCGCATGGTTCTCGTTGACCAGCGTGTCCGGCTTGGCCAGCTCCGCCTCGGTCAGCTCATAGCCCTGGGGCGCGAACCAGTTCGGCCGCTCCCAGCCGTAGACGGTGCCGAACACGGCGCCCAGCGCCTTCATCCGGTCGTAGCAGGGCGCCCGCTTCAGCGGCCGCGCCTCGGCCCGCTCCTCGTCCGGGTAATGGACGGTGAAGACGTTGCGGTAGGCCTCCTCGTTCTTGGCCTTGAGGTAGCCGCGCGAGGCGTAGGGGCCGAAGCGGCGCGGGTCGACGCCCATCATGTCGATCGACGGCTCGCCCTCGACGATCCATTCGGCCAGCTGCCAGCCGGCGCCGCCGGCGGCGGTGACGCCGAAGCTGTGGCCCTCGTTCAGCCAGAAGTTCTTCAGGCCCCAGGCCGGGCCGATGATCGGGCTGCCGTCCGGGGTGTAGGCGATGGCGCCGTTGTAGACCTTCTTGACCCCGACCTCGCCGAAGGCGGGGACGCGGGCGATCGCGGTCTCGATATGCGGCGCGATCCGCTCCAGATCCTCCTGGAACAGCTCGTATTCCGACTGGTCGTCCGGCCCGTCGAGATAGCAGCAGGGCGCGCCCGGCTCATAGGGGCCGAGGATGAAGCCGCCGGCCTCCTCGCGCAGGTACCAGGACGAATCCGCCTCGCGCAGCACGCCCATCTCCGGCAGGCCCTGGCGATGGCGCTCCTGCACCGCCGGGTGCGGCTCGGTGACGATGTACTGGTGCTCGACCGGGATCACCGGGATGTCGAGCCCGACCATGGCGCCGGTGCGGCGGGCGAAGTTGCCCGAGGCCGAGACCACATGCTCGCAGGTGATGTCGCCCTTGTCGGTCTTGACCAGCCATTCGCCCGACGGGGTCTGCTCGATCGCCGTCACGGTGGTGAAGCGGTGGATCTCGGCCCCCAGCGCCCGGGCGCCCTTGGCGAAGGCCTGGGTCAGGTCGGCCGGCTGGATGTAGCCGTCATCCGGGTGCTGGATCGCGCCGATGATGCCGTCGGTCTCGCACAGCGGCCAGATCTCCTTGACCTGGGCGGGGGTCAGCAGGTTGACGGTGATGCCGATCGTGTCGGCCACGCCCTTGTAGTACATGAACTCGTCCCAGCGGTCCTTGGTCCGGGCGAGACGGATGTTGGAGACCTGGCGGAAGCCGACATGCTGGCCGGTCTCGGCTTCGAGCGAGTTGTAGAGCTTGACCGAGTGCTTGTGGATCTGCCCGACCGAGTAGCTCATGTTGAATAGCGGCAGCAGGCCTGCGGCGTGCCAGGTCGACCCCGAGGTCAGCTCCTTGCGCTCGATCAGGACGACATCCGTCCAGCCCTTCTTGGCCAAATGGTACAGCGTGCCCACGCCGACCACGCCGCCACCGATCACCACCACGCGCGCTGTTGACTTCATCGCTCGAACCGCTCCGTCCGGACCGCAGGGCCTGGCAGGCCCTTCACACTGGTGGCGAAGTCTCCGGGCGAGGCCGGTTTTCGGCTAATCCAGCCGCGACCTGTGATGTCGCAGCCCCGCCAAACGCATCCGGCTGCGTCACCCGGGCCTCCGCCGCGGCCGGAACCGGCCCGGCGGATGTCGCAATCGGGCTGGCCGCGGATGGCGGGATCGGCATGCTGCGAAGAGAGCCCCAGCGAGAGTGCCGACCATGCCCCTGCCCGCCGAACCGACCGTCGTCTTCCTCGACCGCGAGACCCTGGCGCCGTCGGTCCGCCTGCGCCCGCCCGCCTTCCCGCATCGCTGGGTCGAGCATCAGCGCACCGCGCCGGACGAGGTGCTGCCGCGGCTGCACGGCGCCAGCGTCGCGGTGCTGAACAAGGTGCCGCTGCGCGAGGACGTGCTGGCCCAGCTGCCCGACCTGCGGCTGGTCGCGGTGGCCGCCACCGGCACCGACTGCGTCGACACCGCCTGGTGCGACCGCAACGGCGTCGCCGTGGCCAACATCCGCGGCTATGCCGTGCACACGGTGCCGGAGCATGTCTTCACCCTGATCCTGGCGCTGCGCCGGTCGCTGCTGCCCTATCGCCGCTCGGTCGAGGCCGGGCGCTGGCAGGAGGCGCGGCAGTTCTGCTTCTTCGACCACCCGATCCTGGACCTGCACGGCGCCCGGCTGGGCCTGGTCGGCGGCGGATCGCTGGGCAACGCGGTCGCCACCATCGCCCGGGCCTTCGGCATGGAGGTCGTGTTCGCCGGCCGCAAGGGCGACGCCGCCCCCGCCGCAGGCCGGATGCCGTTCGACGAGGTGATCGCGACCAGCGACGTGATCTCGCTGCACTGCCCGCTGCGGCCGGAGACGCGCGGCCTGATCGGCGCCGCGGAATTCGCCCGGATGAAGCCGGAGGCGATCCTGATCAACACGGCGCGGGGCGGGCTGGTCGACGAGGCGGCGCTGACCGACGCGCTGCGGTCGGGCCGCATCGGCGGCGCCGGCTTCGACGTGGCGATGCCTGAACCGCCGCCGGCCGACGCGCCGCTGATGCGGCTCTTGGACCTGCCGAACTTCATCCTGACCCCGCATGTCGCCTGGGCCGGCCGCGGCGCGATGCAGGCCCTGGCCGACCAGCTGATCGACCTGGTCGACGGGTTCCAACAGGGCAAGCCGTTCAACCTGGTGGCGGGAGGCCGGCGGGCGGGGCTGAGGTGCGAGGCCGGCCGAACCATCGGCCGCTCGCCCTCGTGAGACGATCTGTCGGCGTCGCGCCGGTCTGGAGGTGCAACCGCTTTACGGACTCGCGATTGGCCGGCGCCGGACGAGAGCCCCGTCACCGAAAATCATGCGCCACAGATTTCCGCCCGGAACTGATCCGCAATCTTGGCGCCATCGTAGTCCGGCGAACGGAGCATGAAATGCAGGATCGCACACCCCCGATTGCGGATCCCGAAGAAGAAGCGCTTTGTCTCCGGCGCGCCAGGCGTCTCTTCTTCTGATTGCCTGACCTCAGGATCCTTGACGACCCAAATTCCGGCCCTGTTGTCGACGATATCGTATACCCAGTCATAATTAATGCCCGAGGCCGCGTCGACAGCAATCACTATGCTGTCGCCGATCTTGACAGTCGCATTCAGCGATTGACCTTCCGATCGCCTCAGCTCCACATCGTCGCAGCGACCGGCCTCGGGCAACACCAATGCCAAAATCAATGCCTCAACAATGAGCTTCGAACGGCTCACGACATATCCTCTGCGGAACGACCGTCATGACTTCGAGAACCAGACCTCGATCGTGGACGCGGGGGCCTTCAGATCGAGCTTGATCGTCGCAAAGGGCAGGCCCGTCACCCGCTCCGCGAGCGCCTCGATCCGCTGGGCTGCCTCGATATCCGCCGGGCGGAAATACCGGATCTGTCCGGCAGCCGGCATTGCTGCCCCCTTCTTGGAGACGTCTTCAATTCCGGGTGCCACGAAGCCCTCGGTCTGCAGCGCCTTGCGCAGCAGATCGGCGGCTGTCCGCTGGTCCGCGGTGCCATATTGGATCCACACCGTCTCCTTTGGTGTGTTGGCAAATTTGGTATCCGGCTCGGTGTTCTTAGAGTCGATCGCGACAAACTCGGCGCTCTTGGTCGAAACGGTCAGATTGGGCGTTTCGACGGCTTTTTCAGCATCCCCCAAAGCTGTCGCATTCCGGTCCCACGCACTGGCAAGGGCGTCGGACAAGATCGGAATGGTTGTGTCGACGGGCCGGACCCAGGCGGCCGCATAGCCGATCTTGTTGGTGCCGTAGGCTATCCAGACATACCCGTTGTCGCCCCATCGGGTGTCCCAGGAGTTCCTCACCAGCCAGGCGTTCTTCGTGTCGTCCCAGCCGACCAGGTTGACCGCGTGATTGATCCGCCCATTGGATCCTTCGTTGAAGACGCCCCCGACATAGGCCTTGAAGGCCGGCGTCGCTTCCATTGCCACGGACAGCGGACCATAGCGGCACAAGGCGTCTTTGAGCTCGCTGTTGAGCGGGATGTCGGTTCTGTCCGTCACGAAGCCCCAGGAGATCGCGCGGTAGCGGCTTTGGAGCTCCGGTCTGCAGGATCCGACGTGACCGAGATAGGGCGCATCGGCTTCGGATCCTGCGCCCTTGGACATCAGCCATTTGAAGACCGGGTAGTACCAGCCGCCCGAGCAGGTTCCCGCAATCTGCCCGTCCGCCTTGGCGCAATCGAGAATATGCTGCTCCGCGACATCGACGAGCTGCCCGTTGCGAATGCCGTAGGCGCCTTCATAGGTGGCGGCGGCCGAAAACGCCCAGCAGCTGCCGCAGCCGCCTTGGTTGCGGACCGCGCCCATGTCGCCATCGTCTCGCCAGTTAAACCGTGCGAGGTCGGGCCTGCAGCTCTTCAGATAGGTGGCGACATTCACCCCGGCCAGCCGCGCACTTTCGTCTACGACATCATTTGCCTGGGCCGCGAGTTCGTTCTGAGCGGCTGCCAGCCCCAGGAAGTTCTCGGGAATGGCCGTCGTCGCCACTTCGGCGATGGGCCTGGTGAAGGCGGAGGTGTAGCCGACCTGGAACGTCCATCCCCTTTCCCGGCCCATCTTTCGCAGCTGGTCCAGATCCTGCCGATCCGCCAGAGGCGCGGTAGCCTCCTGGTCACGGAAATACGAGGGCAGATCCTCGGGTACGGGCGGAGTCACCTGGCCGTAGACCGGCCCGAGCGAAACTATTCCGATCAAACACCCAAGAGCGACTATTCGTAAAATGGTCATAGCTCTCCCCCTTTTATTAAATCACTGGTTCCTTTTTGTTATGAAATAGCCCATTGCCCAAGCATGAGGACGCTCTGCAACGCAGAGAATCATCTTGATTACAGAAATAATTCTTTTTAGGATAACATCATTTTCGGATCGTCTCAAGTAGGCGAACTGATATTGCTGATTAAGCGCCATGGCTAGACGGTCCCGGGGCATTGTCGGCGTGCAGCAAGGCGGCGGCACTGTCGCTCGCGATCGCGGACCGTTCTGATGCCGGGAACCCGCTTGGCACCAGGACCTCCCCGGGCCAATATGGACCTGAACGGCCTGCCCGCTCCGGCACGGCTCTCGCCATTCCGTCCGTGTCCCCACGGCAGCAGCCGCTTCCGCATATTGCGTCGCCTCCGGGGCGACGATCCAGAACGGCCTGATCGGAAGGACGCAAGCATGACATCGACTCAGGGCATCGCGCATCGCCGGCTGGGCGGGCTGTCGGTCTCGGCCATCGGGCTCGGCCTGATGCCGCTCTCGGGCGTCTATGGCGCCGCCGACGACGCCGCCTCAGAAGACCTGATCCGTCACGCCATCGACCGCGGCGTCGACCATCTCGACAGCGCCGACATGTATGGCTGGGGCCACAATGAGGAGCTGCTGGGCCGCGCCATCAAGGGCCGGCGC
This sequence comes from Inquilinus sp. 2KB_23, assembly GCF_052115705.1. Lineage (NCBI taxonomy): Bacteria > Pseudomonadati > Pseudomonadota > Alphaproteobacteria > Rhodospirillales > Rhodospirillaceae > Inquilinus > Inquilinus sp. 2KB_23. The sequence continues at coordinate 324,074 of NZ_JBFRHF010000003.1, read as the reverse complement.
GACCGCGTGGTGCTGGTCACCAAATTCGGCCAGACCCGGCGCGAGGGCGGGCCGAACGGCGTCGACGGCCGGCCCGACTATGTGGTCCAGGCCTGCGAGGCCAGCCTGCGCCGGCTCGGGGTCGACACCATCGACCTCTACTACCAGCACCGGGTCGACCCCAACGTGCCGATCGAGGACACGGTCGGCGCCATGGCCCGGCTGGTGGAGCAGGGCAAGGTCCGCCATCTCGGCCTGTCCGAGGCCGGGGCGGACACCATCCGCCGGGCCCATGCGGTGCACCCGATCGCGGCGGTGCAGACCGAGTATTCGCTGCTGTACCGCACCGAGGCGGAGGAGACCCGCAGGACCACCCGAGCGCTCGGCATCGGCTTCGTCGCCTATTCGCCGCTCGGCCGCGGCTTCCTGACCGGGGCGATCCGCGACCTGTCGCAGATCGACGGAAGGCGGGCGGCGCATCCGCGCTTCCAGGCCGAGAACTTCGACCACAACCGCGGGCTGGTGGCGCGGTTCGAGGCGCTGGCGGCCGAGAAGGGCTGCAAGCCGTCGCATCTCGCCTTGGCCTGGGTGCTGGCCCAGGGCGAGGACGTGACGGTGATCCCCGGCACCCGCTCGATCGCGCGGCTGGACGAGAATCTCGGCGCGCTGCCGGTGGCCCTGACGCCCGACGACCTGGCCCGGCTGGACGCGGCGATCCCGGCCGGCGCCGCCGCCGGCACGCGCTATCCGGCCGCGGGGATGAAATCGGTCCAGATCTAGGACCGGCTCTCCCCCTCCCTCCCCCTTTGCCGTCATTGCGAGCGCAGCGAAGCAATCCATGCCAGGCCGCACCATGGATGGATTCGTCGGCTTCGCCTCCTCGCAATGACGAAGAGGGAAAGCACCCCCGAAGGGCCCCCGCGGGGCCATGGGCGGGTTGTCCGCGCCGGAGGGATCGGCGAGGATCGCCGGATGCGCCCCGGCTGATTCCCCGGGGGCCGATTCCCTTGGACCGGATTGCAAGGACCCCGATGACCCTGTTCGGCTCACCCTGGAAGGCGGCCCTGCTGGCGCTGCTGCCGCTGCTCTCCGCCGGCCCCGCCCTGGCCGATTTCTCGTCCTGCGTCGCCGGCCTGGCCGACTCCGCGATCAAGGCCGGGGTCAGCCGCGACATCGCCACCCGCGCCTTCGACGGGCTGACCCAGCCGGACGACAAGGTGCTGCGCTTCTCGCAGGCCCAGCCGGAATTCGTGACCCCGATCTGGGACTACCTCGCCTTCCTGGTCGACGACCAGCGCATCGCCGACGGCCGCGCCATGATGTCGAAATACGGCCGGGTGCTGCAGCAGGCCGAGCAGCGCTACGGCGTCGACCGCACCGTGATCGCCGCGGTCTGGGGCGTCGAGAGCGACTACGGCAAGGAGACCGGCGGCTATTTCCTGCCGCATGCCTTGGCCACGCTGGTCTGCGCCGGCGAGCGGCGCACCGATTTCTGGCGCGGCGAGCTGATGGCGGCGCTGAAGCTGGTCAGCGCCGGCGATTTGCGGCTGGAGGAGCTGAACGGCTCCTGGGCCGGGGCCTTCGGCCAGACCCAGTTCATCCCCTCGACCTATCAGCGCCTGGCGGTCGATTTCGACGGCGACGGGCGGCGCGACCTGGTCGGGTCGGTGGCCGACGCGCTCGGCTCCACCGCCAACTACCTCAAGCGCTCCGGCTGGCAGCAGGGCCAGCCCTGGATGATCGAGGTCAAGGTGCCGGCCGGCTACAACGGGCCGACCGGGCGCAAGGACAAGGACCCGCTGTCGGCCTGGGCCCAGCGCGGCGTGGTGCGGGCCGACGGGGCACCGCTGTCGGGCAGCGCCCAGGCGGGGCTGCTGCTGCCGGCCGGGCCGCAGGGCCCGGGCTTCCTGGTGTTCCGCAACTTCGACGCGATCTATTCCTACAACGCGGCCGAATCCTACGCGCTCGCCATCTCCCACCTCGCCCAGCGGCTGTCCGGCGGGCCGGCGCTGCGCACGCCGTGGCCGACCGACGACCCCGGCCTGTCGCGGGCCCAGCGCCTGCGGCTGCAGCAGCTGCTGCTGGCCCAGGGCTACGACATCGGCGGCCAGGCCGACGGCAAGATCGGCCCGGCCACCCGCGCCGCCATCTCCCAGGCCGAACAGCGCGCCGGGATGCCCTCGACCGGCCGTGCCGGCCAGAAGATCTACCGCGCGCTGGGCGGGCAGTAGAAAAGCTTCAGAGCCTATTGTTTTATTGTCATTGCCCGGCTTGACCGGGCAATCCAGGGGCCACCAAGAGCCGCTCTGGGCGCCCCTGGATGCCACGGTCAAGCCGTGGCATGACAATTTGAGAGATGGGTATTAACAACGAAGAGCGGTATCGTTCCGATACACTGACCCATCGCCGCCAATGCCCTACTACACTTACATTCTGACCAGTCACCGCAACGGCACATTGTACATCGGCGTCACCAACAATATTTCGCGCCGCCTCGACGAGCATCGCACCGCCACCACTCCGGGATTTACCAAACGGTACGGCATCAAACGGCTGGTTTACGTCGAAACCTATGACGATGTCCGCCTCGCCATTGCGCGCGAGAAGACCTTCAAGCGCTGGCCGCGTGCCTGGAAGCTCTCTTTGATCGAAGACCAAAACCCGCAATGGCTCGACCTGTTCGAGACGATCAACAGCTGATCGCCCCCTATGCCGCCGCGGCCCGCCGGCCCCGCCGCAGGGCCTGGGGCGGCTGGCCGAAGGCGCGGAGGAAGGCCCGGCGCATCCGCTCGGGGTCGGAGAAGCCGACATCGCGGGCGATGGCCTCGATCGGCTCGATGCCGTCCTCGATCCGCGGCCGGGCGGCTTCGGCGCGCAGGCGCTCGACCGCCTTGGCCGGGGTCTGCCCGGTCTCGGCCAGGAAGGCGCGGCCGAACTGGCGGGGGCTGAGATGCGCCACCGCGGCGAGGCGGTCGACCGACAGCGCCTCGCCCAGATGCTCCCGCGCATAGCGCAGCGCGGCCTGGATGCGGTCGGAGGGCGGCTCGAGGTCCAGCAGCGCCGAGAATTGCGACTGGCCGCCCGGGCGGCGGTGATAGACGACGAGGTCGCGGGCCGTCCCGCGCGCGGCCTCGACGCCGAGATCCTCTTCGATCAGGGCCAGGGCCAGGTCGATGCCGGCGGTGATGCCGGCCGAGGACCACACCGGGCCGTCCTTGATGAAGATCCGGTCCATCTCGACCCGCACGCCCGGATACTGGCGCTGCAGCGTCGCCGCATGCCGCCAATGGGTGGTGGCGCGCCGCCCGTCGAGGCGCCCGGCGGCGGCGAGCAGGAAGGCGCCGGTGCACACGCTGGCCACCCGCCCGGCCGTGGCGTCGCGGATGAAGGCCAGCAGCTGCGGCACCGCCGCCGCCCGGTCGACGCCGCGGCCGCCGACCACCAGCAGCAGGTCGGGCGACCGGCCCTCCAGCGGCAGCGTCACCACCGGCAGGCCGCAGGAGCTGGCGACCGCGCCGCCCGGTTCCGACAGCACCTCCAGCCGGTAGGGCCGCGGCGACCGGTCGCGCGAGACGGTGTCGAACGCCGCCAGCGGCCCCGTGAGGTCGAGGATGTTGAAGCCCGGGAAGACCAGGAAGCCGATGGCGAGGGTCATGACGGTAAATAAGGGATCAATGTCGTTTCAGACATGATCCTGGCGGGCGATACTGGCGCTGTCAATTCCAGCGGAGAGCGCCATGGCCGCCCCCATCGTCCCCCTCATCATCGTCTTCCCGATCTATCCCGGGGTCACCCAGCTCGACTTCACCGGCCCGCACCAGGTGCTGTCGCGCCTGCCGGGCGCCGTCCCGGTGGTGGCGTCGATGGGCGGCACGCCGGTCGTGGTCGAGGGCTTCGCCTTCTCCGGCCTGGCGCGGCTGGAGGCGGTGGAACGCTGCGACGTGCTGTGCGTGCCGGGCGGGTTCGGCTGCCTCGACGCCATGCGCGACCCGGGCTATCTCGCACAGATCCGGCGGCTGGCCGCCGGCGCGCGCTACGTCACCTCGGTCTGCACCGGCTCGCTGATCCTCGGCGCCGCCGGGCTGCTGGAGGGCAAGCGGGCCGCCAGCCACTGGGCCTGGCGGGACGAGCTGTCGCTGTTCGGCGCGATTCCCGATGCCGGCCGGGTCGTGCGCGACGGCACCGTCCTGACCGGCGGCGGTGTCACCGCCGGCATCGACTTCGCCCTGACCCTGGCGGCCGAGCTGGCGGATGCGACGGTGGCCCAGTCGATCCAGCTCGGCCTGGAATACGCGCCGGCGCCGCCCTTCGAGTCCGGCCGCCCCGAGACCGCGCCGGCCGAGGTGCTGGCCCTGGCCCGGGCGCGCAACGTCGCCCGCCAGCCGGACCGTGCCGCGATCATCGCCCAGGTGGCGGCGGACCGGCACCGCGCCCGGGCCGCGACCGCCTGAGCGGCAGGCCGCGTCCTATGCCGTCAGCGCCCGGCAGTCGGCGGCGGCCCAGCCGACGGTGACGGTCTCGCCCGGCGCCAGGCCCGGGCGGCCGTCGGCGTTGGTCAGCTTCAGCACGAAGTCGTCGCGGCCCAGCAGCGCCAGCCGGGCGCGGGTGTGGTCGCCATGGAAGATCAGCTCCTCGATCCGCGCCGGGAAGCGGTTCGGCCCGGCCTCGGCGCCGGGAGCCAGCCGCACCCGCTCCGGCCGGATCGACAGGGTGGCGCGGCTGCCCTGCCCGCCCCCGCCGACCGGCGTCGCCAGCACCGTGCCGCCGCCATCGACCGCGACGGTGCATTGCCCGCCCGCCAGCGCCTCGACCGTCCCGGCCAGGCGGTTGTTCTCACCGATGAACTGGGCGACGAAGGCGGTCTCGGGCCGGTCGTAGAGGTCGTCGGGCGTCGCCAGCTGGTCGATGCCGCCCTCATGGAACACGGCGATGCGGTCCGACATGGTCAGCGCCTCGCCTTGGTCGTGGGTGACATAGACCACGGTGACGCCGAGCGAGCGGTGCAGGTGCTTGATCTCCAGCTGCATGTGCTCGCGCAGCTGCTTGTCGAGCGCGCCCAGCGGCTCGTCCATCAGCACCAGCCGCGGCTCGAACACCAGGGCGCGGGCCAGGGCGACGCGCTGCTGCTGCCCGCCGGAGAGCTGGGCCGGCCGGCGGCCGCCGAAGCCGGCCAGCTTGACCATGTCGAGCGCGCGTTCGACCCGCTTCTCGGCATCCGCCCCCGAAAGGCCGCGCACCTTGAGCGGAAAGGCCACGTTCTCACGCACCGTCATGTGCGGGAACAGGGCGTAGTTCTGGAACACCATGCCGATGTCGCGGCGCCACGGCGGCAGCGCGTCGATCGCCTTGCCCCCGAGCAGGATGTGGCCGCGGGTCGGCGTCTCGAAGCCGGCGAGCATCATCAGCGTCGTGGTCTTGCCCGAGCCCGAGGGCCCGAGCAGGGTGAGGAATTCGCCCTGGCGGATGGCGAGGTCGAGCCCCCGCACCACCAGCGTCTCGCCGTCATAGGTCTTGGCCACGTCGACGAATTCGACGAAGGCGCCCGCTTCCCTGTCCGTCATGCCGCCCCTGTCACTGGTCGTGCCGGTTCATGCCGGCTCTCTTTGCTGTCATTGCCCGGCTTGACCGGGCAATCCAGGGGCCACGACGAGCCGCGCTGGCCGCCCCTGGATGCCACGGTCAAGCCGTGGCATGACAAAGGGAAGACGGGTCCGGGTCAACGTCTTCCTGTCTTATCCCGCCAGCGCCTGTTCCAGATCCGCGATCAGATCCTCCACCGCCTCGATGCCGACCGACAGCCGCAGCAGGTCGTCGGGGACGGTGCCGTCCTCCTTCTCGATGGTGGCGCGGTGTTCGATCAGGCTTTCGACGCCGCCCAGCGAGGTGGCGCGGATGAAGATGCGGACCCGGCCGATGGCGCGCAGCGCGGCGTCGCGGCCGCCGGCCACGCGCAGCGACAGCATGCCGCCGAAGCCGCCCTCCATCTGCCGCGCCGCGATGGCATGGCCGGGAAAGCCCGGCAGCCCGGGATAGCAGACCTGGGCGATCGCCTTGTGGCCGTCGAAATGCTCGGCGATGCGCTGGGCATTGGCGCCGGCGGCGCGCACCCGGATGAACAGGGTGCGCATGCCGCGCAGCAGCAGCCAGGCCTCGAACGGGCCCAGCACCGGGCCGGCCAGGAAGCGGATGCGGCCGATCCGCTGCCACAGCTTCGTGTCGGCCGCCGTCACCACCGCGCCGGCCACCACGTCGGAATGGCCGTTCAGGTATTTGGTGGCGGAATGCACCACCAGGTCGGCGCCATGCGCGATCGGCCGGCACAGCGCCGGCGAGGCCGAGGTGTTGTCGACCGCGAGCCACGCCCCGGCCGCATGGGCGATGGCGGCGGCGGCGGCGATGTCGGTCACCGCCCAGGTCGGGTTGGCCGGGGTCTCGACGAACACCAGCTTCGTCACCCCCGGCTTGACCGCGTCCCGCAGCGCGTCGAGATCGGCGGTGTCGACCATGTCGCAGCGCAGGCCCCAGGGGATCAGCACCTCGCGCAGCAGCTTGGCGGTGCCGAAATACATGTCGCGCGAGACCACGGCATGGTCGCCCGGCTGCAGCGCCTGGAACAGCGCCGCGATCGCCGCCATGCCGGAGGCGAACAGCATCGCCGCCGCCCCGCCCTCGAGCTGGGCCAGCACATGTTCGGCCTGGAGATAGGTCGGGTTGTCGTCGCGGCTGTAGCCCCGGCCGCCGATCTGGGCGTAGTCCGCGTCGCGGGCATAGGTCGAGGACGGGTGGATCGGCGGCACGATCGCGCCGGTGTCGCCGCACAGATAGCCGTCGAGGCGGGCAGCCAGCGTTTCGGGACGGCAGGGCGGACGATCGTCCATGGAGGGCGTGACTCCAGAGTGTCTTCCGGGTGTAACCCCGCTGACGCGGCGCGGCAATCCGTGGCAACGTCGTCGGGCAACGCGAAGGGGCGGAGAGATGGCGGTCGAGAACGGGTTCGGCGTGGATTTCGGCCTGGCGCCCGGCATGTGGGTGCGGCACCCCACCCAGCCCGACTGGGGCCCGGGCCAGGTGCAGTCGGTGATCGGCAGCCGGGTGACGGTGAATTTCGAGAACCGCGGCAAGGTGCTGATCGACAGCACGGTGATCCAGCTGGAGCCGGCGGGGGAGCTGTAGCGGGGCCGCTCCCTTCCCCTTTTTGTCATGCCACGGCTTGACCGTGGCATCCAGGGGCGGCCAGAGCGGCTCTCGGTGGCCCCTGGATTGCCCGGTCAAGCCGGGCAATGACAAATTAATACTATAATTATATGTTCAACCTCCGCCGCCATCGCGCGAGTGCATGGAATTTCCATTGGCGCGCTTTATACACTCCACTATGATCGAAGGCTTGAATTTACGTTAAAAGAAAGCTGAATCGATGCGCGTCGAGCTCCGCGGGATCGAAAAGCGGTTTCAGGATTTCACCGCTCTGTCGGGGATCGGCCTCGACATCGAGGCGGGGCATCTCTGTGCGCTGCTCGGCCCCTCCGGCTCGGGCAAGACCACGCTGTTGCGCATCATCGCCGGCCTCGAACACGCCGATGCCGGGTCGCTGCGCATCGGCGGCCTCGACATGTCGGCCGTCGACGTGCGCGACCGCCAGGTCGGCTTCATGTTCCAGAACTACGCCCTGTTCCGGCATATGTCGGTGCTGGACAATATCGGCTTCGGCCTGAAGGTGCGGCCGCGCCAGACCCGGCCCGAGGCCGAGGCGATCCGCGCCCGCGCCAAGGAGCTGCTGGCCCTGGTGCAGCTGGAGAAGTTCGGCGACCGCTATCCCGACCAGCTGTCCGGCGGCCAGCGCCAGCGCGTCGCCCTGGCCCGCGCCCTGGCGATCGAGCCGCGCATCCTGCTGCTGGACGAGCCCTTCGGCGCGCTCGACGCCCGGGTGCGCAAGGATCTGCGCCGCTGGCTGCGCGAGCTGCACCAGACGCTGAAGCTGACCACCGTCTTCGTCACCCACGACCAGGAGGAGGCGCTGGAGCTGGCCGACCAGGTGGTGGTGATGGACCACGGCAAGGTCGAGCAGATCGGCAGCCCGACCGAGGTCTATGAGCGGCCGGCGACGCCCTTCGTCTACGAGTTCCTGGGCCAGGCCGTGCGCCTGCCCTGCCGCATCGGCCCCGACCGGGTCGATGTCGAGGGCGCGGTGCTGCCGCGCCCGGCCGGCTATTCCGGGCCGGACGGCGCCGGCGAGCTGTTCATCCGGCCGCATGACCTGCTGCCGCAGGAAGCGCGCAGCGACGCCTTCCCGATCGCGATCCGCAGCGTCGCCGTCATCGGCCCGCTGGTGCGGGTCGAGGCGGTGACCGAGCACGGCGCGATCCCGATCGACCTGGAATGGCATCGCCGCCAGCTGGCCACCCGCCTGCCCGCCGCCGGCGAGACGCTGCAGGTCGGCACCAGCCATTTCGGCCTCTTCCCGGCGCGCCAGGCCGCCTGAGAGGCCATCCGGAAATGCTACTGCTGTGGCCGTCTGACGGCGGCTTCTCCGCTTCCGGTGCTCACGGACTCAAACGTCCGCTGCGCGCCGGGTCTCGAAGCCACCGCCATCCGACTCACATCAGCGCATTTCCGGACGGCCTCCGATCCCTCTTGGAGATTTGAATGAAGCGTTCCTTCCTGGCGCTGGCGTTTGTCGCCGGCCTGTTCGGCAGTGCCGCTGCGGCGCAGGCCCAGACCAGCATCCTCAACGCCTCTTTCGATGTCGGGCGCGAGCTGTTCACCGACATCAACCCGGCGTTCCAGACCTACTGGAAGGGCAAGACCGGGCAGGACGTGAAGGTCGAGCAGTCGCATGCCGGCACCTCGAAGCAGGCGCGGTCGATCCTGGAAGGGCTGCAGGCCGATGTCGTGACCTTCAACCAGGCCACCGACATCACGGCGCTGGAGAAGGGCGGCGCGGTCAAGCCGGGCTGGCAGACGGCCTTCCCCAACGGCGCCTCGCCCTACTACTCCTTCCCCGCCTTCCTGGTGCGGGCCGGCAACCCCAAGGGGATCAAGGATTGGGGCGACTTGGCGCGCGACGACGTCCAGGCCGTGTTCCCCAACCCGAAGACCTCCGGCAACGCCCGCTACACCTACCTGGCGGCCTATGCCTATGCGCTGAAGGCCAATGGCGGCGACCAGGAGAAGGCCAAGGCCTTCGTCAAGACCGTGCTGTCGCATGTGCCGGTGTTCGACACCGGCGGGCGCGGCGCCACCACCACCTTCGTCGAGCGCGAGACCGGCGACGTGCTGATCACCTTCGAGGCCGAGACCCGCGGCATCCAGAAGGAATACGGCGACAAGGGCTTCGTCGTGGTGGTGCCGCCGGCCAGCCTGAAGGCAGATTTCCCGGTGGCGGTGGTCGACAAGGTCGCCGATGCCCGCGGCACCACCGCGCTGGCCAAGGGTTATCTCGACTTCCTGTACCAGCCGGCGGGCCAGGAGATCCTGGCCGAGAATTTCTACCGCCCGACCCTGGCCGAGGTCGCGGCCAAGCACGCCGACCAGTTCCCGGCGGTGACGCTGGCCACGGTCGACGAGGTGTTCGGCGGCTGGGACAAGGTGAATGCCGAGCATTTCGCCGCCGGCGGCATCCTCGACAGCGTGTTCGTCAACCAATGACCGGTTCGCCGGAATGACCAGCGCCGCCCTCACCGCCCCTCACCCGGCACGACGCCGGGTGCTGCCCGGCTTCCGGCTGACGCTGGGCTGCACCCTGGTCTACCTGGTGCTGGTGGTGCTGCTGCCGCTGGCGGCGCTGGGGCTGAAGGCGGCCAGCCTGACGCCGGCGCAGTTCTTCGCCATCGTCGGGTCGCCCCGTGCCATCGCCACCTATCAGCTGACGCTGGGCATGGCGCTGGGCGCGACGGTGTTCAACGGCGTCATCGGGCTGCTGCTGGCCTGGGTGCTGGTGCGCTACCGCTTCCCCGGACGGCGGCTCTTGGACGCCATCGTCGACCTGCCCTTCGCCCTGCCGACCGCGGTGGCCGGCCTGGCCCTGACCGCGCTGTTCGCCAAGAACGGCTGGTTCGGCGCGCCGCTGGCGGCGATCGGCATCCCGGTCGCCTATACCCCGCTGGGCATCGCCATCGCCATGGCCTTCACCAGCCTGCCCTTCGTGGTGCGCAGCGTGCAGCCGGTCTTGGAGGATCTCGACCCCGGGGTCGAGGAGGCGGYGCGCACGCTCGGCGCCGGCGACCTGTCGACCCTGCGCCATGTGGTGTGGCCGGCGATCCTGCCCGCCTTCGTGGCCGGCTGCAGCCTGGCCTTCGCCCGGTCCCTGGGCGAGTTCGGCGCCGTCATCTTCATCGCCGGCAACCGGCCGATGCAGACCGAGATCACCTCGCTGCTCGTCTTCATCCGGCTCGAGGAATACGACTACGCCGCCGCGGCGGCGCTGGCAGTGACCATTCTGGCCGCCGCCTTCGTGATCCTGCTCGCCACCAACCTGCTCCAGGCCCGGTTCCTGCGCCATGTCGATCGCCGCTGACAGCGTGACGCCGGACGTCGAGCCCGCGCGCCCGGCCGCGGCCACCCGTCCGCGGCGTTCGCCGCGCATCGGCGAGGGCCGCTGGACCCGCCGCATCCTGATCGGCCTCGCCCTGCTGGCCGCGGCGCTGGTGCTGGTGGCGCCGATCGTCGTGATCTTCGTCCAGGCCCTGTCCGCCGGCATCGCCGTCTTCGCCCGCAACATCGTCGAGCGCGACACGCTGCACGCCATCGGGCTGACGGTGACCACGGCGCTGATCGTGGTGCCGGTCAACACCGCGTTCGGCATCATGGCGGCCTGGGCCATCGCCAAGTTCCAGTTCCGCGGCAAGCGCCTGCTGACCACGCTGATCGAGATTCCGTTCTCGGTCTCGCCGATCGTGGCCGGCGTGGTCTACCTCTTCCTCTACGGCGCCCAGGGGCTGCTGGGGCCGTGGCTGCAGGCGCATGGGCTGCAGGTGATGTTCACCCCGGCGGCGATCGTCCTGGTCAGCCTGTTCGTGACCTCGCCCTATGTGGCGCGCGAGCTGATCCCGCTGATGCAGGCGCAGGGGCGCGACGAGGAGGAGGCGGCGGCGACGCTGGGCGCCAATGGCTGGCAGACCTTCTTCCGCGTCACCCTGCCCAACATCAAATGGGCGCTGCTGTACGGCGTGGTGCTGTGCAACGCCCGGGTGATGGGCGAATTCGGCGCCGTCTCCATCGTCTCCGGCAACATCCGCGGCCAGACCAACACGCTGCCGCTGCAGATCGAGCTGCTGTACAACGACTACAACGCCGTCGGCGCCTTCGCCGCGGCCTCGACCCTGGCGCTGCTGGCGCTGGTGACCCTGACGGTGAAGACGCTGATCGAACGCCGCAGCCGGCGGACGGGGCGGCCGGGGCACTGACCCCGGCCGGATCGGTTCAGCCCGCGGGGGCCAGCACATGGACGGCACGGCCGGCGAGCAGGTCCTTGGCTCGCTCGCCATAGGCCTTCATGTGCGGCGCCACCGAATGCGCCTTCAGCGCCTCCGGGCTCTCCCACTTCTCGATCACGACGAAGGTGTCGTCGCCGAAGCGGTCGGCGCTGCCCTCGGCATCCACCGCCGGGCCGTATTCGATGCAGCCCTGCTCGGCATGGACCGCGGGGATGATCTTGCGGAACTCCTCCAGGAGGGCCGCGCGCTGGCCCGGCTTGGCGGTGAGCATGGCGATGACGTGAATCACTTTGGGGTCTCCGATGTTTTGTCGGATCTTATCGCCCCGAAGTGCGGCATCGCCAGCCCGCAATGCCCCGCCGTCAGCCTTTCCGGACCGCCTCCCCGCCCCGCGCCTTCCACGACGCCATGCTGGTGAAGACGCCGTCGCGATGGATCAGCGCGTGCATCAGCGCCGCGCCGAGATGGGCCAGGATGGTGGCGAACAGCAGATAGGCCAGGACGGTGTGCGCCTGGCGCAGCGCGGCATAGAGCATCGCGTCCTGCGGCAGGATCGCCGGCAGGTGCACCGGCCCGTACAGCACGATCGGATAGCCCGCCGCCGACAGCATCCCCCAGCCGACCAGCGGCATGGCGAGCATCAGGGCGTAGAGCACGAGGTGGCTCGCCCTCGCCGCCAGCTTCTGCCAGGCCGGCATGTGGCGCGGCAGCGGCGGCGGCACGTTGAACAGCCGGTTGGCGATGCGGACCACCACCAGCACCAGGATCAGGACGCCGAGCGGCTTGTGGATCGACACCAGCAGGCGATAGCGCTCGGACACCGAGGCGACCATGCCGACGCCGATGAACAGCATCGCCAGGATCAGCACGGCCATCACCCAGTGCAGGATCCGCGAGAACGCGGTGAAGCGCGGTTCGCCCGTCATGACCCCGATCCTTGCGCTGCATCGGTCTGGACCGCGCTGGGCGACTTCGGCTCGCCGCTGCGGCGCGTGTAGGATTTCGAATAGGCCGCCGACCGGGCGCTGAGCAGCGGGTCGTCGGACGCCTCGATGCCCGATGGCAGCACCAGCGGGTCGAAGTTGATGTCGCGGCAATTGCCCGCCGCCTCGGCCTCGACATGGTCGATGGTCATGGTGCCGACATCGACCTGCTCGCGATCCGCCGGCCAGGCCACGGTGGCATCGTCGGTCACATCCCCAGGCTGCCCGACGGTCACCACCAGGCGCCATTGCAGCGGCCCCTTGCGGACCTGGGCGATCAGGTCGTCGAACAGGTAATTCTTGTCGGTCTGGGCCGCCTGGTCCGGGCTTTCCGCCGTGACGGGCTGCACCGGCACCATCGACCAGCGGACCGGGGTGGAGGTGCCGGCCGCATTGACGAAGCGGAAGGCGTTGAGGCTGTTGTAGGCGGCGTCGCCGAAGCCGGAGGAGAAGGGCTGGGCCTTGATGGCGCCGATCGCCTTCAGCATTTCGGGATGGGCGGCGAAGAACGCCTGCATCTTGGCCGGATCGGGCTGCTGGGTGGCCGGGTCCGGCGCCGACGCCACCAGAAGGTCGTAGAAGGCCTGCGGCGTCTTGACGACGAAGACCGGGATGTCGTTGATCCCGGTCCGCCACACCTCGCCGTTGGACGTGGTGAACTGCAGCGCCATGCTGCGGATCGAGGCGGGGGTGTCGACGACGAAGGGATGGCCGTCGGCATTGGCGAAGCGGCCGACCACCGGCACCCGGCCGGGCGCGAACACCGCGGCCTTCGACAGGCGGACGCCCTGGCCGTTGCTCTCGAACGACCCGGCGATGCACAGACCCTTGGCATGGTTGCGCCGGAAGCCCGGATGCACGCCGTTGTCGTGTTCGAAGGCATCGATGATCCGGTCCGGGGTCAGCCGGTCCGGGGACAGCCAGCCGCCGGTGTAGGCGAAGGCCCCCGCGGCGACCAGCAGCACGGCGCCGATCACGCCCAGCCGGACCAGGGTTCCCAGGGGACTCAGGGGTGGCGGGATATCGCCCCTCAATGGCTCACGACTGCCGGACACCATCCACTCCTTGGCGGTTGCTACGGGAGAGACGCCCAACGCTACCGGTCTATTCCGGCACCGTCGAAACAATTCCGCCGGCGGACCGAGGCGGGCCGGCGGGAACCGCCCTGGCGATCCCCGCCCCGCTGTTCGCCTAGGGCCGCACGGCGGTTACCTCGATCTCGACGAGATAGCCGGGATTGGCCAGGGCGGCAACCTGCAGGGCCGATCGGGCCGGCAGGTTGGGCTGGGCCGCGGTGCCGTAGAACTGGCGGTAACCCTCCATGAATCCGGCGAAATCCATCTTGCCCTCCTTGGCCGGGTCGCCGACCAGGAAGACCTGCATCTTGACCACGTCACCCAAGCCGAGGCCGAGATCCTTCAGGGTCTTCTCGATCGACTGGAACACCGCGACGGTCTGGGCCTTGGTGTCGCCATAGGCGGCGACGGTGTTCTTGGCCGCGGCCGTATCCGCCACCGGCGGCACCGCGCCGCTGACATAGACCGTGGTCTTGCCCGCCGGCACCTCGACCGCGCGGGCGATCGGGAAGTCGGAATTCGGGATCTTGTGGCGGATCACATCGTCGGCCAGCGCCGGGCCGGCCGTCACCAATGCCGCCAGACAGGCGGCGGCCATCGTCTTCATCATCGTCACTCGTTCTCTCCCCTTGGTGAGTGTGGCTCTCGGTGTCGTGCCATCCCGGGTCTTTCCAGAGCCGTCATTGCGAGCCCCGCAGGGGCGTGGCAATCCAGCGGCACCGGCCCCTGGATCGCCACGTCGCTTCGCTCCTCGCGATGACGGTTTGGGATTCTCGAAAAAGCTTTTCCGTGGTCAGTTTCGGGCGTCGGCCACGTCCTTGGCCGTCACCGGATCGGTATAGGAATTGCCGAAGCTGGTACGCAGGTAGTTGACGACCGCGGCGACCTGGTCGTCGTTCATCATCCTGCCGACCGGCGGCATGCCTTTCAGCCCATGGACCACGACATAGACCGGATAGGCCCCGGTCTCGAGATTAGGGTTCTTGGCCAGGGCCGGGTAGTGGCCGGCACCGATGGCGCCCTGCGCCGCCGGCATGTGGCAGGCCTGGCAGACATTGGCGAACAGGGCCGCGCCGTCGGTCTCGGCGAAGGTCGAAGCCGGGCTCAGCATCGGCGCCGGCGCCTCCTGGGCCGAGGCGACGGCCGGCAGCGCCAGCACGGGCAGCATCAGGCAGGCTGCGAGGCGGATGGTCATGGCGAGGATCCCCGGAAGCATTGCGGTGCGGCTCATCGTCAGGCCCCCACCACCCGGTGGTGCAGCCGCTCGATCGCGTTGAGCGAGGACAGGATCGCCCCTTCCTGCCAGGCCGGGATGTAGGAGGCGTGCTCGCCGGCCAGCACGATGCGGCCGTCGATCTGGCAGAGGTTGTCGTAGTGCTGCGCGCGGGCCTCGTCGGTCCAGTCGCCGGAGCAGCCCAGGATGAAGGGCACCCGGTGCCAGGCCACGGCGACGCCGGTCTCGAACTCCGCCGCATATTGCGGGTGGATCTGGCCACCGAACTCGACCGCCCGCTTGATCCGCTCGGCCGGCGCCATAGCGGCGAACTCATAGGAGTTCGGGCCGTTCCAGGTGTAGGCGCCGAGCAGCACGCCCTTGCCGCCGCGGTTGTAGCCGGTGCTGGGGTAGGAGATCTGGCGGATCGGCAGGTCGGTGTAGCTGATGCCGCCGTAGATCGCCTCGTCCTCCTCCCAGAAGCGGCGGCGGAACTGCAGCCCGACCTTGACCGAGGAGGCATAGGGCACCGCCTCGATCGCCGCCTGCATCTTGGGCCCGACATCGATCTGGATCTGGCTGAGCACGGTCAGCGGGATGGTGCAGATGCACCAGTCGGCGGTGGCCTGGAGCGGGCTGCCGGGGCTCTTGGTGTCCTCATAGGTCACCGTGACCCCGCTCTCGCTCTGCTGGATGCGGGTGACCTTGGCGTGGTAGCGGATCAGGTCGCCGACCTGGGCGGCGAAGGCCTTGCCGATCATGTCCATGCCGCCGACCGGCTGGAACATGGTGGTCTGGAACTCGTACAGCGCGAAGCTCTGCAGCCCGCGCCACAGCCGCGAGGTCAGGATGTCGGACAGGCCGATCGGCTCGCTCGGCACCGGCGCGGCGCCCAGGCCGCCGCCGGCATCCTTGCTGAAGCCACGGAATTCGGACGAGGTCTCGCCGGCCTTGTAGGCATAGTCGCCGTCCAGCGCGCCCCAGGATTTCAGGGCCTGCAGCAGGATCTCGCGGTCCTCCTTGGTCACCGCATCGTCCAGCTTGCCCTGCTGCGTCGCCTTGGCCAGCAGCTCGGAGACATGGCCCTGGAAGTCGGTCTTGATGTCGCGGATGCGCTGCGGCTTGCCGCCAAAGCCCTTGGTGTTGTGCAGGAAGGCGTTGTGGTTGAGCTGCTGGAACGGCTCCAGCGCCACGCCCAGGCGGCGGCAATAATCCAGCACGCCGTGATGGTGGTACGGGATGCGCCACGGTCCGGGGTTGATGTACAGCCCCTCGTCGAACTCGCAGGCCTGGGTGGCGCCGCCGAGCTCGGTGAAGCGGTCGCCGCCGCGCAGCGTCCAGTTCCGCCCGCCCGGCCGGTCGTTGAACTCCAGCACCTGGACCTTGTAGCCGGCCTGGCGCAGTTCCAGCGCCGCGGTCATCCCGGCCAGCCCGGCGCCGAGCACCAGCACCGAGGCGCCCTTCGGATCGCCGCCCAGCGCGATCGGCCCCTTGTAGCCCGACTCGGCGGCCAGGCCGAGGCTGGTCATGGCCTGGTACATGGCGGCGCTGCCGGCGGTCATCCCGATCAGCGACAGCAAGCCTCGCCGACTGACGCCGGCCCCGTGGTCCTCTTGCATTGGTCTTGCCCCTTCGACGGTCGCGCCGGATCGATCCGGTCATCGATCGAGGGCGGAGCAAGAACGATGCCAGAACCGGCGAGGCCGGTTCCGGCGCCATCCCGAGCTCAAGGATCGCCCATGCATCCGTCGGATGCCGAAGCAAAAGGCATCAGATCAGACAAATAATGGGCAGATCAATATTTCGGAAAATCAGGTATTATTTGAATTGATAGAAAATAATTCAATATTCACGTCAAATTACATCAAGCTCCTTCATCCCTACCCTCGTCATCGCGAGGAGCGCAGCGACGTGGCGATCCAGGGGTCGGTGCCGCTGGATTGCCACGCCCCTGCGGGGCTCGCAATGACGGCTCGGGTGTCAGGCGCTCACCAAGTCGACCGCAAACGCCGCCGGCTGGCGCAGGCTCTGGTAGACCACGCAGTAGCGCTCGGTCAGCTTCAGCAGCGTCGCCCGCTGCTCCTCGGTCAGGTCGCCCTCGACGTCGAAGCGCAGCCGGATGGCGCGGAACCCGACCGGCGCGTCCTTGGCCACGCCCAGCGTGCCGCGGAAGTCGAGGTCGCCCTCGGCCGAGACCGTGCCGCCGGTGACCGGAAGGGCCAGCGCGGTGGCGACCGCCTTCAGCGTCACCCCGGCGCAGGCCACCAGGGCCTCCAGCAGCATGTCGCCGGAGCACAGCGACAGCCCGTCGCCGCCGGTCGCCGGGTGCAGCCCGGCCTCGGCCAGGGCACGGCCGGTCTCGACCTTGCAGGTCACCCCTTCGTCGCCGAGCCGGCCCTTGGCGCGGAGGGTGACCAGCGCCGCCTCCGGCGCCTCGCGATACCGGTCCTTCAGCGGCGCCTGCATGGCGCGCAGTGCATCGGAGTCCATCGCCATCTCTCAGATCGTGACGGGTATGGCCGAGACCCGGGCCCCTGCGGCGCCCGCGTCACGGTCCGGCGCCGCGTCGCGCGGCACCGCCAGCGACGATAGCACGGCTTCGCGCAGCCGCTGCAACTCCGGCGCCCCTGCCCGGTCGGCCCGCGGCAGCGGCACCGCGACGTCGGCGACGATGCGGCCCGGCCGGCCGGCCAGGACCACCACGCGGTCGGCCAGGGCCAGCGCCTCGTCGATGTCGTGCGTCACCAGCATCATGGTCGGGCGCAGCCAGCCCCAGATGTCGAGCAGGTGCTGGTGCAGGTCGCGCCGGGTGAAGGTGTCGAGCGCGCTGAACGGCTCGTCCAGCAGCAGCACCTTCGGCTTCGCCACCAGGGCCCGGGCGATGGCGACGCGCTGGGCCATGCCGCCCGACAGTTGGCGCGGCCAGGCCTGGGCGAAGCCGGCCAGCCCGACCCGGGCGATCGCCTCCGCCGCGCGCCGCGCCGCCTCGGCCTTCGGCAGCCGGCCGAGGCCGAAGCGGATGTTGGCCTCGACCGTCAGCCAGGGCATCAGCCGCGGCTCCTGGAACACCACGCCGACATCCTCGCCCGGCCCGTCGACCGGATGGCCGGCGACCGCGACCGTGCCTGATGTGGCGCGGTCGAGCCCGGCGACCAGGCGCAGCAGCGTGCTCTTGCCGCAGCCGCTGGCGCCGACCACGGCGACGATGGCGCCGGGATCGATGGCGAGATCGATGCCGGACAGCGCGGCCAGGCCGTTCGGATAACGCTTGGCGACTCCGGTCAGCGACAGCATGGTCAGGCCCCTTCCGGCCGGTAGCCGTCCTGCCAGCGCACCAGCCGGGCGCCGAGCGCGGCCAGGGCGAGGTCGCTGAGCTTGCCGAGCACGGCGAACAGCAGGATCGCGGCCAGGATGATCGCCGGCCGCCCGGTCATCTGGCCGTCGACCAGGAGGTAGCCGAGGCCCTTGCTGGCGCCCATGAACTCGGCCGCCACCACGAACATCCAGCCGAGGCCGAGGCCGCCGCGCAGGCCGGTGATGTAGGTCGGCAGCGCCGCCGGCAGCAGGATGCGGCGCACCAGGTCCCAGGTGCCGAAGCGGTAGATGCGCCCGACCTCGACCAGCTTGCGGTCGACCGAGGCGATGGCGCCGGCCAGGGTGAGGTAGACCGGGAAGAACACGCCGACCGCGATCAGCATCACCTTCGGCGTCTCGAAGATGCCGAACCACAGGATGAACAGCGGCACCCAGGCGATCGACGGGATGCTGCGCAGCGCCTGGATGGTCGGGTCCAGCAGCCGGCGGGCCAGCGGCCACACCCCGGTCGCGGCGCCCAGCGCGGTGCCGGCGGCGACCCCGAGCAGGAAGCCGGCGGCGACCCGGCCCAGCGTGGTCAGCACATGGTCCAGCAGCACGCCGCGCATCGCCAGGTCGCCCAGGGTGCGCAGGATCTGCGACGGCGGCGGCAGCAGCCGGGTCGAGACCACGCCCAGCGCCGCCAGCCCCTCCCAGGCCAGGGCCAGCCCGACCGGCAGGATGAGCCCGACGGCCAGGGTGCCGGCGGCATTCAAACCCGGCCGTGCGGCGCGGACCGGCTCGATCGCGGTGCTGTCCAGGCTGGCCATCGGCTAGTTCGCGAGCGCGGTCTTGAAGCGGCTGTCGAGCAGCGCGTCGGCCGTGGCCGCGACATCGACCGCGGCGTCGATCACCCCGGCCTTCTGCAGCGCCAGCCCGGCGTTCAGGATGGTGTCGCGCTTGGGCGCGTCGATCGCCGGGTTCGACAGGTCGGTGCGCTCCAGTTGCTTGGCCGCCACGGCGTCGGACAGGCCGGCGGCCTGGACAAGGGCGGCGCGCAGTTCGTCCGGATGGGCCAGCGCGTGGCGGCGCGCCTGCTCATAGGCACGGATCACCGCCTCGACGATCTCCGGATGGTCAGCGGCGAACTGCTCGTTGACGTTCAGCACGCCATAGGTGTTGAGGTCGGGCTTGCGGTAGAACAGCCGCGCCCCCTGCTCCTGCTCCGCCTGCGCCATCATCGGGTCGAGCCCGGCCCAGGCGTCGACCTGGTGGCCGATCAGGGCGTTGCGGCCATCGGCATGCTGCAGCAGCACCACCTCGATGTCCTGCTCGGTCAGGCCGTGATCGGCCAGGGCGCGCAGCAGGAAGATGTAGGGGTCGGTGCCGCGGGTGACGGCGACGCGCTTGCCCTTGAGGTCCTCGACCGACTGGATCGGGCTGTCGCCATTGGTGACCAGCGCCGTCCATTCCGGCTTGGAGTAGGAGTAGACCGCCTTGATCGGGCTGCCGTTGATCCGCGCCAGCAGCGCCGCGGCGCCGGCGGTCGAGCCAAACTGGACGCTGCCGGAGTTCAGGAACTCGATCGCCTTGTTGCTACCGGCGCTCTGCACCCAGGTCACCGACACGCCCTGCGGCTTCAGCGCCTCCTCCAGCCAGCCCTTGTCCTTCAGCACCAGGCTGACCGGGTTGTAGTAGGCCCAGTCGATGGTGATGCCGGAGACCGCATCGGCGGCATGGGCCGCGACCGGACCGAGGCTCAACAGGGCGGCGGCCGTCAGCAGCAGGCGGCGAGAGACAGCGAACATGGGTTTTGCGATCCTTTCAGCCGGCAGGATTCACGCGACCCGCCCGTCAATTCATCGGGCAAATAGGCTAATTTTATCCAGTCCAAGTGTCAAATATTTCCATATTGAACAATATTCTAGTGTCTATGTCTGAGCGCTCGACATGCAGGCCTTGCATGGGCATAATGAACAAAATAGGAACAAATTTATCGAAATGCCATGGACGACCATATCGTCGCCGATCTTTGGCGTGCATTCGACACGCGTGACTGGGCCAGGGCCCTTGGTCTGCTGGCCGACGACTTCGTGGCCGACTGGCCGCAGACCTGCGAGCGCATCCGCGGCGCCGACGCCTTCATCGCGGTCAACGCGAACCATCCCGCCCGCTGGCGCTGCCATCTGCAGGAGCTGATCGCGGCGGGAGAGCGGGCGATCTCCCGCGTCCTGCTGACCAACGACGTGGAGGTCGTCCACGCCATCTCGGTCTACCGCCTGCGCGACGGCCAGATCACCGAGGCCCTGGAGGTGTTCGGGGATTCGGGCGAGCCGCCCTATGACCGCAGCCGCTGGACCGAGCGCTACGCGCTGCGGGTGCCGGCCGGCTAGGATTCGGCGGCCGTTCAGCAGGCCACCGTCAGCTCCACATATTCGGACCGCATCGGGTTGTCCCGCGGCGCGATGTCGGTGACCCTGCAGGCCGAGACCAGTTCGATGGCCTTGCGCTCGGCGGCACGGACCTTGCTGTGCGACGGGGCGATCAGGCTCGGCCCCACCAGCCAGGCCCCCCAACTCGACGTCGCCAGCCGGGTCACGCCGATATCCAGGCCGTTCACCTTCACCGTCTGCGACAGGACGGCCGAGGACTCAGTGGGTTTCTCCGCGCAGCCCAAAAGAAGCAGCGCCGCAAGCGCTGGAAGGACGTATCTCACCCTGAACCCCCAAAAGGATCTTTTTCTTTGTGGGGGACGATATCAGCTTGTCGCTGAAGGATTCCAGCCGCCGCGTGCAAGAATTCGTTCGGCCAGCAGGTGGTACAGCCCCTGCCGCAGCACCAGGCGCGACCCGAACCAGGCCAGGCCGACCGCCGGGATCAGGATGGCGAGGCCGCGGGACTCGCCGGTCATCTCGGCCAGCAGCACCAGCGCCGTGACCGGGGAATGGGTGACGCCGGTGAGGTAGGCGGCCATTCCCACCAGCATCAGCGACGGCACCAAAGCGGGATCGACCAGCGGCGCGAAGATCGCGCCGAACCCGGCCCCGACCGCCAGCGACGGCGCGAACAGCCCGCCCGGGATCCCGGCCGAAGAGGCCAGGGCGGTGGCGGCGAACTTGGCCGGGAAGAACCACCACGACAAAGCGTGCGCGCCTTCGAGGGCGAGGCGCGTCGGCTCGTAGCCGGTGCCGAAGGTGGTGCCGCCTGCGGCCAGGCCGATCAGCCCGGCGAGCAGGCCGCAGCTTGCCGCCGCCAGCAGCACCGACCAGCGGCCGCAGCGGCGGAACAGGCGCGGCAGCAGTCGGGTCAGCGCCAGGACGCAGCGGCCGAACAGGCCGCCCAGCAGCCCGGCGAGGAAGGCCACCAGGATGAAGACCGGGATCGCCCGCGCCGTAAAGTCCAGCGCATGGCGGCCGAAATAGGTGTAGTCGCCGAGCACGGCGATCGCGACCGCCGAGGACAGGAAGATCGCGGTCAGCACCGCCATCCGGTTGCGGATGTCGAAGCCGCCGACCAGCTCCTCCAGAGCGAAGACGATGCCGGCCAGCGGTGTGTTGAAGGCGCCGGCCAGGCCGGCCGCCCCGCCCGCGGTGATCACGCGGCGCAGGCGGGCCGGGTTGGCGTGGGGCGTGAAGCGGGCCAGGATCACGGCGCCGACCTGCACCGTCGGCCCCTCACGCCCGATCGACGCGCCGCAGACCAAGCCGAACAGGCATAGCAGGATCTTGCCAATGCCGGTGCGGATGTTGAGCTGGCTCGGCACCAGCTCCAGCGGCCGGCGCATCGCCGCGATGCATTGGGGAATGCCGCTGCCCGGCGCCGCCGGGAAGAACTGCGCGGCGGCCATGGCCGAGACGCCGAAGCCGACGGCGCCCAGGATCGGGGCCAGCCACAGCCGGCCGTCGGTGATCCAGAAGAAGACGGCCTGGGCCCAGTCGGCGGCGCGGGCGAAGGCGACCGCCATGCAGCCGACCAGCAACCCGCCGACGGCGAAGCGGATCAGGCGTCGCAGGCGCGGCGGCGACAGCAGGCGGCGAAGGGTTCGGGGTGTCAGGTCCGGCGCGGCGCCGGCGTTGTAAGCCACGGCGACGGCCGGACGGCGTCAGGCGCCGGCGTGCGCCGGTTCCTTGTTCTCGGGCTGGGCGACGCGGAAGCTCTCGCCGCAGCCGCAGCGGTCGACTTCGTTCGGGTTGTTGAACACGAAGCGCGCGCCGAACTCTTCCTGCACCCAGTCCATCTCGGTGCCGAGCAGGAACATGATCGCCGACGGGTCGATCAGGACGGTGACGCCCTTGCTCTCGACCACGTCCTCGAACTTCTTCCGCTCCTCGGCGTATTCCATGAAGTAGCTGAGGCCGGAGCAGCCGCGCGCCTTGACCCCGACGCGCAGGCCGAGGATCGGCTTGGTCGACTTCTCGATCAGCTCGCGCACGCGGTCGGCGGCGCGGTCGGTCAGCGAGATCGGCGGTGGCAGGGCGCGCATGGTGTTCACCTCGTATCCTCAATCCCCAAGATGGGCCGATCGGGGAAGGACTTCAACGGTTTGCGGCAGCATCCCAGGATCGCGCGGCTTTAGCCGGGCGATCTTTCGTCACATCCCCAACGCCAGCCGGGCATCCTCGCTGGCGCGTTCGATCGACCAGGGCGGATCCCAGGTCAGGTTCACCTTGGCCCCGGTGACGCCGGGGACCGACAGCGCCCCCCGCTCCACCATCACCGGCATCGATCCGGCGACCGGGCAGTTCGGCGCGGTCAGGGTCATGTCGATGTCGACCTGGCCCTGCGGCGACACCTCGACCCGGTAGATCAGCCCGAGTTCGACGATGTTGACCGGCAGCTCCGGGTCGTAGACCAGGGTCAGGTTGTCCATCACCGCCGAGCGCGTGGCCGCGACATCGAGCGGGTATGTGACCTTGGACATCGGCGTGCGGACATGGATCCAGTCCGGCTCCGGCAGGTCGAGCGTGCCGGCGCGCATGAAGTCGTTCAGGCCGAGGCCGTCGTCGGGGAAAGAACTCATGATGTCGCCTCCCGCGCGGACAGGTGCCGCCGCGCGATCTCCTTGATCCGTTCGACCATCGAGGCCAGGCCGTTGCGCCGCCCGCTGGTCAGATGGGTGTCGAGACCCAGCCGGGTGAACAGCCCGCGCAGGTCCATCGCCGCCACCTCCTCCGGCCGGCGGCCGGAGAACACGCCGGTGACGATGGCGATCAGCCCCTTGACGATGCGGGCGTCGCTGTCGCCCTGGAACACGATGCGGTCCGATGCCTGGTCTTCCGGCCGGGCCACCAGCCACACCTGGCTCTGGCAGCCATGGACCTTGTTGGCCTCGGTCCGCTCGGCATCCGGGAACGGCGGCAGGGCGTCGCCCAGGCTGATGATGTAGGCGTAGCGCTCCTCCCAATCGTCGAGGAGGGAGAAGTTCTCCTCCAACTCTTCGGGCGATAGCCTTGCCTGGGAGGGGGGCATGGTCATCTCGCGAACATCTTGACCACCTTGTCCAACGCCTCGGCCATCACGTCGATCTCGGCCTTGGTGTTGTACAGGGCGAAAGAGGCCCGCGCCGTCGCCGGCAAGCAGAGCCGTTCCATCAGCGGCTGGGCGCAGTGATGGCCGGCCCGCACCGCGACGCCGGCCTGGTCGATCACCGTGCCGATGTCGTGCGGATGGGCGCAATCCATGGAAAAGGAGATGATCGAGGCGCGCTCCTGGGCGCGGCCGACGATGGTCAGCCCCGGCACATGCGACAACCGCTCGACGCCGTAATCCAGCAGCTCACGCTCATGCGCCGCGATGGTGTCGAGGCCGAGGGTGGTGACGTAGTCGATCGCCGCCTTCAGCGCGATCGCCTGGGCGATGGCCGGGGTGCCGGCCTCGAACTTGGC
The DNA here is from genome assembly GCF_052115705.1 of Inquilinus sp. 2KB_23. Classification (NCBI taxonomy): domain Bacteria; kingdom Pseudomonadati; phylum Pseudomonadota; class Alphaproteobacteria; order Rhodospirillales; family Rhodospirillaceae; genus Inquilinus; species Inquilinus sp. 2KB_23. The sequence continues at coordinate 300,212 of NZ_JBFRHF010000003.1, read as the reverse complement.
CGGCAGGTCGGCGAAGGTGGTGCCGGAGAAGCTGACGGTGCGGATCATCTCGCCGCCGCCCTGCCAGGGCGGCATCGCTTCCAGCAGCTCTTCGCGGCCATAGAGGATGCCGATGCCGGTCGGGCCGTACAGCTTGTGGCCGGAGAAGGCGAGGAAATCGCAGCCCAGCGCCTGGACGTCGACCGGCATGTGGGTGATCGCCTGGGCGGCGTCGACCAGCACCTTGGCGCCGACCGCATGGGCCCGGTCGATCACCGCCTTGATCGGGACGATGGTGCCCAGCGCGTTCGACATGTAGGTGAGCGCGACCAGCTTCGTCTTCGGCGACAGCAGCTTCTCGAACTCGTCGAGCAGGAAATTGCCCTCGTCGTCGATCGGGGCGACCTTGAGGACCAGCCCCTTCTCCTGCGCCAGCAGCTGCCAGGGCACGATGTTGGAGTGGTGCTCCAGCACCGAGACGATGATCTCGTCGCCCTGCTTCAGGAAGGCGCGGCCCCAGGTCTGGGCGACCAGGTTGATCGCCTCGGTGGTGCCGCGGGTGTAGATGACCTCCTTGATCGAGCGGGCGTTGATGAAGCTCTTCACCGCCTCGCGCGACGCCTCGAACGCATCGGTCGCGGCGCCGCTGAGATAGTGCAGGCCGCGATGGACGTTGGCGTATTCCTCCCGGTAGACGCGGCTTTCGGCCTCGATCACCGACAGCGGCTTCTGGGCCGAGGCGGCGTTGTCGAGATAGACCAGCGGCTTGCCGTAGACGGTGCGCGACAGGATCGGGAAATCCGCCCGGATCGCGTTCACGTCATAGGCGTTGATGCCGCTGGTGTGCAGCCGGGTGTCCATCTCAGGCCTCCTGATGCCGCCCGACGAGCCACAGCTCGACCGCGGCCCCGAATTCGTCGCGGACCGCCTCGTCGGCGATCTCCTCCAGCGCCTCGCGCAGGAAGGCCTCGACCAGCATGGCCCGGGCCGTGCGCTCGTCGATGCCGCGGCTGCGCAGGTAGAACAGCGCCGCGGAGTCGAGCTCGCCGATGGTCGCGCCGTGGCTGCACTTGACGTCGTCGGCGTAGATCTCGAGTTCGGGCTTGCTGTCGATCTCGGCGGTGCGCGACAGCATCAGCGCCCGGTTCAGCTGGTAGCCGTCGGTCCGCTGGGCGTCGCGCCGGACGATGATCTTGCCCTGGAAGACGCCGCGTCCCTTGTCGTCGAGCACGCCCTTGAACACCTCGCGCGACCGGCAATCCGGCACGGCGTGGTCGATCAGCGTGGTGGTGTCGATGTGGCGGTTGCCGTCGGCGAGATAGGCGCCGGTGACATGGCCGTTGCCGCCGGTGCCGGCGAAGGTGGCCGTCACCTCGGTCCGCGCCAGATCGGCGCCGAGGCTGAGGGTGAAGCTGTCATAGGTGGCGTCGCGGCCGATCCGGACGCGGCCGTTGACGAGATGGACCGCCTGCAGCCCCTCGCTCTGGCGCCGGTAGTGGCGCAGCCGGGCGCCGTCGCCGATCTCGGCCTCACCCACCGCATTGGTGAAGTAACCGGCGTTGTCGGTGCCGTGATAGGACTCGATCACCGTCGCCTGGCTGTTGGCGCCGACCAGGATCAGGATCCTGGAATGGCTGGCCACCGGCGCCTCGCCGGGCGCGGACAGGAACACCAGGCGGATCGGCGCCTCGATCACCGCGCCGGCCACGATGCGCAGCACGGCGCCGTCATCGACCAAAGCAGTGTTCAACTCCACCATCGAGGCCGCATCGGCGGCCGCGGCGAAGCGGGATTCGACGTCGGCGTCGCCATCCTCCAGCGCCGCGGCATAGCCGTCCAGGCGCAGCCCGGCGGGCAGGTCGTCGACATGCGACAGGTCCAGGCGCAGCTGGCCGTTGACGAAGACCATGGACGGGCCCTGCGCCGGGATGAAGGGGCGCAGCACCTCGGGCACCGCCAGCTCGTCCGGCGCCACGCTGGCGAAGCTGAACTTCTCCAGCCGCCGCAGGTCTGTGTATTTCCAGGCCTCCAGCTTGCGCGTCGGCAGGCCGAGGCTTTCAAACCGGGCCATGCCCGCCTCGCGCCGGCGGTCGATGGCGCTGCGGCCGACCCCGGGCAGGCCGGCGCGGCGGGCGGCGAAGCGGTCGCGCTGGGCGGCGACGGTGGGCGAGATCGTGATCCGTTCGCTCATGACCGGCTCACGCGCCGACCGGGACGGCACCGTCCGGAACGACGTTGGCATAGCCCTTTTCCTCGAGCTCCAGCGCCAACTCCTTGCCGCCGGACCGGACGATCCGGCCATCGGCCAGGACATGGACATGGTCGGGGATGATGTGGCTGAGCAGCCGCTGGTAATGGGTGATCACCAGCGCCGCGCGCTCGGGCGACCGCAGTCGGTTGACGCTCTCGGCCACCACCTTCAGCGCATCGATGTCGAGGCCGCTGTCGGTCTCGTCGAGCACGGCGAAGGTCGGCTCCAGGATCGCCATCTGCAGCGCCTCGTTGCGCTTCTTCTCGCCGCCGGAGAAGCCGACATTGACCGACCGCTTCAGCATGTCGGTCTCGATGCCCAGGCCCTTGGCCTTCTCGCGCAGCAGCTTGGTGAACTGCATCGGATCCAGCTCGGGCTCGCCGCGATGCTTGCGATGGGCGTTGTAGGCGGTGCGCAGGAAGGTGACGGTGCCGACGCCGGCGACCTCGAGCGGGTACTGGAACGCCAGGAAAACGCCGGCGCGCGACCGCTCCTCCGGCTCCAGCGCCAGCAGGTCCTGCCCTTCGAAGGTGATCGACCCGCCGGTGACCTCATAGCCGTCGCGCCCGGCGATGACGTAGCTGAGCGTCGACTTGCCGGAGCCATTCGGCCCCATGATCGCGTGGATCTCACCTTTGTTCACCGTCAGCGAGACCCCCTTGAGGATCTCCTTGCCATCGACGGAGACGTGCAGGTCCTTGATCTCGAGCATTCCGCTTTCCCTCGCCGCCTCACGGCGGCTTTCCTCAACTCAACCGGGCCGCGCGAACGCAGCGTCTTTCTGCAAATGCCGCATCGCCGCGGCGCGTGGTCAGCCGACCGAACCTTCCAGGCTGATGCCGACCAGCTTCTGGGCCTCGACCGCGAACTCCATCGGCAGGGCCTGCAGCACTTCGCGGCAGAAGCCGTTGACGATCAGGCCCAGCGCCTCTTCCGTGCCGATGCCGCGCTGGCGGCAGTAGAACAGCACGTCGTCGCTGACCTTGCTGGTCGTCGCCTCGTGCTCGACCTGCGCCGTCGGGTTGCGGCTTTCGATATAGGGCACGGTGTGGGCGCCGCAGGTGTCGCCGATCAGCAGGCTGTCGCACTGGGTGAAGTTGCGCGCGCCCTCGGCGCCCGGCAGGATCCGCACCAGGCCGCGATAGGTATTGTCCGACTTGCCCGCCGAGATGCCCTTGGAGATGATCCGGGACGTCGTGTTCTTCCCGATATGGATCATCTTGGTGCCGGTGTCGGCCTGCTGGCGGTTGTTGGTGATCGCCACCGAGTAGAACTCGCCGACCGAATTGTCGCCCTGCAGGATGCAGCTCGGATACTTCCAGGTGATGGCCGACCCGGTCTCGACCTGGGTCCAGCTGACCTTGGAGTTGCGGCCGCGGCAGGCGGCGCGCTTGGTCACGAAATTGTAGATGCCGCCTTTGCCCTCCTCGTCGCCCGGATACCAGTTCTGGACGGTGGAGTACTTGATCTCGGCGTCGTCGAGCGTCACCAGCTCGACCACCGCGGCGTGCAGCTGATTCTCGTCGCGCTGCGGCGCGGTGCAGCCTTCGAGGTAGGAGACGTAGCTGCCCTCGGCGGCGATGATCAGGGTGCGCTCGAACTGGCCCGTATTCTCCGCATTGATGCGGAAATAGGTCGACAGCTCCATCGGGCAGCGCACGCCCTTGGGGATGTAGACGAAGGACCCGTCGGTGAAGACGGCCGAATTCAGGGTGGCGAAGTAGTTGTCGGAATAGGGCACCACCGAGCCGAGATACTGGCGCACCAGCTCGGGGTATTTCTGCACCGCCTCGGAGATCGAGCAGAAGATGACGCCGACCTTCTCGAGCTGGTCCTTGAAGGTGGTGGCCACCGAGACGCTGTCGAACACCGCGTCGACCGCGACGCCGGCCAGCTTCTCCTGCTCGCGCAGCGGGATGCCCAGCCTCTCATAGACGGCCAGGATGTCGGGATCGACCTCGTCCAGGCTGCCCAGCTGCGGCTTCTTCTTCGGCGCGGCGTAGTAGTAGGCCGCCTGATAGTCGATCGGCGGGTGGCCGATCTTCGCCCAATGCGGCTCCTCCATGGTCAGCCACAGCCGGAAGGCGCGCAGCCGCCACTCGAGCAGCCACTCGGGTTCGTTCTTCTTGGCGGAGATGAAGCGAACGGTGTCCTCGCTCAAGCCCTTCGGCGCCGTTTCCATCTCGATGTCCGAGATGAAGCCGTGCTTGTAGCGGGTGTTCGTGATCTCTTCGACCTGTCGGACCGTCTCCTGGACCGCCGCCATGCCTCACTCCTCAACGCCTGAACCCAAACCGACTAACTCACGGGGCCGATTAACCAACCGGGCTAGTCGGGTAATCCGATGTGGCTGGCCCGCCGGAATGCTCCAGGACAGGCCCGTGCCGCCATCCACCTCACGCCAATAGATAGGCGTTCCAGCGGCGAATGCCAGCGAAAACCCGACCGCGAGAGTCGTTCTCAGCTGCGCCTCCGCCAAGGCGGGCATGCGACCCGCCCATGACCAAAAGCCTCGACATCACATCAGGTTGTTGGTGCCGGCGGGCAGCCGCACCGTCAGCCCGTCCAGCGCATCGGTCATGATGATCTGGCAGCCCAGCCGCGAGGTCTTGGTCAGGCCGAAGGCGAGGTCGAGCATGTCCTCCTCATCCTCCCGCGCCGGCTGCAGCCGCGCGTACCAGTCGGGCTCGACGATGACATGGCAGGTCGAGCAGGCCAGCGAGCCCTCGCAGGCGCCTTCGAGATCGACGTCGTATTTGTGCGCGATCTCCATGATCGACAGCCCGGCCGGGGCGTCGATCTCGCGGCGGTTGCCGTCGGGCTCGATGAAGATGATCCTGGGCATGACCGCCCTGCTCCTGCTCCAAAAGCGTGGTCTTTACCGCAAGCCGCAAACCGCCGGCAATCGGCGAAAATTCATGTCGGCCGTGTCACGCCACCGCACGTCCCCGCCGGCGGGCGGCGAGATCGGTCCAGGCAGCGACGCAGCGGTCGATCGCCGCCGCATCCGTGCTCGGCCCCAGGCTGATCCGGATCGCGCCGTCGGCGAGGTCGGCGGCCAGGCCCATCGCCTCAAGCACGTGGCTGCGGCGGACCTTGCCGGAGCTGCAGGCCGAGCCGGAGCTGACCGCGACGCCGGCGAGGTCGAGCGCCGCGACCTGGGTCTCGGCGGCGACTCCGGGCATGGCGACGCAGCTGGTGTTGGCGACACGCGGGGCGCCCGCCCCCAGCACGACGCCGCCGGCGGCTGTGAGGCGCTCTTCCAGATCCGCCCGCAGCGCCGCGATCCCGGCTTGGTCGGCCAGCCCGGCCACGACGAACGCGGCGGCGCCGAAGCCGGCGATGCCGGCGACATTCTCGGTGCCGGCACGGCGGCGGCCTTCCTGGGCCCCGCCGCGCAGCAGCGGCGCCAGCGGCAACCCGTCGCGCAGCACCAGCGCGCCGATGCCCTGCGGTCCGCCCAGCTTGTGGGCGGACAGGCTGAGCGCGTCGACCTCCGCCCCCACCGCCGGCAGCGCGATGCGCCCGGCGGCCTGGACCGCGTCGCAATGCACCAGCGCGCCATGACGGCGGGCGATCGCCGCGGCCTCGGCCACCGGCTGGATCACGCCGGTCTCGTTGTTGACCGCCATGATCGAGAGGATCGCCGGCCCGGACTCCGCCGCCAGAATGCGGTCGAGCGCGTCGAGATCGACCCGGCCGTCGCCATCGACCGGGATCCGTTCGGTCGCCCAGGCCAGCACGCTGTCATGCTCGACCGCCGAGACCAGGATGCGGCGGCGGCCGAGGCCGGTCAGCGCCAGGGCGTTGGCCTCGGTGGCGCTGCCGGTGAACACCACCTGGGCCGGCTTGACGCCGGCCAGGGCCGCGACCTGCGACCGCCCGGCCTCGGCGATGCGCCGCGCGTCGCGGCCGTGGCGATGCACCGAGGACGGGTTGCCGGTGCCGTCCAGCGCCGCGAGCATCGCCGCCCGCGCCTCGGGCCGCAGCGGCGCGGTGGCGTTGTGGTCGAGATAGACGGGGGTCACGGCACGCGCCTCACTCGGCGGCGGCGGTCACGTGCTGGCCGGCGGAAAAGAGATGGCTGGAGCCGAGCACCCGGCGGTTGACCACATCCTCGACCGTAATCGAGGAGAGATAGAGGTGGATCTGGTTGCCCAGCTCCTCCCATAAATCATGGGTCAGGCAGCGGCTCTTGTCGCTGTGGCAGCCGAGCGGGCTGTGCTTCTCGCAGCGCGTCGCCTGGATCGGCTCGTCGACCGCGACGATGATGTCGGAGATCCGCATGCTGCTGCAGGGCCGGGCCAGCAGATAGCCGCCGCCGGGCCCGCGCACGCTGCGGATCAGGCCGCTGCGTCGCAGCTTGGCGAACAGCTGCTCGAGATAGGGCAATGAGATTTCCTGGCGGAGGGCGATGTCGGCAAGCGCCACCGGACCGTCCGCACCGTGCCGCGCCAGGTCGACCATCGCCATGACGGCGTAGCGTCCCTTGGTGCTCAAACGCATGTTCCGCGCCCCCAATAGCCCGACCTGCCCGTCGGACCATGCTTCACGCAGCCATGGCCCGGATGACCGCCGCACCCGACCGCCGGATGCGCAATCCGCGCCATGATCATCCGCCCGTGCCGGACAGGTATGTCCCAATCATCGCCAAGACGCTTGAACACTCAGGCCGTCCCGATGGTATACGAACATTTCGCGTGGATCGCGTGGACGGCGGTGGCCGTCACGGTCCACGACGTGGCAGGGTGAATGACCGCTTAGATATAGACATCCAAACCCGATGGTCAAGAAAGCCGCCCCAACGCGCCACCCGGTGCACCGCGAAATTTACGGCCGATGATCCGGCCCGCACCGTCGCAACCTCGAGGAGCTTAACGGTCGATGCCGGACGTCATCTTCAACGGATCCGAAGGCCGCCTCGAAGGCCGCTACACCCCGAGCAAGCGCACCAACGCGCCGATCGCCCTGCTGCTGCACCCCGACCCGCTGGGCGGCGGGACGATGTTCAACAAGGTCGTGCACACGCTGTACCAGACCTTCAAGAAGCATGAATTCACCGTCCTGCGCTTCAACTTCCGCGGCGTCGGCCGCAGCCAGGGCGTGCATGACCGTGGCGAGGGCGAGCTGTCGGATGCCGCGTCGGCGCTGGACTGGCTGCAGGCGCTGAACCCGAATGCCGAGGCCTGCTGGGTTGGCGGCTTCTCCTTCGGCGCCTGGATCGGCATGCAGCTGCTGATGCGCCGGCCGGAGATCGACGGCTTCATCTCGATCTCGCCGCCGGCGAACAAGTACGACTTCACCTTCCTGGCCCCCTGCCCGTCCTCCGGGCTGGTCGTCCAGGGCGACAAGGATGACGTCGTCCCCCATGAATCGGTCCAGAAGCTGGTGAACAAGCTGTCGCTGCAGAAAGACATCAAGATCGACTACCGGATCATCCCGGGGGCCAATCACTTCTTCACCATGCATGGCGACCAGCTGCTGGCCCATATCGACGACTACCTGACCAAATCGGTGAAGCTGACGCCGCAGAACGGCGGCTGACGCCGGGCTGCAGGCGGGGCCACCACAGACCGGGCAGAGGAGAAGCCGCATGCCGACGAGCGACGCCGCAACCCCGAACGCCGACCAGATCGCCTATTGGAACGAGAGCGGCGGGCCGGTCTGGGTCGAGATGCAGGCCCAGCTCGACCGCATGACCGCGCCGTTCAGCCGGCGCACCGTGGATGCGCTGGCCCCCGCCGCCGGCGAAGCCCTGCTCGACATCGGCTGCGGCAGCGGCGGCAGCACGCTGGAGCTGGGCCAGCTGGTGGGCGCCGCGGGCAAGGTGCTCGGCGTCGACATCTCGGTCCCCATGCTCGGCCTCGCCCGGCGCCGCGCGGCGCAGGCCGGCTCGGCCAATGTCGAGTTCCGGGAAGCCGACGCCCAGACCGCCGATCTCGGGACCGCCGCCTTCGACGGGCTGTTCTCGCGCTTCGGGGTGATGTTCTTCGGCGACCCGGTCGCCGCCTTCACCAACCTGCACAAGGCGCTGAAGCCGGGCGGCCGTCTGGCCTTCGTCTGCTGGCGCACCCTGGCCGAGAACGCCTGGGCCACCGTGTCGATGAACGCGGCGCTGCGCCACCTGCCGGCCCCGCCCCGGCCGGAGCCGGGGGCCCCGGGCGCCTTTGCCTTCGCCGACCCGGACCGGATCCGCACCATCCTCAGCCGCGCCGGCTTCTCGACCATCGCCGCCACGCGCTTCGACACCAAATGCGGCGTCGGCGACCTCGACCAGACGCTGGCCCTGGTGCTGCGCAGCGGCCCGGTCGGCGCCATGCTGCGCGAGCATCAGGACAAGCGCGATATCGTCGCCGTCGCGGTGCGCGAGGCCCTGGCGCCGCATGAAACCGTCGACGGCGTGCTGCTGGACGCCGCCGCCTGGATCGTCACCGCCACGGCCTGAGGCCCCGGCCGCTCCTCCCCGAGGGGAAGTTCGGTTTGAGGCACGGGCGGCGGACGTGCTACAGCCCTTGTCCCGATCCTCCGACCGACAGCCGACGATCATGACCGGATTCCGCTCCGACTTCCTGCGCACCCTCCAGGCGCGCGGCTTCATCCACCAGATGACGGATGCCGAGGGCCTCGACGCCCTGGCGGCGAAGGGGTCGGTCACGGGCTATATCGGCTTCGACGCCACGGCGACCAGCCTGCATGTCGGCAGCCTGGTCCAGATCATGATGCTGCGCTGGCTGCAGAAGACGGGCGGCCGGCCGATCGCGCTGATGGGCGGCGGCACCACCAAGATCGGCGACCCGACCTTCCGAGACGACGCCCGGCCCCTGCTCGACAACGCCACGATCGACAGCAACATCGCCTCGCTGCGAACCGTGTTCGCCAAGCTGCTGGATTTCGACCACGGCGCGATCATGGCCAACAACGCCGATTGGCTGGATGAACTGGCCTACATCCCGTTCCTGCGCGAGATCGGCCGGCACTTCACCATCAACCGGATGCTGAGCTTCGATTCGGTGAAGCTGCGGCTCGACCGCGAGCAGCCGCTGACCTTCCTCGAATTCAACTACATGATCCTGCAGGGCTACGACTTCCTCGAGCTGGCGCGCCGCCACGACTGCGTGCTGCAGATGGGCGGGTCGGACCAGTGGGGCAACATCGTCAACGGCATCGACCTGACCCGGCGCATTGCCGGGCGTGAGGTCTACGGCCTGACCTCGCCGCTGCTGACCACCTCGTCCGGCGCCAAGATGGGCAAGACCGCGGCCGGCGCCGTGTGGCTGAACGAGGACCGGCTGCCGGTCTACGACTACTGGCAGTACTGGCGGAACACCGAGGACGCCGATGTCGGCCGCTTCCTCAAGCTGTTCACCGAGCTGCCGCTGGACGAGATCGACCGGCTGGCGGCGCTTGATGGAGCCGAGATCAACGAGGCCAAGAAGATCCTGGCCACCGAGGCGACCGCGCTGGTGCATGGCCGCGACAAGGCCGCGGCGGCGGCCGAGACCGCGCGCCAGGCCTTCGAGCAGGGCGTGTCGGCCGAAGGCCTGCCGTCGGTCGACATCCCGCGCGGCGAGCTGGAGGCCGGCATCGCGGCCTTCCGCCTGTTCGCACGAGTCGGGCTCGCCACCTCGAACGGCGAGGCGCGGCGGCTGATCCAGGGCGGCGGCGGCCGCGTCAACGACGCCGCCATCGCCGACCCGGAGCAGACGATCGGCAGCGGCGAGATCGGCGCCGACGGCGTGGTCAAGCTGTCCGCCGGCCGCAAGAAGCACGTGCTGGTGCGGCCGGCCTGACGTAGGGGCTGCCGCACGGCCGTTGCGGCGACCCCGCGAACGGGGCAGCATCGCTTTCCTCAGAGAGCTTGCGGCGCGCAGGGACATCCGCCCTAGCGCGTCACGACAGGGAGCGATGCGATGATCCGACAGGTGGCGGCGGCGCTGGCCGTGGCAGCATGTGGCCTCGGTTCCGCAACCGGGGCGCAGGCCGCGTCCCGCCCCGCGGTCGAGGCGCCGGACGGCATGGTGGTGTCGTCGCAGCACCTCGCCTCCGACGCCGGGGCCGAGATCCTGCGCGCCGGCGGCAACGCCATCGACGCCGCGGTCGCCACCGGCTTCGCCCAGGCGGTGACCAACACCTGCTGCGCCAATATCGGCGGTGGCGGCTTCATGGTCATCCACCTGGCCAAAGAGAACCGCGACACCTTCATCAACTTCCGCGAGATGGCGCCGGCCGCCGCGACCAAGGCGATGTATCTCGACGCCGCCGGCAACCCGGTCAAGGGCGCCAGCCTCTACGGCTATCTCGCCGCCGGCGTGCCGGGCAGCGTGCTGGGCCTCGACAGCGCCCTGGCGAAATACGGCACCCTGCCGCGCGAGACCGTGATGGCGCCGGCGATCAGGCTGGCGCGCGAAGGCTTCATCCTGACCCGCGGCGACACCGACATCATCGATGCCGGCGCCGCCCTGCTGAAGAAGGACCCGGTGGCGGCGAAGATCTACTTCAAGCCCGACGGCTCCGCCCTGCAGCCCGGCGACCGGCTGGTGCAGCCCGAGCTCGCCGACACGCTGGAGGCGATCGCCAAGGGCGGGCCGGACGCCTTCTACAAGGGCCCGATCGCCGAGAAGGTCGCGGCGGCGATGAAGGCCAATGGCGGCATCATGACCGCCCAGGACCTCGCCGACTACAAGGTGACGGAGACGGATCCGGTCACCTGCTCCTACCGCGGCTACGTCTTCGTGTCCTCGCCGCCGCCCTCCTCCGGCGGCACCACGATGTGCGAGATCCTGAACATCCTGGAAGGCTACGACATGAAGGCGCTGGGCTACCATTCGGCGGCCAGCGTGCACCTGATGGTCGAGGCGATGCGCCACGCCTACATGGACCGCAACACCTATCTCGGCGACCCGGCCTTCGTGACCAACCCGCTCGACCGGCTGCTGAGCAAGGACTACGCGGCCCAGATCCGGGCCCGGATCCAGCCCGACAAGGCGACGCCGTCGAAGGACGTCCAGCCCGGCATCGCGCCGCATGAGAAGACCGAGACCACCCACTACTCCGTGGTCGACAAGGACGGCAACGCGGTGTCGGTCACCTACACCATCAACGGCCTGTTCGGCGCCGGGGTGATCGCGCCCGGCACCGGCTTCCTGCTGAACGACGAGATGGACGACTTCACGGTCAAGCCGGGCGTGCCGAACCTGTTCGGCCTGGTGCAGGGCGAGGCCAATTCGATCGCGCCGGGCAAGCGGCCGCTGTCGTCGATGGCCCCGACACTGGTGACCAAGGACGGCCACGTCGTGCTGGTGCTGGGCAGCCCGGGCGGGGCGCGCATCATCACCATCACGCTGCAGGCGGCACTGAACATCATCGACTACGGCATGCAGCCGCAGGAGGCGGTGAATGCGCCGCGCATCCACCACCAGTGGCTGCCGGACGAGGTCTTCGCCGAACCCTATGCGCTGTCGCCCGACACGGTGAAGCTGCTGGGCGAGATGGGCTACAAGGTCACCGAGCAGACGCCCTGGGGCGCGGCCGAGCTGATCGCCCTGCCGCTGCCGGTTGCCACGGGCGCCGCCTCCTCCGGCAATGATTCCACCCTCGGCGGCAAGATGAGGCCCGGCTTCGTCTACGGCGCCAATGACGACCGCCGGCCGGCGGGGCTGGCGGTGGGGGAATAGGCCGTCATCGGTCGCTGACGGGCGGCCGCGGTGGCGGCCGGCGTGGTGTCGGCGCCGGCGCCCCGCCATCCGACGGCGTCTCCTCGAAGAACAGGCGCCGCAGGAAGCCCGGCGCCAGTACCGAGAGCGGATTGACCGAAACCGATGGGTCGGCGAAGGAGCCGCGGATGGTGTAGGTGAAGGCGAACAGCCCGCCGCCCCCGCCGCCGGTCAGGATGTCGCCAAGCAGCGGGATCGAGCCGATCACGCTGTTGATGTGGTAGATCGGCACGATGGTGCCGGCCAGGTCGATGGTCTCGGCCTTCAGGTCGAGGATGCCGTCGAAGGCCAGGCCGAGGTCGCCGCCGGCACCGCGACCCTGCTTCAGCGTCACCCGCCGCTGGGTGGCCGCATAGGTGAAGTCGGCCTCGAGCCGGTTGAAGGTCAGCCCGCTGGTGCCGAACAGGTCCTGGATGCCCGAGGGCGAGGTCGCCGCCAGCAGCCGCGCCACCCCCGGCGCGTCGCGCAGCACGAAGCCGCGGGCGTCGAGCTGGCCGTCGATCGCCCCGGTCGTGCCGTTCCGCGTGCCGGTCGCCAGCAGGCTGCCGCCGGAGATGTTGTCGGCGATGTCGAGCACGCGCAGCGCCTCGCCCGCATCCTCGCCGCGCAGGGTCACGATCTGGCGGTCCGGCTGCCCCTGCTGCGGCGTCAGCCGCAGGTCGACCGGCTTACCGCCCGGCAGCAGCGCCGCCAGCGTCACGTCCTGCAGGTTGGTGGTGCGCCCGATCGCCCGGCCGCGCACCGACTTGAGCGACCGGTCCTTGCCGAAGACCAGTTCGCCGACCGCGAAGGTGGCGTCGATCTGCGGCCCGGGGGCACCGTCAGCGGCGGCGGCGTCCTGCGCGCCGGCGCTGCGGCGCTGGCCCAACAGGCCGGAGACGTCAAGGCGCGGGCCGTCGAGCGCCAGGCGGTAGCTGTCCGGCCCCAGCACCTCGACCTGGCCCTTCACCTGGGTCTGCCCCTGCTGCAGCGAGCCGATGTTGAGCTGCGCCAGGGACCCGTCGCGCGCGAAATCGGCGCTGCCGGAGAGCGCGATATCGCCGCCGGAGACGCTGAACTGCGACACCTTGGCGACGCGCGCCCCGGCCAGGGACAGCGTCACCGCCGCGTTCGCCTTGCCCCCGGGCGGCTTGGTCCAGCCGATCGGGTCGAGCGAGATCCGCGCATCGGTAAGGTCGAGCTTGGCGTCGAGCGTGCCGGTGCTGCCGCCCATCGCCAGGTCGAGATCGGCGACCACGGTGCCGCCGATCATCTGGATCTCCGGCAGGTGCAGGGCCGCGCGGGCGGCCGGGTCGAGCGTCACCTTGGCGGAGACCTTGGTGTCGACGGGGGAATCGTCGAAAGCTTCGTGCCAGGTGAACGCGACCGGCACCGTGTTGACCTGCGCCCGGCCGTCGAGCGTCATCCCGGCCTTGTCGAGCGCGAGCTTGGCGTTGCCGCCGCTCACGTCGTAGCCGGGCTTGACGGCGGTCACGCCGACATCGGTCAGGTCGCCGTCGGCCGCGAGCCGGATCTGCTCGAAGGTCAGGTCGGCGAGCAGCGAGAAGCCGAAGCGCAGCCGGGCGGCCACCCGCCCCGACATGCGGTCGGGATCCAGGCCCACCTTCTTGGCGTAGCCGAGCCGCGGCACGTCGAGCACCCCCATCACCGACTTCACCGGCCCTTCGATCGGGGCGTCGATCTCGATCACCTGGTCGTGCTGGTCTAGGCCGGTGATGGTGATGTCGGCAGGCTTCAACGCGATGTCGCCGATCCCCCCGCCGGCGGTGGCGATGCGCAGCAGCGACTGGTTGAAGCTGCCCGCGGCGTTGAGGCCGGTGATCTTCGGCAGGCCGTTGAAGTAGTTCACCGTCAGCCCGCGCGCCTGCAGGGTGCCGTCCAGCGACACCAGCGCCGCATTGGCGGGATCGGCCAGCGGCGCGCGCGCCTGCAGGCTGAACTCGGTCCGGTCGATCATGCCGTCGCGGAGGTTGGTGGTGATCCAGTCTCGGGCGCCGCTGGGCACGCCGGGCGGCCACAGGCTGTCCAGCAGGTCGACCGGCAGGCTGGCGACCGTGCCGACGATCGCCACCTCGATCGTGTCCTGTGGCGCATCGACCTGGCCGGACAGGGATATCCTGGGCCCGCCGAGATCGATGGTGAAGTCGTCCAGCACCAGGCGCCGCTTCGGCAGGTCGACCGACCCCGACAGGCTGGCCCGGGCGGCGCTGAACGGCGCGGTCCACAAAGGCGGCAGCATCAGCCGGGTATTGATGCTGGTCAGCGAGAACCGGCCGGTGGTCGGCTGGAACCGGGAATCGAAATCGACGTCGAGCCGGCCCGACACCGGGCTCTGGATCGCCTCCAGCGGCGCCAGCACCGGCGAGATCCGGGTCAGCGACGCCGGGGTCACGTTGGTGAAGCCGATCGCCGCCCGACCGCTCCGCCGGGCGCGGACATAGTGGATCTCGCCCGAGAAATCCGAGGCCCCGCCGGCGGACACCACGGTGAGCGAGGCCCTGCCGTCGACGCCGGTCGCCGTCCGGCTGAGGTCGGCGGCGGCCTTCGGCGCATACCAGGTCTGGCCGAGCATGCGGTCGTCGATGCTGACGCTGCCGTCGACCACCGTCAGCCGCCGCAGCGACGCGATCGGGCTGGTGCCGCTGTCGAGCCGGGCGTCGAGAGCCGCCAGCAGGTCCTTGACCACATCCCGCGTCGGCGGCCCGGCTGGCGGCGGCGCGACCGGATCCGTCGGCGGCCCCTGGGGATTCGCCTGTGCCGCGCTGTCCAGGCCGAAGCTGAAATCGCCCTCGGCGGTGCGGACCACCCGCAGATGCGGCCGGATCATGTCCAGCCGCAGCGGGGCCACCTCGCCGCGCGCCAGCCGGGGCAAGCTGAGGTCGGCCGAGATCTCCGGGATGATGGCGATCGCCGTCCCGTCCTTCTGGCGCACCCGGACATTGGTGGCGGTCAGCACCAGCGGCCGCTGGAACCCGTCCCAGCGCAGCGAAAGACTGCCCAGCTCAGTGGTGGCGTTCTGGTCGGAGATCGCCTGTTCGACATACGGCGTCAGGCCGCCGATCTCCAGCGGCCCGGACGACAGCCGCCACGCCAGGGCGACAGCGGCGAGCGCGAAGCCGGCGACCGCCAGACCGACGATCTCCGCCAGGATCTTCAGCGCCCTCATCCCGAACGTTTCACCCCTGCTTGACCAGTACCCGCAGGCACCCGATGCTGCGCCCGCACCTTAGGCACTTGGAAAGCTCGATGCCACGTCTTGATGTCGCCTGGCCCGATGCCGTCTGGCCCCGCGCGGGCGACCCCGACCGCGCCCGGCGCGGGCTCGAACGTTGGGTTGAACGCGCGGCCGAGCAATCCGATCCCGAGCTTCGCGAATTTGCCGTGGCGCTGCCCTCCGACCCCGGCGGCCACGCCCTGCTGGAGGCGGTGTTCGGCGGCAGCCCCTACCTCACCGAGCTGGTGCTGAAGACGCCCGCGACGATCCGACGCTTCCTGGCGGAAGGTCCCGACGCGGCCGTCGCCGCCGAGCTGGCGACTTTGCGCGCCGAGCTGGCCGCCGAGACCGACACCGCCCGGCTGATGGCGGCGTTCCGCCTGGCCAAGCGCCGCACCGCGCTGCTGATCGCCCTGGCCGACATCGGCAGCCAGTGGCCGCTGGAGCGGGTGACCGCCGCCCTGTCCGACCTCGCCGACACCACCCTGGACCTCGCGATCTCGCACCTGCTGGCCCGCGCCGTGGGGCGTGGCCTGCTGCGGCCCGAGGCCGTGGCCACGCCCGACGCGTCCGGGCTGATCGTGCTGGGCATGGGCAAGCTCGGCGCGCGCGAGCTGAACTACTCCAGCGACATCGACCTGATCATCTTCTACGACCGCGACAAGGTGCCGACCGACCGGCCCGACGACCTCGGCCAGACCTTCACCCGGCTGGTGCGCGAGATGGTGCGGATCATGGAGGAGCGGACGGTCGACGGCTATGTCTTCCGCACCGACCTGCGGCTGCGCCCCGACCCCGGCGCGACGCCGCCGGCGGTGTCGCTGGAGGCGGCCGAGACCTACTACACCAGCCTGGCGCAGAGCTGGGAGCGGGCGGCGATGATCAAGGCCCGGCCGGTGGCGGGCGACAAGACGGCCGGCGACGCCTTCCTCGACTTCCTGACGCCCTTCGTCTGGCGCCGCAACCTGGACTTCGCGGCGATCCAGGACATCCATGCGATCAAGCGCCAGATCCACAGCCATCACGGCCACGGCGTCGTCGCCATCGAGGGCCATGACCTGAAGCTGGGCCGCGGCGGCATCCGCGAGATCGAGTTCTTCGTCCAGATGCAGCAGCTGATCTTCGGCGGCCGCGAGCCGAAGCTGCGGCTGCGCGGCACCATCGCCGGGCTGACGGCGCTGGCCGAGGCCGGCCGGGTGGACCGGGCCACCGCCGCCAGCCTGGCCGAGTGCTACCGCTTCCTGCGCCGGGTCGAGCACCGCATCCAGATGGTCGACGACCGCCAGACTCATGCGCTGTCGGAGAACCCGGCCGAGGTCGACGCGCTGGCGCGGTTCCTGGGCTTCCCCGACCCCGCCGGTTTCCGCACCGTCCTGACCGACACGCTGCGCCTGGTCGAGGGCCGCTACGCCGAGCTGTTCCAGGAGGAGCGGCCGCCCGAGGGCAGCGTCGCCCTGGTCTTCGCCGGCGCCGACGACCACCCGGGCACGGTCGAGACGCTGCAGCGGCTGGGCTTCGCCCGCCCGCCCGAGGCGATCGCCATCGTCCGCGGCTGGCTGCACGGCCGCTACCGGGCGCTGCGCAGCGACCGGGCGCGGACACTGATCAACAGCCTGCTGCCCCGGCTGCTGGCGATCGTCGGCGCCACCGCCGACGCCGACGCCACGCTGCAGCGGCTGGATGGCTTCCTGGGCCGGCTGCCGGCCGGCGTCCAGCTCTTCTCCTTGTTTAACATCAACCCAGAGCTCCTTGATCTCCTTATAGATATACTCGGATTTGGCGGCCGGATAGCCGATTATCTGACGACCCATGCCGGCCAGCTGGAGGCGGTGCTGGCGCCGGGCTTCTTCACCACCCTGCCGGAGCAGGACCGGCTGGAGGAGCGGCTGGGCAGCGAGCTGGCGACGGCGCGCGACTTCGAGGATTCGCTCGACGTACTGCGGCGCTGGACCAACGACCAACGCTTCCGCGCCGCGGTCCACATCCTGCGGCGGCTGTCGGAGACGCCGTCCTGCGCCGCCTTCCTGTCCGACGTCACCGAGGTGGCGCTGCGGGCGCTGACGCCCCGGGTGGAGGCGGAGTTCGCGCGCCGGCACGGCCGGTTCCCGGATGGCGGCATCGCCCTCCTCGCCCTCGGCAAGCTCGGCGGGCGCGAGATGACCATCCGCTCCGACCTCGACCTGATCATGATCCATGACGCGGGGGCGGATCAGGTGTCGGACGGCGACAAGCCGATCGGCCCGATGGTCTACTACACCCGGCTGATCCAGCGGCTGGTGTCGGCGATCACGGCGCCCACGGCGCAGGGAGCCCTGTTCGAGGTCGACATGCGGCTGCGCCCCTCCGGCAATTCCGGGCCGCTGGCGACCAGCCTTGACGCCTTCACCGCCTATCAGCAGGGGGAGGCCTGGACCTGGGAGCACATGGCCCTGACCCGGGCCCGGGTGATCCTGGCGCCGGAGCCGCTGCGCCGGCGGATCGAGGCCGAGGTCCGGGCCGTGCTGTGCATGAAGCGCGACCCCGACACGCTGCGCCGCGACATCGCCGAGATGCGCGGCCGGATGGCCCGCCAGCGCGACACGGCGGACATCTGGAACATCAAGCATTTCCGCGGCGGGCTGGTCGATATCGAGTTCATCGCCCAGCACCTGCAGCTGCTGCACGCCGCCGAGCATCCCGACATCCTGCACCAGGCCACGGCCGAGGCGCTGCGCCGCATCGCCGCCGCCGGGCTGCTGCCGCCCGACGAGGCCGAGGTGCTGCAGCGGGCGCTGGCGACCTGGCAGCGGCTGCAGGCGTTCCTGCGCTTCGCGGTGGAGGACAAGTTCGACCCGGCCGACGCTTCGCACGCCATGATCCAGGGCCTGCTGCGCGCCATCGGCGAGAACCGCACGGCGCCGCCCGAGGACCTCGACGCCGCCGTGGCCGGCATGCAGGAGCAGGCCGCGGCGGTCATGGCCATCTTCGACCGGGTGATCGGCCCGCCCCCGCCGCCCCGGGACGAGCCGGCGAAGGCGTAGGCAGCATGCTGAGGTCAGCCGGCCTCGTCGTATCGACGGGCTTGCCGAATGACGGCCGGCGTCCTAGGTCAGAGCGCAGCGAACCGCGTGTGGAGACATCCGAATGACTGTCGAGATCGGCGAGCCCGCCCCCGACTTCACCCTGCCCAAGGCCGGCGGCGGGACGGTCTCGCTCTCGGCCCTCAAGGGCCGGAAGGTGATCGTCTACTTCTACCCGAAGGCGGACACTTCGGGCTGCACCAAGGAGGCCTGCGGCTTCAACGACGCGCTGCCGGAATTCAGCGGCGTCGATGCCGAGATCATCGGCATCTCGAAGGATCCGGTGCCGGCGCTGAACAAGTTCGCGGCGAAGTACAGCCTGACCTTCACCCTGGCCTCGGCCAAGGACGACGACACGGTCGAGCGCTACGGCGCCTGGGTCGAGAAGTCGATGTATGGCCGGAAGTACATGGGCATCGACCGATCGACCGTCCTGGTCGACGAAACCGGCGTCGTGCGCGGCCTGTGGCGCGGCGTCCGGGTGCCGGGCCATGTCGAGGCGGTGCTGGCCGCCGCGAAGGGTTAGGTCCCCCGCGAGGTTGGGTTCGCGGGCTCGCAACACCCGGTTCTTGCGATTGGTCGAACAGCCAATTCCCAAGCTTGCTGCTTAATCGGTTGCCGGCAGCCAATCCACAAGGGGAATGCGCTCCGCAGATGCCAATCTTAACGGAAGGTCGTGGCCAAGGCCCAAAGTCAGGCCGCCGCCACCGCCTCCCGTCGCGCGTTCCTGCGCAGCATCTCGGCAGGCACACCGAAGGTCCGGAGGAACGCTCGACGCATGCGTTCGCGGTCGGCAAAACCCGTCTCCTGCGCGACGACGTTAACCGTGTGCCGCCCTTCTTCAATCATGAACCTGGCCGCCTCCAGCCGAAGTTGCTCGACGGCCTTAGCCGGGGACTGGCCCGTCTCGGCCAGAAAGGCGCGGCTGAACTGGCGGGGACTGAGGTTGGCGACGTCCGCAAGCTCCTCGATCGTGAGCGGGTTCCGGAGATTTTGACGAATATGCGCCAGGACCAATTCGATGCGATCGGATTTCGGCGTCATATCAAGGAGTGCGGAATGCTGTTTTTGTCCGCCCATCCGACGCTGGTTCATGACCAGAAGCTTGGCGACCATCTTTGCGGTTTCGGGACCAAGATCGTTGTCGATCAGCGCCAGAACGAGGTCGATCCCCGCGGTCATGCCAGCCGAGGTCCAGATCGGGCCATCGTTGATGAAGATCCGGTCCTCTTCCGTTTTGACGTCGGGAAACCGGATCCTGAAGCTCGCTGCATGGGCCCAGTGCATCGTCGCGCGCCGGCCATTCAGAAGGCCCGCCTCAGCAAGCACAAATGCGCCGCTGCAGATGGAGGCTGTCCGCCTGGAGGCCTTGGCGGCTTCTCGGACGAACGCGATCACGCTCGCATCTGAGGGCGGCATTTCCATCTCGGTGATCGAACCCACGATGACGGTGTCGAAGGCGGGATCTCCGAATGCCTCGGTTTCCAGCATCATTCCCGAGGAAGACCGAACTGGACCGCCATGTTCAGACAGCAAATGGATGTCGTAGCGCTGGTCAGCCGGGGGCAGGTTCACGATCTCGAACGCCGTCAGCGCCGCTAGGCTCATCAACTGGAATCCGCGCGGCACGATGAAACCGACCCGATGCATATTCACTCCTAGTGTCCGAAATTCATATGCTACCCGAAATTAATGCCATCCACGAGGTGTGTTCGGAAACAGCCGCTCGGCGCTCGCGAGCCAGCTTCGTTAGGCTCGTGCCGATCCATGTCACGAATGGTGGCAAGAACGACCTACGCTGATCCCGCCAAAATCGCTAATACATAAGCAACACACAGATCTCGTTCTGCCTAACCAGGTTGTTGCTCATCTTCTGAGTAATAAAGGAAGCGTCTGTTCGGCCGCCATCAACTCGAGTGCTATGGCCAAGCTGCCGAGTGCTCGCCGGGCACGGCTATTCCTGGACCTCTCTGGAGGCGGATCGTGTTGCGGCACCAGCGGCCAATCAAACGCCTACCTCAACTCTTCCGCGAGGAAGAAAGGATGATGCATGTCTTCTGATCACATCGCATTCACCGAGCACCGTATTCCGCGAGGCGAGGGACGCGTCTACGCTAGAGACTATGCCGGCACCGGGCCGGCTTTTGTGCTTATGCACGGCTTCCCCGACAACCTGCATATCTGGGATGACCTGATCCCGCACTTGGTCGCGAGCGGACGTCGCGTTGTGACGTTCGATTTTCTGGGCTTCGGCGCCTCCGACAAACCCGCCGCCGCTGCGTACAGTTTCAATCAGCAACTGGGTGACCTTGAAGCGGTCGTAGAGAGTCTAGGCCTGGGGAAGATCGTCCCGGTCGCTCACGATTCCTCCGGTATGGCGACTCTCAACTACGCGCTCACGCATCCGGAGGCCGTCGACTCCGCGATCATGCTCAACTCGGCCTATAGCGAGGACTCCACTTTTCTTTGGCCAGAGATGATCACGCTCTTTGCGACCCGGAGCATCCAGCCCCTGGCCATGGCGATCGCCCAGAGCCCCGAACAGTTTGGCTGGCTGCTGAGATGGCAGCAGAAGAAATTCCTGGACGCTTTGCCCGAGGCGCAAAAGCCCCATTTCAGCGCGTTCATCGGTTCGCTGATCAGCGACAACTTCATCGTCCAACCTGGCGCCGGGCCTGCCTTCGTACAGTTGGCCGCGGAATTCTTCGATGAACATGCCAGAAACGCCCAGCATCTGACGGCGCTCAAGGCGTTGGATATTCCGGTCAAACTGATCTGGGGACAGTTCGATCCTTACTTCCCCGCCGCCATGGCCGAGCGGCGCCAGTCTCAGCTCAAGAATGCGTCCCTCACCGTCATCCCGGCAGGCCATTGGCTGCAGGCCGACGAGCCCGCGCAAGTGGCGAAGGCGATGCTGTCATGAGCCGCGTCCTCGACAAGTTCGCTGTGAACGCGACCCGCTTGAGTAGGCTCGCCTGCATCGGCGTCCTCGTTGCGGTGCTCGCAGCGATCGGGCCGGCCGCTTCGTTCGCTCAGTCGGCGCCGCCATCCTCGGGCCTCGACGTTCCGACAACCAAACTGTTGGCGATCGGCACCTTCACGGCCAAGGGGACGCCGGAGCAATGGAAGCCGCTCCTCCCCGCCGAAGTGCGCGACACGGTACGGCTCTATCTCGCTGGGAAAATCGACCAGTGGTACCTCAAACAGGACCAGAGCGGCGTGGTGTTCATGATGAACGTCACCGACCCAAACGAGGCTCTGGAGCTTCTTGGCAAGTTTCCCTTCGGCCAGGCGGGTCTGATGGAATTCCAGATCATCCCGCTCGGCCCGATCGCGCCGCTTCGCGTGCTTTTAGCCGAGCCTGCGAAGTAGTTCGCGGCGTTCCAGACCAATCTATCAAAAGGAATTAGCAAAATGCCCAACAACAAGAATCCGCGCGTTCATGCCGAGATACTGCCCGCACTTGCCGCCGTCGTCGTTCCGACGACCAAGATCCTGGCGATCGGCTCGGTCACGGCCAAGGGCACGCCCGAGGCGATCGCGCCGGTCCTGCCCCACGAAGTCCGCGCGACGGTTCGCAACCATCTCGCCGGAAAGATCGAGCAGTGGTTCTTCCAGACCGAGGGCTACGGCGTCGTCTTCATCGTGAACGCCACCAGCACCGCAGAGGCCCACGAACTCCTGGAGAAGCTTCCTCTCGGCGTGGCCGGCATGATGGAATTCGAGCTGATCGCTCTCGGGCCGCTCGCCCCGCTCGCCATGCTCATCGGTGAGCCGCCCCGCTCGTGATGTGATCCGCGGGCCTCGTTGGAAGCCTGGCAGCGCTCCAGGCTCCATCGGGATCGCCTTCGTCAACTTCGTGACTGCTCGATCGTCAACCGATCTCGAACCGCAATTCGGGACCCGGCGGAACCATGTCGCGGCGGAGCGACGACGACATCAACAACCCGCCAATAAGGACCCGCCGCGATGCCTGTTGTCAAAGCCGCAGCCGTGCAGCTCAGTCCCGTTCTCTACAGTCGCGAGGGCACAGTCGGCAAAGTCGTCAAGAAGATCCTCGAGCTTGGGCGCCAAGGTGTCCAGTTCGCGACCTTCCCGGAAACGGTCGTTCCCTACTATCCCTATTTTTCCTTCGTCGAAGCGCCTTATTTGATGGGCGCGGAACACTACAAGTTGCTCGATCAGGCGGTGACCGTGCCGTCCGACGCTACCCGCGCGATCGCCGAGGCCGCCAAGCAAGCTGGCATGGTCGTCTCCATCGGCGTCAACGAGCGCGATGGCGGCACGATCTACAATGCGCAACTCCTGTTCGATGCCGACGGCACGCTCATTCAGCACCGCCGCAAGATCTCCCCGACCTATCATGAACGCATGGTCTGGGGTCAAGGCGATGGCTCCGGCCTGCGCTGTGTCGACAGCGCCGTTGGGCGCATCGGTCAACTGGCCTGCTGGGAACACTACAACCCGCTGGCCCGCTATGCCTTGATGGCGGACGGCGAACAAATTCACTCGGCCATGTATCCCGGGTCGTTCGCCGGCGACGGCTTCTCCGAACAGATCTCGGTCAATATCCGCCAGCACGCATTGGAGGCCGGGTGTTTCGTGGTCTGTGCGACCGCCTGGCTGGACGCCGAGCAGCAAGCCCAGATCATGAAGGACACCGGCTGCAGCATTGAGCCCATCACCAGCGGCTGCTTCACGGCGATCGTCTCGCCAGAGGGCGCATTGATGGGCGCGCCACTGCGATCGGGCGAAGGCGAGGTCATCGCCGATCTCGATTTCCGGGCCATCGACAAACGCAAGCGCCTGATGGATTCGCGCGGTCACTACAGCCGTCCGGAACTGCTCAGCCTGCTGATCGACCGCACGCCAAAGTCCCATGTCCATGAGCGCAGCGCGCATCCAGCGCTGGAATCCCTCGACCGGGCCGATCGGCCGGAAGAGGCCGGATCGCGTCCGGCAATGGCGGCAATCTCATGACCTCACGCCGGCATCTCCTTGTCGCTGGCGGCGGTCTCGTCGCCGCGCTCGACCTCCCGAAAGCGGCGCCTGCGGACGCGACGAAAGTCGCCAGCCCACCAATCCGCTCACAAAGGATCAAAGCCATGACGACCGCGATAATGAAAGACGGCGCGAATATCTACTTCAAGGACTGGGGCGCCGGTCCGGTCGTAACCTTCTCCCATGGCTGGCCGCTCACCGCCGACGCCTGGGACGCCCAGATGCTGTTTCTGGGGAGCCACGGCTTCCGCGTCATCGCCCATGACCGACGCAGCCATGGTCGATCGGACCAGACCTGGACCGGCAACGACATGGACACCTATGCCGACGATCTCGCCACGCTGCTCGAGACGCTCGACGTCAAGGGCGCAACGATGATCGGCCATTCGACCGGTGGAGGCGAGGTCGCGCGTTATATCGGCCGCCACGGCACATCGCGTGTGTCGAAAGCAGTCCTGATTTCCGCAGTGCCTCCCCATATGGCGCAGACGCCGACGAACCCAAACAGTGCGCCGATGAGCGTGTTCGACGGCTTGCGGTCGAGCCTGGTCGCCGATCGGGCGGGGTTCTTCAAGGAACTGGCGATGCCATTCTTCGGCTACAACCGTCCCAACGTGAAGGTTTCGCAGGGCCAGGTCGACTCCTTCTGGCTTCAGGGCATGATGGGCAGCCTCCAAGGCGAGCATGATTGCATCAAGGCCTTCTCCGAGACCGATTTCACGGATGATCTCAGGAAGATGACGATCCCGACCCTGCTCCTGCAGGGCGATGATGATCAGATCGTTCCTATCGACATTGCCTCCCGGCGTTCGGTGAAGATCCTGCCGAACGCGAGCCTGAAGGAATATGCCGGCGCTCCGCATGGCATGTGCGTCACCCATGCCGACCAGGTGAATGCAGACCTGCTCGCTTTCCTCAAAGGATGACGGGGTGAAGCAGTTGCCGATCGACCTACGGACGACAGTCGTCGCGGCGTGACGATGCATATTCATTCTGAGCGAGGTGGAAGATGAACGAGGTGGAGCATAAACGTCCGATCCTCGTGACCGGCGCTGCCGGCCGGATCGGCTCCGTGGGACGCATGGTCACGGAGCTCCTTCTCACCCATGGGTTCCGAGTACGGGCGCAGGTTCGTGTGAACGACGAGCGCGCGGCCATGTTGCGGGATCTGGGTGCCGAGGTCGTGGTTGGCGATCTGCTCGACCTCACGGCGGTACATCGGGCGATCGAGGGGTGCGAACGTCTCTGCTTCGTGATGTCGGTCTCACCGGGCTACCTCGAGGCGGCCGCCAACGTCGCAGTTGTTGCCAAGCACCACGGCGTGAAAGCGTTCGTCAATCTCTCCCAGATGACCGTCAAGGAGATGGATATCTTCAATACGACTGCGAGCCCGCAACAGAAGCAGCATTGGCTGGCAGAACAGATACTATCCTGGTCCGGACTGCCGGTGGTGGAAGTTCGACCAACGGCTTTCATGGAGGGGCTATTCCTTCAGATCGCCAAAGCGGTCTCCATGCAGGACAAGCTTACGGCGCCCTTTGGAATGGGGAAGAACTCGGCCATCGCTGCAGTCGATGTGGCTCGAGTGATCGCCGAGATCTTGAGTGATCCCACCGAGCATATCGGCCAGACGTACCATCTAACCGGGCCTGTTTCGCAGGACATGGACGCGGTCGCACGCGAGTTCTCGGCCGCGCTCGGCCGCACGATCTCGTATGTCGACGTTCCGCTCGATGTCATGAAGGGGCAACTGGCCGCCTTCGGAATGCCGCCGCATGTCGTTGCTCACGTGGCGACGATGGCCCAGCTACATCAGGACAACCGGTACGATCGATTCAGCAACGATGTCGAGCGACTGACCGGCGTGCCGCCGATAAGCGTTCGGGCGTTCGTGCAGAAAAATGCACATGTGTTCGCACCGGTCGTGCCTTCAAGCACGGAATAGGCTCGGCATCGTAGACTTCGCAGACAAGCGTGGTTGCGTGGGCGCGAACCCAATCTACGGCTGGCCTCAGAACGCGTAGGCGTCCATCGCCAGCGCGCCCATGGTGACGCTGGCGTGCAGGCGCGTGCCGGAGCCGTCGCCGGCGCCGAGGGCGACGAAGAACGGCAGGAAATGCTCGTCCGCCGGGTGGTTCTTCACCGCCTCCGGCGCCAGGCGGCGGTAGTTCAGCAGATCCTCGGTGCGGCCCTCGGCCACTGCCGCGGCCACCCAGTCGATGAAGGCCTGCGCCCAGGGCGAGACCGGCGCGTCCGGCCCGCCATGCCAGTCCAGCGCCCGCAGGTTGTGGGTCAGCGACCCCGAGCCCACCACCATCACGCCCTCGTCGCGCAGGCCGCGCAGCGCCTGGCCGACCGCGTAGTGATGCGCCGGATCGCGATGCGGCTGGATCGACAGGGTCGCGACCGGGATGTCGGCGTCCGGATACATCCGGCGCAGCGGCACCCAGGTGCCGTGGTCGATGCCACGGCGGTCGTCGATCGCCACCGGCAGGCCGGCCGCGGCGATGCGTTCGGCCGCCAGCCGGGCCAGGCCGGGGGCGCCCGCCACGGGGTAGCGGATCCGGTACAGCTGTTCCGGGAAGCCGTGGAAGTCGTGGATCGTCTCGGGCTGCGGTGCGGCGCCCAGGGTCGGCACCTCGGTCTCGAAATGCGCCGAGGCAATAAGGATGGCGTCGGGCCGCGGCAGGGTCGGGCCGAGCGTGTCGAAGAACCGCCCTGCCGGCTCGTCCGACACCGACAGCATCGGCGAGCCGTGTGAGACGAAGAGCGCGGGCATCGTGGTCATGATGGAGCTCCGGACATACGGTGCCGGCCTGGGCCGGGCACCCTTGGACTGAGGTTACGCGATCGGGCGCGGCAGCGTGGAGGCTGCGATGATCGACATATTGATCGCTGCGCCAGAACAAACAATCCCGCATGGCAGCAAGAGATTGTTGATGCTAGCGTGACAATCCCATGGACCGCCTCGCCACGATGGACCTGTTCGTCCGCATCGCCGACGCCGGCAGCTTCGTGGCGGCGGCGGAGCAGCTCGGCCTGTCCCGGGCCCAGGCCAGCCGCGCCATCCTCGACCTCGAGGCCCGGCTCGGCACCCGGCTGCTCAACCGCACCACCCGCCGCCTCAGCCTGACCGAGGCCGGCACCGCCTTCTACCACCGGGCGCAGCGCATCACCGCCGATGTGACGGAGGCCGAGGAGGAGGCCGCGGCGCTGCATGCCAGGCCGCGCGGCCTGCTGCGGGTCAACGCGCCGATGAGCTTCGGCGTGCTGCAGGTCGCCCCGGCCCTGACCGGCTATCTCGAGCGCTATCCCGAGGTCTCGGTCGACCTGACCCTGAACGATCGCGTGGTCGACCTGCTGGAGGACGGCAACGACCTAGCCATCCGGATCGGGCGGTTGGCCGATTCCTCGCTGATCGCGCGCCGCTTGGCGCCGTGCCGCCTGCTACTGTGCGCCGCGCCGTCCTACCTCGCGGCCCATGGCACGCCGGCGCATCCGGCCGCATTGGCGCAGCACCGCTGCATCGCCTACGCCTATGGCGCCAACCGCGACGAATGGGTGTTCGACGGGCCGGAGGGCGAGGTCCGCGTCCGGGTCGGCACCCGGCTGCAGGTGAACAACGGCGACGCCATCCAGGCCGCGATCCGCGAGGGCTACGGCATCGCCCGGCAGCCCGACTTCATTGCCGCGGCCGATCTCGTCGCCGGCCGGGTGGTGCAGATCCTGCCGGAATGGCACCAGCAGGATATCGCGGTCTATGCGGTCTACCCGCCGGCCCGCACGCTGTCGGCCAAGGTGCGCAGCTTCGTCGACTATCTGGTCGACCGCTTCGCCGACCCGCCTTGGGCCTTGCCCCCGCTCGACAGCGGCGATTGAAGCCGGCAGTCTCGCGGCTTCCGCGAGAGCGCGATCGCGCTCTCCACTTTGAAGTGGAGCCGGATATCCGGCTCCGGCGAGGCCCGCATGACCAAGACCGCCGCCGACATCGTCGATTTCGCCGCCGCCCGGTCCGAGGACACGACCTACCGGCCCGATGCCGCCAAGGTGCTGGCCGGCGACCCGCTGCAGACGGTGCGCAACTTCTACGACGACCCGACCGGCCAGTTCTCGGCCGGGATCTGGGAGGGCGCGGTCGGCACCTGGCGGATCAACTACACCGAGGAGGAGTTCTGCCACCTGCTGTCCGGCACGGTGGTGCTGGCCGACGCCGCCGGCGCCAGCCACCGCTTCGAGGCCGGGGCCAGCTTCGTCATCCCCGCCGGTTTCACAGGCACCTGGCAGAACCTCTCCGCCGCCCGGAAGCTCTATGTCATCTACGAGCGCAAGGGCTGACCCCTACAGCTGGCGCAGGAACCCGATCATGGCAGCGCTGACCTCCTCCGGCCGCTCCTGCTGGGTCCAGTGGCCGCATCCCGCCAGGATGACCGTCTCTCGCAGGCGCGGCACGGCGGCCGACAGGTTGGACAGCACGGCGCCGATGCCGCGGAACGCCAGCACCACGTCCCGGTCGCCGGCAATGAACAGCGCCGGGACCGTGACCCTGGCGTCTTCGAACGGCGCCAGCAGGTCCCAGTTCCGGTCGATGTTGCGGTACCAGTTCAGGCCGCCGCGGAAGCCGGTCCGGGCGAATTCCCCGGCATAGACATCCACATCGGCTTCGGTCAGCCAGGGCGGCAGCGGGATCGTCTCCGCGCCGATGCCGGCCGGGACGAAGCCCCGATCGCGGGGGATCATCAGGACATGCCCTTCCGCCGCGGGTGAGGCGTCCGGAATCGGGGCATCCCCTGAAGCGTTGAACAGCGAAAGCTTCAGGGTCAGGTGGACATCGCGCTCCAGGTTGGCCTCGGCCACGCCGGGAGCCTGGAAGTAGCGCTGGTAGAACAAGGCATCGTCGGCTTCGGGCACGGTCCGGGTGGGATGAACCTGGCCGCGCGGCAGATACGGGACGCTCAGCCCGATCACGCCGCGAAACCGGTCCGGCCGCAGCAGCGCGGCGTGCCAGGCGACCGGGGCGCCCCAGTCATGGCCGGCGATGACCGCGGTCTCGGCGCCCAGCGCGTCCAGCAGGCCGACCATGTCGCCGACCAGGTGGAGCAGGGTGTACTGGTCGATCGCCTCCGGCCGGTCGGTCCGGCCATAGCCGCGCATGTCGGGCGCCACGGCGTGGAAGCCGGCCGCGGCCAGGGCCGCAAGCTGGTGGCGCCAGGAGTACCAGGATTCGGGGAAGCCGTGGCAGAGCAGCACCAGCGGCCCCTCGCCCTGCTCCGCCACATGCATGCGGATGCCGTTGGTCTCGACCGTCCGGTGGGTTGGCCCGGCCAGGATTGCGCTCGTGGCCATCATGCCTCCGCCATTTCCGCTTCCACGCGCCGGACGAGCTCCGGATCCCGCAGCCGGGCCGGGGATTCCGCGAGGTGGCGGACCGAGACCGCCAGCCGGTGGATCTCGGGATCGCGGGCCGCGATCCGGTACAGCGCCGCGGAGAATTGCAGCGACTTCTCGAGATCGGCCGGCGGGGTGCCCCGGGTCAGGGGATGGACGAAATCCGGGGTGGCCGACATCGACCAGGCCGCGGCGATGGAGGGCTGCACCCTGGCGAAGTACGCCTGCCCCAGCCCGGCGAGCGGATCGCTCTCCCCCGCCCGCGCCCGAAGCAGGTCCTTGAGGACGCAGGCCTCCAGGGCGGCCATGGCCATCCCCTGGCCGTAGACCGGGTTGAACCGGCAGATCGCATCCCCGATCGGCACCAGCCCGCGCGGAAAATCCTTCAGCCGCTCGTAGTGCCGCCACGAGCTCTCGGGGAAGGCGAAGCGATGGACCTTGTCCAGCGGTTCGGCGGTCTTGAGCGCGTCATACAGCGTGGAGGTCCGCAACTGCCGCAGCAGCTCCAGGAAGCCGGTATGGTCGGCCGACGGCGCGGGGGCGTGCCGTTCGCTGACCAGGACCATCAGGCGATCGCCTTCGACCTCGAACACGTATCCGGTCTTGGTGTCCGACGTCCCGTCGGGGAAGGTCATCGCCGCCTTCCAGTCCCGGGCGCGGCGGGGCGCCGCAAAGGTCGTGGTGGCGTAGTGGATGTCGATGCCGACATCGGTCTGCTCCACCTCCGGCCAGCCGCCGGCCTTGAGCAGCGACAGCGTCAGGGCGCCGCGTGCCGAGGCATCGACGATGAGATCGGCGGGGAGAACTCCCTCGACGCCGTGGATCCCCCGGCACCGGACGCCGCCGACCGTGCCGTCGTCATCCGCCAGGATCTCCAGGACGCGGCAGCGCTCGTGCACCGTGACGTTCGGCAGCCGCCGCAGCCGGCGCGCCAAGGTGCGCTCGAGCAGCGGCCGGGTCATGGTGAAGCCGAGCATGCCGAGGTCCCGGCGCGGAAAGGGATCGTAGCCCGGAATCTCCAGGCGGTCCTCGAGGCCGACCCGGACCGCCACCGCTCCGGCCTCGGCGAGATCCCGATCGAAGCCCGGGAACAGGGTGGAGAGCGCGCGCTGGCCGCCGCCCAGCAGCCCGTGCAGCTGCGTCGATTGCGGCGCTCCGGTCCGGGGACCGAGATCGGGGGGAAGCTCGTCGCGCTCCAGCACGGCGACATGCTCGAAATGGTCGGAAAGCGCCGCAGCGGCCGCCAGCCCGGCGATCCCGGCGCCGACGACGATGGCATGCCTGCCCAGTCGCGTGTCCAATTCACCGTCTCCTCATCGATTGCTGCGATGAGGGTCGGGGACGGCGGTTACTGCGTGGTTTCACCGGCGCCGGAGAAGGGTTACCGCTGCAACCCCGACGGCCAGCCTCACGACACCGGCTGCTCCGGCTGCACAGGCGTCGGGCGCATCGCTATTAGGTTGCAAGATAAAACTGGATCGGCTATCAGGCATAAGGTTGCATTATAAAACCGATCAGCCGTAGAGGAGCCGCGGATGAAGCTCGAACCCGGAACGGAGCTGGTCGCCGAGACCGACGCGACGATCGGCACGACGGAACGTCGGCCGGGGACCACGGGCACCGCCGTGGCCGACAAGATGCCCCGCTCCCTGGTGCTGCTGTTCGCGGTCGCCTGCGGCCTCAGCGTGGCGAATGTCTATTACGCGCAGCCGCTGCTCGACACGATGGCGCAGGATTTCGGCATCGCCCGCGCCTCGATCGGCATCGTCATGACCGCCACCCAGATCGGCTGCGCCCTCGCCCTGCTGCTGGTGGTGCCGCTGGGCGACCTGCTGAACCGCCGCCGGCTGGTGATCGTCCAGCTGCTCCTGCTGGGCCTGGCCCTGGTGGTTGTCGGCATCGCGCCGGGGCAGCCCATGCTGCTGGCGGGCATGGTCGCCGTCGGGCTGCTGGGGACGGCGATGACCCAGGGGCTGATCGCCTATGCCGCCACCCTGGCGGCGCCGGCGGAGCGCGGGCGCGTGGTCGGCGCGGCGGCGAGCGGGGTGGTCGTCGGCCTGCTGCTGGCGCGCAGCATGGCGGGGCTGCTGGCCGACCTCGCCGGCTGGCGCTCGGTCTATTTCGCCTCCTCGGCGCTGGCGGTGCTGATGATCGCCGTGCTGTCGCGGATGCTGCCGCGGCAGGCGCAGCCGACCGCCGGCCTGTCCTATCTGCAGCTGCTGCGGTCGATGGCCACCCTGCTGGTGCAGGAGCGCGTGCTGCAGGTCCGCGGCGTGCTGGCCATGCTGATGTTCGCCGCCTTCAGCGTGTTCTGGACCTCGCTGGTGCTGCCGCTGAGCGAGCCGCCGCTGTCGCTGTCGCACAGCGCCATCGGCGCCTTCGGCCTGGTCGGCGCCGTGGGCGCGCTGGCCGCCGCCCGTGCCGGACACATGGCCGACCGCGGCCTCGGGCAATGGACCACCGGCCTGGCCCTGGCGCTGCTGCTGGCCTGCTGGCTGCCCATCGGCTTCGGCCTGCAGTCGCTGTGGGCGCTGATGCTCGGCATCATCGCGCTGGACCTCGGGGGCCAGGCCATCCACGTCACCAACCAAAGCATGATCTTCCGCACCCGGCCCGAGGCGCACAGCCGGCTGGTCGGCTGCTACATGCTGTTCTATTCGGTGGGCAGCGGCGCCGGCGCCATCGCCTCGACCCTGGTCTATGCCTGGGCCGGCTGGGCGGGGGTGTGCCTGCTGGGCGCCGGCATCAGCGCCGCGGCGCTGCTGTTCTGGGCCCTGACCGCCCATCTGACGCCCGCCGCACGAGGCATCGCCGCCGGGCTGGCCGATCAGTCCGCCAGCGGCTCGTAGAAGGCGGCGGCGAACCCGGCGAGGTCGCGGGCCGGGACGTTGAAGGGCCGCTTCAGCTTGGCCCGGAAGTAGCGCCGCACCAGCGCGTGATAGGTCGGGACCGGCGGCCTGCCCTCGCGCGCGCATTCCCATTCGAACCAGCGCCGGCCGGCGCCGACATGGCCGATCTCGTCGGTGTAGATGCGCTGCAGGATGCGGGCGCTGTCCGGGTCGCCGGCCCGCTCCAGCCGCTCCACCGTCTCCGGCGTCACGTCGAGGCCGCGCGCCTCCAGCACCAGCGGCACCACCGACAGCCGGCCGAGGAAATCTTCCGCCGTCTCCTCCGCCGCCTGCCACAGCCCGTCATGCGCCGGCAGCGCACCGTAGGAGGAGCCGAGCTCGCGCAGCCGCCGCGACAGCAGGTCGTGGTGCAGCGCCTCCTCGTCGGCGACCTTGACCCAGTCGTCGAAGAAGCCCCGCGGCGTCTCCGCCGTGGCGAAGCGGGCGATCAGGTCC
Source organism: Inquilinus sp. 2KB_23 (assembly GCF_052115705.1). Lineage (NCBI taxonomy): Bacteria > Pseudomonadati > Pseudomonadota > Alphaproteobacteria > Rhodospirillales > Rhodospirillaceae > Inquilinus > Inquilinus sp. 2KB_23. The sequence continues at coordinate 268,266 of NZ_JBFRHF010000003.1, read as the reverse complement.
CAGCTGAGGTCGATCGCGTTCAGTTCGATATGGGCCAGGGCGTGCAGCAGCGCGATCCGCCCCGCCTCCCCGCCCAGGCGGCGCTTGGGCATGTCGCCCGGGCGCAGCAGCTCAGGCCGCGCCGGCCGGGCCGGCCGCATCGGCGGGCGGCGCGTGCCCAGCACCGGGATCGCCCGCTGGCGCCAAGCCTCCGCCGCGGCATGGGTCAGGGCGATCTTGTCCTGCGGATCCGCCGCCTCGAGGATCTGGACGGCGCTGTCGACGAGCGATGGCAAACGATCTGTCCCGGATGTGTGTCGGCCGCCCAGTGCTGATCCAGCCAGCGGCCGGGGTCAAGGGGCAGTGGGATGCCTGATCTGACCGATGATGCTACCCTGCGGCAGCCGCTTCGCTCGGCTCTCTCTGTGCAGCATGATCGATCCGGAAGCTTGGAACACCTCCTTCAGCATCGTCCGCCCCCCCGTCCTCCCGAGCGATTGCAGATCATCGGCCACGGCCCCGCCCCAGGGTCCGGCCGGTCGATATCGGCCCGCCTGCGCGGCTTCGCCTGCCTTGCCGCCACGGTGCTGCTGACGCTGGCCGCCCCCCCGGCCCCGGCCCGATCCCCCGTCCCCGATGCGGATCATGCGGCGGCGGTGGAGCAGGAGGTGCTGGGCATCCTGAGCTACACCCGCTGGCCGGCCGAACCGCCAGAGCTGCGGCTTTGCGTCGTCGGATCGGCCGACTACGCGGACGACCTGCTGGCCGGCGCCACCCAGGCCTCCGGCCGCCCCGTCCGCTCCCGCCGGCTGACGCCCGGCGATCCCCGGATCGGGACGGAGTGCGATGTGGTCTATCTCGGCGCGCTCGGCGAGGCGGAGCGGCGTCCGCTCTATGCCCAGCTGGTCGATCGCCCGATCCTCAGCATCAGTGAGCGGGACGCATCCTGCACGGTGGGCAGCATGTTCTGCCTGCAGATCGAAGACACCCAGATCTGGTTCCAGGTCAATCTGGACTCGGTCGCGCGCAGCCGCGTGCGGATCAATCCCAAGGTGCTGCAGCTCGGCCGCCGCCGGACGCCGGCGCCATGACGCGCCCGCCCGCTCCAGTCCGGAAGCCCCGCCCCGCCCTGCGCAGCGTGCTGCGGCGGGCCCATTTCGGCGTCGCCCTGCTGGCGGTGGTGCTGGCCGGGCTGACCCTGACCATCGCCGGCTTCGTCGTGCTGCATGTCTATGCCAGCAACAACCTGCAATTGATCGCGACCTCGATGAGCTACACGGTCGAGGCCGCGGTCGTGTTCGACGACCGCGGCGCGGCCGAGGAGGCGGTGGCGCTGATCGCATCGCCCGAAGAGGTGGCGGAGGCCACCATCCTCGACCCGCAGGGCCGGGTCCTGGTCTATTGGCAACGACCGCCGGGCGGGTCGTTCGAGGCCCTGGAACAGCGGATGGCGGATCTGGTCTTCCCCGGCCCGGTCCTGGCGCCGATCAGCCATGACGGGGCGGAGATCGGCGTGGTCCGGCTGCGCGGCAGCGCCGTCGGGCTGCTGCGCTTCCTCGGCCTCGGCGTCGCGGTCGTGCTGGCCTGCCTCGGCCTCAGCACGGTCGGGGCGTTGTATCTGTCGCGCTCGCTTCAATCCGGGATCGTTGGCCCGCTGCAGACGCTGGCCGATGTCGCGCATGCGGTCCGGCGCGACCGCGCCTTCGGCCGCCGGGTGCCGCCGGCCGCGATCGCCGAGCTGAACCAGCTGGGCGATGACTTCAACGCGCTGCTGGCCGAGCTGGAGTCCTGGCAGGACCATCTGCAGCGCGAGAACGCATCCCTGGCGCACCAAGCCAGCCATGACAGCCTGACCGGCCTGCCGAATCGCGCCGTGTTCGAGGACCGGCTGGACCGCGCCATCCGCGACGCCGGGCGGGATGGCGGCCAGGTCGCGGTGCTATTCCTGGACAGCGACCGCTTCAAGGATACCAACGACCGTCTGGGCCATGCCGCCGGCGATGCCGTCCTGGTCGACATCGCCGATCGGCTGCGGGCCCGGCTGCGCCCGGGCGACCTAGTGGCGCGGCTGGGCGGCGACGAATTCGCGGTGATGCTGGCACCGTTGCAGGAGGCGGCGGAGGCGCTGCGGATCGCCGACGACATCCTGGACGGCATGGCCAAGCCGATCCGGTTGCCGGATGGCGAGACCGTCGCGGCGTCGCTGAGCATCGGCGTTGCGCTGTTCCCGGATCATGCTCGGGATTCAACGAATTTGATCCAAATTGCAGATTCTGCGATGTATCTCGCCAAGCGGTTGCAGCCCGGCAGCCGTCGGCTTGCGGGAGACGACGACCCGGGCCGTCCAGATGTGGAGTCCCGAATTGCCTGATATCTCCCGCCGTGCCGCCACCCATTTCGCCCTGTCTGGCCTGCTGACCGCCGCCCTGCTACTCGCCGGCTGCGCCTCCGGCCTCACCGCGGCCCAGATCGCCGTGCTGAAGCAGGAAGGGTTCGAACCGACCGATGGCGGCTGGGAGGTCGGCATCGCCAGCAAGCTGCTGTTCGGCACCAATGAGGCGACGCTGGCTGAGGGACAGCGCGAATCGATCGGGCGCCTTGCCCGGTCCCTGCTGTCCGTCGACATCCAGCGCATGCGGGTCGAAGGCCACACTGACGACTACGGCACCGACGACTACAACCTCGACCTGTCGCAGCGGCGGGCCCAGGCCGTGACCGACGCGCTGGTCGCCGCCGGCATGCGCCCGGAGAACATCCAGGTGCGCGGCCTGGGCAAGAGCGCGCCGGTCGAGGACAACCGCTCGGCCGCCGGCCGGCGGGAGAACCGGCGGGTGTCGATCATCGTGTCGAACCAGCAGTGACCTGCAGCCGCGGTCAGGCCGTGCCGGTCATCACCGCCGCGAACTGCTCCAGCGCCCAGTCGACCTGGTCGCGGGTGATCACCAGCGGCGGCGCGATTCGGATGGTGTCGCCATGGGTGTCCTTGGCCAGCACGCCGCGCTTCTGCAGCGCCTCGCAGTACCGGCGGGCGCCGCCGGCCTCGGGGTGCAGCTCGACCGCCAGCATCAGGCCGCGGCCGCGGACCTCGCGGATCAGGTTGCTGCGCAGCCCCGCGAGACCGGCCTGGAAATAATCACCCTGGGCCTGCGCGTTCTCGATCATGCCCTCGTCGACCAACACCTTCAGCGCCATGCGGGCGACGGCGCAGGCCAGCGGGTTGCCGCCGAAGGTGCTGCCGTGCTGGCCGGGCTTGAGCACGCCAAGCACCTCGGAGTTCGAGAGCACGGCCGAGACCGGGTAGAAGCCGCCGGACAGCGCCTTGCCGACCAGGGTGACATCGGCCTCGATGCCCTCATGCGCCTCGGCCAGCAGCTTGCCGGTGCGGCCCAGGCCGGTCTGGATCTCGTCCAGGATCAGGGTGACGTTGTGCCGGGTGCACAGCGCGCGCACGGTCTTGAAATAGCCGTCGGGCGGGATGATCACCCCGGCCTCGCCCTGGATCGGCTCGACCAGGAAGGCCACGGTGTTGGGGGTGATCGCGGCCTCGAAGGCGGCGGCGTCGCCGAACGGCACCACCTTGAAGCCGGGCGCGAACGGCCCGAAATTGCCGCGCGCATCCGGGTCGGTCGAGAAGCCGACGATGCCCAGGGTGCGGCCGTGGAAATTGTCGGCGCAGACGATGATCTCGGCCTGGCCCTGGGGCACGCCCTTGACCTCGTAGCCCCATTTGCGGACGGCCTTGACCGCGGATTCCACCGCCTCGGCGCCGCTGTTCATCGGCAGCACCTTGTGCGAGCCGGTCAGCGCCGCGATCTCGTCGTAGAACAGCGCCAACTGGTCGTTGCGGAAGGCGCGCGAGGTCAGGGTCAGCTTCTGCGCCTGCTCGACCATCGCCGCCAGGATCCTGGGGTGGCAATGGCCCTGGTTCACCGCGGAATAGGCCGAGAGGCAGTCGAGGTAGCGGTTGCCGTCGACATCCCAGACCCAGACGCCCTCGCCTTTCGACAGCACCACGTCGAGCGGCTTGTAGTTGTGCGCGCCGAGGCGGGCTTCGGTCTCGATGAGGCTGGTTGCCGTGGCCATGATCCTGTTCCCTGTCTTGTCCGTTCCCGTCCCAGCCGCGTGTCAGAGTGACAGCGACGATGCCCGCTCCAGCGCCCCGGCCCGGTCGATGATCTGCCGGCCGAACAGGCTGGAGACCAGGTCGACCAGCAGCAGCGCGCTCTTGCCCCGGTCGTCGAGGAACGGGTTCAGCTCGACCACGTCGAGCGACCCGACCAGGCCGCTGTCATGCAGCATCTCCATGATCAGATGCGCCTCGCGGTAGGTGGCGCCCCCCGGCACCGTGGTGCCCACGCCCGGCGCGATCGCCGGCTCGAGGAAATCGACGTCCAGGCTGACATGCAGCACGCCGTTGCGGGCCGCGACCTTGTCGATGATCCGGCGCATCAGCACCGAGACGCCGTATTCGTCGACCAGCCGCATGTCGAACACCTCGACCCCGCGGCGGCGCAGCAGCGCCCGTTCCTCGCGGTCGATCGAACGGGCGCCGAAGATGGTGAGATTCTGCGGGTCCAGCCGCTCGCGCGGCTCCGGCCCGAACACGTCGTCCAGCCCCGGCTCGCCGCATAGCAGCGCCGCCGACATGCCGTGCATGTTGCCCGACGGCGTGGTCTCCGGCGTGTTGAAGTCGGAATGGGCGTCGAGCCACAGCACGAACAGCTCGCGCCCGGCCTCGCGGCTGTGGCGCAGCACGCCGTTGACGGAGCCCATCGACAGGCTGTGGTCGCCGCCCAGGAAGATCGGCAGCACGCCTTCGTTCATCAGCGCATAGGCGCGGTCACTCAGGACCCGGGCCCAGCCCGCGATTTCCGGCAGGAAGCGCATCTGCGGCGTCTCCTGCAGCTCCGGCAGCGGCCGCGGCGCCAGGTCGCCCTGGTCCTCGACCTCGAAGCCCAGGCCGCGCAGGCTGGGCAGCAGGCCTGCGGTGCGCAGCGCGGCGGGGCCCATCACGGCGCCGCGATGCCCGGCCCCGACCTCGACCGGGGCGCCGACCAGGGCGATGCGCGAGGGCCGGTGCTCCCGGTGGTCGGTCTGGGTTGCGTCCATGTCCTGCCGTCCCTTGCCCTGTGGCGTTGACCAGAGCGGGGATTATCGGCCGGATCGGGGGTGACATAAAGACGGCATGGTGACTAATCTGATCACCGTATTGCGCAAAGTGCTAAGGACTCCCGACCAGAATGGACGATCTCGACCATCGGCTGCTGTCCCTGCTGCGGGCCGATTCCCGCAGCCCGGCCTCGACCCTGGCAGCGACGCTGGGCGTGTCGCGCGCCACGGTCCGGGCCCGGATCGACCGGCTGGTCGACACCGGCGTGATCCAGGGCTTCACCATCGTGGTCAAGGCCGGCAGCCAGCCGCATGTGATCCGCGCCATCACCCTGATCGAGGTGGAGGGCCAGGCTGCAGACAAGGTGATGAAACGGCTGCGCGGCTTCCCCGAGGTCCGGGCGCTGCATTCGACCAACGGCCGCTGGGACCTGGTGGCCGAGATCGAGACCGACACGCTGGAGGCGTTCGACCAGACCCTGCGCCGGATCCGGCAGGTCGAGGGCATCTCGGTGACCGAGACCAGCCTGATGCTGTCGTCGATCCAGACCCGGACGGCCGCTGAATAGCGCCGCCGCGCGCTTTTCCCGCAACCTTCCGCATGCGGCGGCGTTGAACAAGCCATCCCACTCGGTTAGGGATTGCACCAACCGATCCAACGCATCGAGGAAGAGACGCACGATGAGAATCAGTCCGCGCGTGCAGAAGATCCTGTCCAACTACGACAGCGAAAACCCGGGCGTGAAGGCCCGGCTCGCGCAGCTCCTGATGAACGGCCGGCTCGGCGGCAGCGGCAAGATGGTGATCCTCCCGGTCGACCAGGGGATCGAACACGGCCCGGCCCGCAGCTTCGCGATCAACCCCGGCGGCTATGACCCGTTCTACCACCACCAGCTGGCGATCGATGCCGGGCTGAGCGCCTATGCCGCGCCGCTGGGCCAGCTCGAGGTCTCGACCGGCAAGCTGTACGGCCAGGTGCCGACCATCCTGAAGCTGAACCACTCCAACAGCCTGTCCCGCCTGAAGGAAGACGCCGACCAGGCGATCTTCGGGTCGGTCGAGGACGCGCTGCGGCTGGGCTGCACCGCCATCGGCTTCACCATCTATCCCGGCTCGGACCAGGGGTTGGAGCAGATGGAGGAGATCGCCGAGCTGATCCGTGAGGCCAAGGCGGTCGGCCTGCCGACGGTGCTGTGGTCCTATCCGCGCGGCGGGAACATCACCAAGGACGGCGAGACCGCGATCGACGTTGTGGCCTATGCCGCCCATCTCGCCAGCCAGCTCGGCGCCCACATCATCAAGGTCAAGCTGCCGAGCGCCTTCATCGAGCAGAAGGAAGCCAAGAAGGAGTTCGACGGCGCCAAGATCGCGATCGGCACCCAGGCCGAGCGCGTCGCCGAGGTCATGCGCTCCTGCTTCGCCGGCCGCCGCATCGTCGTGTTCTCCGGCGGCGCCGCCAAGGACACCGCCTCGGTGCTGGACGATGCCCGCGCCATCCGCGACGGCGGCGGCAACGGCTCGATCATCGGCCGCAACTGCTTCCGCCGGCCGCGGGACGAGGCGCTGGAACTGCTCGACACCATCATCCGCATCTTCCAGGGCAAGGAATAACCCCCTGACCGAGTCCCGCCTCTATCTCGCGATCCCGCCGGACCTCGACCCGGCGGTGCTCGCGGCCGCCCTCGGCGCCGGCGACGTCGCCTGCGTCGAGCTGGCGGTGCCGGCCGATGCCGCCGCGGCCCGCGCCGCGGTGGAGCGGTTGCGCGACATCGCCCAGGCCGCCGGCGTCGCCTTCCTGCTGCGCGGCGACGCCGCGCTGGCGGCGAAGGCGCAATGCGACGGCGTGGTGGTCGACCCCGCCGGCTATGGCGCAGCGCGCAAGGCCGTCGGCGGCCAGGCGATCGTCGGCGTGGTGGCCGGCACCAGCCGCCACGAGGCGATGGAGGCGGGCGAGGCCGGGGCCGACTTCATCGGCTTCGACGCCGATCCGGAGATCGTGTCCTGGTGGACCGAGATGATGGAGATCCCCTGCGTCGCCGCCCTGCCCGACGCCGATTTCCGGCGCCTGGCGGCCGAGGGCTGGACCGACCCGCAGGCCGCCGCCGCCGCCGTCCGCGCGCTGGGCTGAGCTCGGCCGCGGCGGGCCCCGATCCGCCGGATCCGACCGCGCGATCGTGCGGTCGATCAACGAGATCGGCCACGATCTCGGCACTGGAACCGTCGCCGAATCGGCCGAAGATGCCGAGACGTTGGCGATCGTGCGGGAGCTCGGCATCGACCGCGTCCAGGGCCATGCCATCGGCCCGGTGCTGCCGCCCGATCGGATGGTTTGACGCCGCAGTCCGGAGATCCCATGCGCGCCCGCTTCCTGCTTCCCCTGCTCGCCCTGTTCGCCACCACCCCGGCCCTGGCCGAGACCGCGCCCAGCTTCGACTGCGACAAGGCTGGCACCGCCGTCGAGAAGGCGATCTGCGCCGACATGACCCTGTCCTGGCTGGACCACACCATGGGGCGGCTCTACGCGGCGCTGCAGGGCAGCGGCGGCACCAAGTTGCGCGACAGCCAGCGCGCCTGGCTGGCCGACCGCAACAAATGCCCCGCCGAGGGCCGCGCCAACTGCCTCAGCGGCCAGTACATGACCCGCTTCGCGGCCCTCGCCGCCGGCTACGACAAGGGCCGGATCGCCGGCGTCTACACTTATCTCGACGGCAGCGGCGCGATGACCGCCATCCCCTTCCCCAACGGCACGCTGGCCGCCCGGATCGACACGGTCGGCGCCGCCCCGGCCTATCCGGTCTGCATGGTCGAACTGGAGGATGCGCCGCTGGGCAAGGCCGGCGCCCGCTGGACCGACCCGGATTCGCCGATGGGCGACGACAAGCACTGCTCGATCGGCCTGAGCTTCAGCAATGGCGCCGCCGGCATCGAGGACCATGGCTGCGAGGTCGCCTATTGCGGCCTGAACGGCAGCTTCTCCGGCCGGTACCAGAAGAACTGAGCGGGCGGGCTTCAATCCACCCCCTCCACTGTCATTGCCCGGCTCGACCGGGCAATCCAGGGGCCACCAAGCACCGCTTTGGCCGCCCCTGGATGCCACGGTCAAGCCGTGGCATGACAAGTGAGGGTGGGCGCCTGGCCTACCCTACTGCACCACCTTCAGCGTCCGTCCCGTGCGGCCGCGTCGCGTGGCCTGTGGGGCGGGAGCCTCGGCGGCGGGCGTCTCCGCCTCGGCGGCGAAGGCCGTGCGCATCTGCTCCAGCCGCAGCTTGACCTCGCCCGCGACCGGGCCGGAGGAAGACACCACCGCCTCGATCACGCCGAAGGCACGGTCGCGGGTCGCGGCGTCCTTGGGCAGCAGGTCCGGCAGCGCCGCCAGCGCCTCCTCGGGCAGCCAGCGCATGATCAGGTACTGCTCGCGCACCGCTTCCTTGAACTCGGCCAGCGAGTCCCAGTGCCCGGGCAGGCTGTCGTCGTAGAGCTGGCGCAGCGTGGCGAAGCCGCGCTCGTCGACCGCGCGCATCGGCCAGATGGCGTAGAGCACGGCGCGCAGCACCGCGGCGCGGATGTCGCCCTCGGCCACCTTGCCGCGCAGCCCTTCGACCACCTCGTCGATCTCGCGGCCCCGCGGCGGGCGGCGCTCGGCCAAAGTGCGGTCGTCGATGCCGAGCATCGCCTGCAGCACCGGGTTGCCGTAGACGGCGTAGAAGGTGCTTTCGATCCAGCGGTCGCGCATGTCGCGCCAGCCGTCCAGCATGGTCACGATCTGGTTCGACATCAGGTCCTGGAACGCCAGGAACGGGTTGTCGGCCGCCGCCGGGCGCCGGTGCGCGCGCACCTGCTCGGCCGCCATCGCCACCGGCAGCATCGCCGGGTTGCGGTTGGAGAACAGCGAATACTGCAGCCGCAGCGGGCTTAAGCGCCGCCCGAGCTCCGCCGCCGGCTCGCTCGACGCCGCCCGGATCAGCGGGCGCAGGGTGCTGCCGTAGATCTTGCTGTTGATCTCCGACACCCGGGCCGCGGTGGCGAAGGCGCGGTCCTCCTCGGTGTTGTTGATGCCCAGCGCGCGGATGTCGTTGACGCTGCGCACCTCGAACCGCACCACATGGTCGCCGCGGATCAGGTCGGCGTTCGGGTCGTCCGGCTGCATCTCGGTGATGACAGCCTCGTAGAGGCCCGGCGCCAGCACGTCGATCAGGTCGATGTTCTGGATGAACTGGTTGTGCTCCTTCGCCGCGACGCGGCCGGAGACGAAGATGCCGAGATGCCCGATGTCGTCATGGATGGCGTAGATGATGGTCTGGCCATTGGCGACGATGTCGTCGGTCGAGTCGTAGAGGTCCAGGATCCAGCCCAGCGCCTGCTGCGGCGGGGTGATGTTGTCGCCCTGCGAGCAGAACACCACGATCGGCGACTTGATGTTGCGCAGGTCGATCTTGCGCCCGTCCGAGGTCGCCAGCTGGCCCGCCGCCAGCTTGTCGCCGACGAACAGATCCTCGGTGATGGTCTCGATCTCGTTGGCGTTCAGCAGGACATAGCCGCCCCACCACTTCTCAAAGCTGAGGTAGCGCGGCACCTCGGTGTCGATCTTGGTGTAGAGGTTGTACTGCTTGGACCACAGCGTGTTTGACGGGTTCAGGCTCTCGAAATTCTGCACCAGATGGGCGCCGTCATAGCGGCCATGGCCGAGATCGGCGCTGAGCGCCGCCGGCCAGCCGCCGCCGGCGAGGCCGCCGAGATAGCGCATCGGGTTCTTGCCGCGCGGCCCGTCCCAGTAGGACAGCGGCGCGCCGGCCAGGATCATCGGCCCGACGATGTCGGGCTTGATCGCGGCGAGCATCGCCAGGGCCCAGCCGGCCTGGCAGTTGCCCATGACGCAGGGCTTGCCCTCGGCATTCGGGTGCCGCTCCGCCACCAGGCGCAGGAAGGCGGCCTCGGCCCGGCCGATATCCTCCAGCGTCTGGCCCGCCGCCGGCACCGGCAGGAAGCCGATGAAGTAGCAGGGGTGGCCGGCGCGCAGGGCGCGGCCGATCTGGCTTTCCGGCTTCATCCCGCCGATGCCCGGCCCATGGCCGGCGCGCGGATCGACGATGACGAAGGGCCGCTTGTCGGGGTCGACCGTCACGCCCTCGGGCGGCACGATGCGGACCAGCATGTAATTGCAGGGCCGCTCCAGGCTGCGGCCGTCGAGGATGACCTCGAACTCGTAGGACAGCACATGCGGCGTCGGGTCTGCCGCGTGTTCGAGATACTGGTTGCCGCGCTGGCGCAGCACATCCCAGAACAGCACCGTGCGCTGCGCCGCGTCGACCCAGTATTCGGCGGCAGACGCCCAAGGCTCGGCCCAGGCGGCGCTGAGCGCGGCGCTCCGGTCGGCGGTACCGGTCATGATAACCCGTCCTCTTCCTTCGGTTGCGGATGACCATCCCATGACGCGAGGGGCTTGATGCCCTTCTGCACCGTCACGGGACTCAGCTGGTCGCTCCGCCCTAAGTCAGACGATATAGCATATTTTACGGGTTACATCCGTTCCGGAACGTCTATTCCCAACAGGCCGAGCAGCTGTTCCAGCTGACGCAGCGTCAAAGCCGTGAGTCCGAGCCAGGAAGCGCGGCGCGCGGCGTCGGTTTCGCTCAGCACATGGCAGGCATCGTAGAAACGACTGAACTCGCGCGCCAGGGCGTAGGCAAAGTCGCACAGCTCGTTCGGCGCCCGCTTGTCATAGGCATTGCGGACCGCGTCCGGCAGCTGGGCCAGCTGCAGCATCAGCGCCCGGTCGCCCTCGTTCGCCGCCGACAGGATGGTGCCTGGCGCGTCGCCCTGCCCCTCCGCCCGGCGCAGCAGCGACCGGGCGCGCACCGCCGCATATTGCAGGTAGGGGCCGGTCTTGCCCTCGAAGCGCAGCATGCGGTCGAGGTCGAAGACGTAGTCCGAGGACGGGTTGTTCTGGAGGTCGGCGAACTTCACCGCGGCGATGCCGACCCGGCGGGCGATCTCGCGCCGCTCCTCCTCCGGATAGCCTTCGGCCAGATGCGCCTCCTCCAGGCGCTTCAGCCCGATCTCGGTGGCGGTGTCCAAGAGGTCGTACAGCTTCATCACGCCGCCGGCGCGGGTCCGGAACGGCTTGCCGTCCGGCCCGTTCATGGTGCCGTAGCCGAGATGCTCCAGGTCGGACCGGCCGTTCAGCCCCGCCTTGTGGGCGGCGCGGAACACCTGCTCGAAATGCAGCGACTGGCGGCGGTCGACGACATAGAGCCCCAGCGCGGGGTCGAGCGACTGGCGCCGGTCGATGATGGTGGCGAGGTCGGTGGTGCCGTAGGTGACGGCGCCGTCCGACTTGACCAGGATCAGCGGCGGCATCTCCTTCTTGTCGCTCTCTTCGGCGATGCGGACGATGACGGCGCCGGCGTCGGTCTCGGCCAGGCCCCGGGCCTGGAAGTCCGCCACCATCGGCTCGATCAGGTCGTGGACCGCGGCCTCGCCCTTCCACAGGTCGAAATGCACGCCCAGCGCGTCGAACTCCCGCTGCATCCCGGCGATCGAGACGTCGATGAAATGCTGCCACAGCGCGCGGTAGCCGGGCCGGCCGGCCTGCAGCTCGGCGGTCGCCTGGCGGCTCTCCTCCATCCGCGCCGGATCGGCCTTCGAGGCCTGGGAGGCGGCGGGGTACAGGACCTCGAGGTCCTCCATCGTCACCGGGCTGGCGTTGGGATAGGGGCCGGTGAAGTCGGGGTCGAAATAGGGCAGGTCCGGCTGGCGGCGGGCGATCTCGCTGATCACCATGCCCATCGGCGTGCCCCAGTCGCCCATATGCACGTCGCCGATCGCGTCGTCGCCGACGAACAGGAACAGCCGGCGCAGGCTGTCGCCGATGATCGAGGCGCGGAGGTGGCCGACATGCATCGGCTTGGCGATGTTCGGGCCGCCATAGTCCAGCACCACCCGGCGCGGGGGGTTGGCCAGCGGCACGCCCATCCGCTCGTCCCCGGCCTGGGCGTCGACATGGGCGGCGATGACCGGGTCGGTCAGCGACAGGTTGATGAAGCCCGGGCCGGCCAGCGACACATTGTCGAAATCCGGGTTCGCCTGCAGGCGCTTGGCCACCTTCTCCGCGATCTCGCGCGGGTTGGCGCCCGCGCGCTTGGCGGCCGGCAGGGCGCCGTTGCACTGGAACTGCCCGAGATCCGGGCGGTTCGAGACGGTGACGATGCCGAGTTCGGGCGGCAGCCCCTCCGCGGCGAAGGCGGCGGCGACGGTTTCGGTCAGCTTGGCGGCGAGCGAGGACATGCGGGCAGGTCTTTCCGGGCTATCCGCGGGTTTTAGGGTCCACGCGCGCTCGAGGCAAGGCCCGCCCTGCCGTTGACCCCCGGAGAGGCCGGAGCCACCCACTCACCCCCATTCGTCATTGCGAGCGCAGCGAAGCAATCCATCGGGCCGCTCGTGCGGCGCTATGGATTGCTTCGTCGGCTTCGCCTCCTCGCAATGACGAAGAGGGAGGGCGCTCAGAGAGAGGCCCGGTACCCCTCACCCATTCCCCGCGGCGGGGGCGTCGGGGGCGGCGGCGAGGCGGCCGAGGGCCGCGTTGATCCGCCCCATCAGCGCCGCCTTCACCGCCCCGACATCGGATAGCGGAACCGGCGCGCTGACCGTCAGCTCCACCACCCTGGCTCCCGGCTTGGATAGGTCGACCAGCCGGGAGACGGCGACGCTGGGCTGTCCCCTTCGACTCGCTTGGGGGCAGCCGGACGGACGCGCCGGCCGCCCATGGCGAATGCATGCCGGCGCCCCCGAAATACTGAAGGCCCAAGAAAAACACGGCGAAGATCATCGAAATGCCACGAATCCTATTGAAACAATTGCCCGGTCGATGCAGTCCGACGGGACGGGGCTGGGGGAAGACGCCATGAATGCAGGTCGCTGGTCGCAGGTCTTGAGCCTGGTCGTCTTCCTCATGGTGCCGCAGGCCTGGGCGCAGCCCGCCGCGCTGCCCACCCGCCCGGATGCGGCGGCGACCATCGACCAGGACAAATTCCCCACCGCCGGCCAGCACGACACGCTGCTGCATGTGCTGCAGCCCGGCCGCTTCTCGATCCGCGTGCGCAGCCAGAGCGGCGTGGCGCTGCAGCTGGTCGACATGCTGACCGGCCCGTCCGAGCCGTCGGGCGAGGCCGGCGCCACCGACGGGCGGCTGGACGCGCTGCTGGATGTCGGCACCTACAAGCTGCGCCTGTTCGGCGCCAAGGCGGCCGAGGGGGAGGTCGCCCTGTCGGTGGCGCCGTTCAAGGACGACCAGCCGCCCAGCCTGCGGCCGCGCGACGGCGCGGTGGTGAGCGGCGAGCTGGCCGACCTGCAGCAGCGGTCCTACTGGTTGATGGTCGACGGCCCGGCGCCGCTGCGCCTGGAGGCCGCCGGCCGCGGCCTGGCCGATCTGCGCTTCTGGCTGAACGGCACAGACCTGGTGCCGCAGACCGGCCGGCTGCGCACCACCGAGCCGGTGGCGGGCCACCCGATGACCGACATCGTCTTCGAGGGCGCGCTGGAGCCCGGCGCCTATCTGGTCACCGCCTATGGCGGCCCCGCCGCGGTGTGGGCCGACGGCAAGACCGAGCAGCCCTTCCACATCCGCTTCGGCGCCTCCGACGCCCTGGCCGCCGGCTGGATCGGCGGCACCATCGGCCCGTTCGGCCGCGACCTGTACCGCATCGGCAATGCCGCCACGACCTACCGGCTGGACCTGCCGGCGGCCGCGCCGGCCGGCCTGCGCCTGTATGACGGCATCAACGCCCAATCCGGCGCCGGCATCGACCGCAAGAGCCGCGAGCCGACGGTGTCGCTGTCGGCGGGGGCGCAGAGCACCGGCGACCGCGTGCTGGAGGTGACCGGCGCCGCCGGCCAGGCCTTCCAGCTGCGCGCGATCGAGACCCCGGGCAGCCGCGAGCTGTCGCAGGCCGGGGATTGGTGGCTGTCCGCCCCGACCATCGGCTTCGGCGGCGACGAACTGCCCTCCACCCTGGCGGTGATCCGCTCCGACGGCGCCGACAAGCCCAGCATCACCGTCGCCAGCAACGCGCCGCAGATCGGGCCCGGCCTGGCCTGGCGCCAGCGCTTCAACCTGCGCGGCGCCAGCACGCTGCTGCTGCAGGTCACCGCGCCCGGCCCGGTCACGGTGCGCAGCGACGGCCCGACCATCAAGCCGGCGATCACCTATCCCAACGGGTCGCCCCTGCCCGCCCGCACCAACGGCGCGGCGCCGCAGGTGTGGGACCTGGCGGCCGGCTGGTACCTGCTGCGGCTGGACCCGGTGGACAGCGCCAGCGGCATCCTCGATCTCACCGTCGGGCCGCCGGGGGTGGTGCCGCCCGACCCAAAGCCGATCCAGCCGGCGGCGCCCGTGGTGGCCTTCGGGCGGCGCACCGTGGCGTCCGGCCAGACCTTCTACCTGGTCCAGAACGGCGGCCCCGGCACCTCGGCCGGGCTGTCGGCCCGGTCTTCGCCGCCCGACCTGGCGCAGGGGCCGCTGACCGTGACCCAGGCGGCGGGCGAGGCGGTCACCGTGCCGCTGCGCCACCCGGACGAGGGCACGCTGGTCGCCACCGTGGTCGGCGGCGGCGCCCTGGCGCTGCCGCAGCCCAAGCCGGCCGCCGACGGGTCGGTGACGCTGCAACTGCCGCCGCCCGACCAGCCGCGCAACACCATCCTGTCCTGGCGCCTGCCGGAGGCGCCGGTGGCGAACCCGGTGGTGACGCCGCTGCCGGCCCTGACCCGGCTGGAGGCGACCAAGCCGTTCTTCTTCGACCTCGGCCGCGACACCCAGCGCAGCTTCACCCTCGATGTCGCCGAGGGCGGGCTGTACCGGGTCGAGACGCTGGGCCGGCTGAGCACCACGGGGTCGATCGCCACCGCCTTCATCGCCTCGCTCGGCGACGCCGCGGCCAATGGCGCCGGCCAGAACATGCTGCTGCAGCAGTATCTGCGCGCCGGCCGCTACCGCGTCGCCGTCGGGTCGAAGGACACCGCTGGCCGCGTCGGCATCACCGCCCGCCCGACCCCGATGCTGGGCGGCGCCGCCCTGGTCCCGGCCGGCAGCGTGCGCGCCGCCCTGCCCGCCGGCAGCGGCATTCTGTTCCCGATCGAGATCCCGGCCGATGGCGACTACCGGCTGGAGATCCTGGGGCTGAACCGCAGCTTCACCGCCCGGCTGGAGGATGCCGAGGGCTGGCCGCTGCTGCCCGCCGGCGACCTGTCGGACCTGGAGCAGACCCTGGCCGCCGGCCGCTACCGCCTGATGATCCTGCCCGAGGCGGTCGACACCGAGGTGGTGGCCCGGCTGACCCGGATCGTGCCCGAGGTGGCGCTGGAAGGTCATGGCCCGCACCCCTTGCCCTTCGATGCCGAGCAGAGCTTCCAGTGGCGCGAGCCGGAAGGGCGCGGCGATCCCCGCACGCCCGACCAGTGGGACTTCGCCCTGGAGGGGCCGGCCAAGACCAGCCTGACCCTGGGCGAGGGCATGGTCGCCGACCTGCGCCGGCTGGACACGCCGGACGCGCCGCCGGTCGCCCGCTTCAGCAGCGCCGCCGCCTATGAGGCCGAGCTGCCGGCGGGTCACTATCGGGTCGAGGCCACCAGCCTGGGCCGCAACGACCGGCTGGACTACACCCTGGCGCTGCACACCGACGACCTGCAGCCGGACACGCCGCGCAACGTCGCGCTGCCGGCGACGGTGCCGTTCAGCATCGCCGCCGACCGGGTGGTCAGCCTGACCAGCTTCGGCGGCCTGGACGTCAAGGCCACGCTGCGCGACGCAGAGGGCCAGGTGCTGGGCCGCTTCGACGACCGCGACGGCGACTGGAACATCGCCGTGTCGCAATACCTGCCGGCCGGCCGCTACAGCCTCGACCTCGCCCAGGTCGAGGCGGCGACGACCACCAGCAGCGATGAATCCAGCGACAGCTCCGACGATTCCGAAAGCTCGGACTCCTTCGACAGTTCCGGCGACGGGTCGGGCCCCACCACCGAGCTGCGGCTGTCGCTGCCGCCCGACGACACCGCCGGCGCCGCCGCGGCGCCGACCGGCACGGCCGAGCTGAAGGGGCCGACCGTCCATCACCTCGCCATGCCGGCGGCCGCCACGGGCAGCCTGATGGTCGCCGCGGCCCATTCGACCGCCGAGCTGATGCTGGCGCTGGAGCGCCGGGGTCAGGACGGCGCCTGGACTAGCGTGGCGATCGACCGGGGCCTGGCCCCCGTGGTCGCGGTGCCGGCCGATGGCGACGACAGCCGGCCGTGGCGCCTGTCGACCTGGACCGTCGATGGCGGCGGCGAGGCCGTGCGGGTCGCCGCCCGGATCGTCACCGCCCAGCCGCAGAAGGCCGGATCGGTGGTGCTGGCCGCGGTGCCGCTGGACGGCCTGCCGCAGACCCTGGCCGCCGCGCTGGTGGCGACGCCGGGCGCCGGGCTGAGCCAGGTCGACGATGCGCCCGACGCCCTGTGGCAGGGCTCGGTCCCCGGGCGCGCCCTGCGCCCGCTCGGCGGCACCGTGCTGGCGCCGCAATCCGACCGGGTCTGGCTGCTCAGCCGGGCCGCGCCGACGGCCAAACTGGCATTGCAGCCGCTGGCCGCCGACCCGTCGAAGACCATCGTGCTGGACCTCGCCGCCGGCGAGACCGCGACGCTGCCGGCCGTGGCGCAGACCAACAAGCTGCGGGTGTGGCTGGCGCGATCAGGCGACGGCCAGCCCGGGCTGGAGGCCGGCTTCGGCATGGGCGTGGCCGATGGCGAGGCCATCGCCGCGGCCGAACCCGCCACGCCGCTGACCGTGCGCAACGCCGCCGGTGCCGGGGCGCTGCGGCTGGAGCTGACCGGGCTGGACGTGACCCTGGTCCCCGAGCGCCGCGCCGAGGCCGACCTGTCCGCGACCCTGGCCCCCGGCACGGTGCTGCCGGTGATCCTGCCCGCCGGGCCGAAGCGGCTGCGGCTGGACCTGCCGGCCGGCGTCGCCGCCCTCGCCCTGCGCCAGGACAACCGCGACGCCGTCACCGCCTGGGCCGGCGCCGCGCCGGCCAGCTGGTCGCTGGACAGCGACTGGACCGAGGTTTTGCTGATCAACACCGGGACGGTGCCGGCGCCGGTCGCGCTGTCGCAGATCCCGGGGCCCGCGCCGGCCTTCGACGGCATGCTGAAGCGCTTCTACGGCGCCGAGGGCATGGTGCTGCTGCAGCTGCCGGCCGACACCGGCCCCGGCCACCGCCTGGTCGTGGCTGGGGCCGCCGACGCCACCGTGATCGGCCGCGACGGCAAGGTCACCCGCGGCCACCGGATCCAGCTGACCGGGCCCGGAACCGTGGTGCTGCACCACGACGCCGGGCTGGTCGCGGTGTGGCGCGAGGCCAACGAGTACGGGCCGTGGCCGCAGCCGGAGCTGCAGGACGCGCCGCTGCCGGGAAGCCTGCCCCTGGCCGGCGAGGCCATGACCCTGCGGGTCCGGTCGGCCGCCCCCGCGCTGCTGACCGCCCGCACCACCGCGCCGGTGATCCTGGCCGCCGATGGCGACGAGCCGGTGCTGTACCCGGCTGGGGCCGAGTTCCACCGCTATCTCCAGGATGCGTCGCTGCTGCACCTGTTCTCGCCGCAGGATGGGCCGCTGTCGGGGTCGATCGAGCTGGTCGCCACGCCGATCGTGCCGCTGGCCGAAGGCGTCGGCGACCCCGTCACCGTCGCGTCCGGCGGCACCGGGCTGTTCGGCTTCACCGTCGAGAAGGACAGCGACATCGGCATCGGCATCCGCGCCGAACCCGACCGGGTGTCCGTGCGGCTGCTCGACGCCCAGGGCCAGCCGCTGGGCGACGGGGTGGTGCAGATGCGCCATCTGGCCCCTGGCCGCTACCTGGTCGAGGTGCGGGTGCCGCCCGACGCGCCGGCCAGCCTGGTGCGGCCGGCCGTGGTCGGGATCAAGGCCCGGCCGAGCGGACCGCCCGAGGACGTCATCCGTGACTATCTGGACCTGGCCGGGTTGGCCCCCGCCGCAAGCAGCGTGAGAGGCAAGTGATGCGCCCCCGTCATCCCTCGGCCCTTCCCCTGGCCCTCGCCCTTCTCGCCACCCTCGCCGTGCCGGCCCTGGCGCAGACCGCGCCGTCGCCGGCCGCGGCGCCGGTGCCGCTGGACCAGCTGCAGCGCGCCGACGGCGCCCAGGTGGTGCCGGAACGCTTCCTGCGCCGCTGGGACCCGATCACGGTGTTCTTCGACCGCGACACCGGCCCCCGCGCCGGCGGGCCGGAGGACAATCCCGCGAAATACGCCACGCTGTCGCCCGACCAGGCCGGCGCCTGGCAGTGGCTGGGCCCCCGTGTGCTGCAGTTCCGCCCGGCCGACCCGTGGGAGCCGCTGCGCCGCGTCACCGTCGCCTCCGCCGGCCGCAGCACCGAGCTGATCCCGCTGCTGCCGACCCCGGTCGCCACCAGCCCGGCCGACCAGCCGGACGGCATCGCCGACCTCGACACCATCGGCCTGACCTTCGCCGACCCGGTCGACGTCCAGGCCCTGACCCGCCTGCTGACCATCGAGCTGCGGCCCCTGCCCGGCTTTGACGGCCAGGGCAGCCAGCAGCTGACGGCGCAGGACTTCACGGTCAAGGCGCTGGAGCGGGCCGACCGCAGCGCCCAGCAGAGCTATGTCGTCACCCTGCGCCAGCCGATTCCCGACGGGCGGATGGCGATCCTGCGGCTGCGCCTGTCGGACGCCGCCGGGCTGGACGACCCGATCTTCGAGCTGCGACTGCGCAGCGCCGCGCCCTTCACCGTCACCGACACCGCCTGCGGCGGCAGCTTCCAGCAGGACCTGCAGGACGGCGTGCTGCGCTGCAGCCCGCCCCCCGCCTATGAGGGCGAGGAGGCGCAGCCGCCCGGGCCGCGCCGGCTGCATCTGCGCTTCTCCAGCGAGCCCGAGGCGCTGGACGTGGTCCGCGCCCGCGACGTGTTCCGCATCACCCCGGCGGTCGACGACCTGGCGCTGGAGCCCGACGGCCGCAACCTGACCCTGACCGGCCGCTTCCTGCCCGACACGGTCTACACCCTGCGGATCGACCCCGGCAGCGTGAAGGATGTGCGCGGCCGCGCCCTGTCCGGCGCCGCGACCTCCGCCCGCTTCGTGTTCCCGCCCGACCTGCCGGCGCTGGCCTGGGATGCCGGCCAGGGCATCAGCGAGCGGTTCGGCCCGCAGATGGTGCCGCTGCGCGGCCATGGCTATGACCGCGCCGACATCCGCATCCACCGCATCGACCCGCTGGGCCGCGACTTCTGGCCGTTCCCGCCGGAAGGGCTGACCACCGACGACGACACCGCGCCGCCTTTGGCCGGCAACGAGCCGTCGCCCTGGCGCGACGCGGCGCAGATCGACCGCGACGCCATGGCCGAGCGCATCGCCGCCCTCGGCTCTCCCGCCGTGTCCGAGCTGGTGCCCCTGCCCTCGCTGCGCGGCGGCGTGTCGGCCAAGTTCGGCCTCGACCTCAAGCCGCTCTTGCAGAAGATCGCCGGCGCCAACCAGCCCGGCACCTATCTGGTCGGGCTGCGGCCGATGGATGGCGGCAGCCGGCGCTGGCTGCGGCTGCAGGTCACCGACCTGACCCTGTCGACGGTGGAGGAGCCGCAGCGCATCCGCTTCGCCGTCACCTCGCTGAACACCGCCAAGCCGGTCGAGGGCGCCGAGGTCCGGCTGGAGGGCGTGCGCGACGACGCCTTCGTCACCCTGCAGCGCGGCGTCACCCAGGCCGATGGCAGCTTCGTGTGGACGCCGAAGGGCGTCTACGCCCAGGAGCCGGAGATCCGCCGCATCGTCGTGACCAAGGGCACCGACACGCTGGTGCTGGAGCCCGACCAGGGGCCGGAGGAATACGCCCAGGAGATCTGGACCAAGCCGGAGGAGCCCTGGCTGGCCTGGGGCTTCGGCGACGTCTCGGCGCGGCGCGAGCAGGCGCAGACCCTGTGCCATGTCTTCACCGAGCGGCCGATCTACCGGCCGGAGGAGGCGGTCGAGATCCGCGGCTTCGTCCGCTCCTATCTCGGCGGCGCCCTGTCCTTTGCCGGCGGCAAGGGCGAGGCGGTGATCAACGGGCCGGACGACCAGGAATGGCGCCTGCCGGTGACGCTGGACGCCAATGGCGGCTTCTACCAGCGCTTCGACGAGACCACCGAGGCGACGGGCGACTACAGCGTCCGCTTCGTCGATGAGGACGGCACCGAATGCGGCCAGGTGGCCTTCAAGAAGGAGGCCTATAAGCTGCCGACCTTCGAGGTGCTGCTGAACGGCCCGGATGCAGCACCCCTCGACAGCCAGATCCAGGTCTCGCTGCTGGCCCGCTACTTCGCCGGCGGCCTGCTGGCCGACCGCCCGATCAAGTGGCGGGTGACCCAGTTCCCCTACAGCTGGACCCCGCCGGGCCGCGAGGGCTTCCAGTTCTCCAGCGATTCCCGCTTCTCCGGCGAGCATGAGTTCCGCTCGACCCCGGTGCTGCAGCAGGACGGCAAGACCGATGCCGGCGGGTCGGCCCAGATCACCCTGGACCCGACCATCGAGCCGACCGCCCAGCCCCGCCGCTACGTGGTCGAGGCCACGGTCACCGGCGACGACGACATGCAGATCCGCAGCACCCAGCATGTGGTGGCGCTGCCGCCCTTCACCCTGGGGCTGAAGGTGCCGCGCTACCTGCCCAAGGCGGATGCGATCGACCCGGAGATCCTGGCGGTCGACGCCGCGGGCAAGCCGCTGGCCGGCGTCGAGATGACGGTCAAGCTGATCCACCGCAACTGGAACGCGGTGCTGCAGGCCAGCGACTTCAGCCAGGGATCGGCGAAATACGTCACCCAGGTCATCGACGACACCGTCGAGGAGCGCCGCGTCACCTCCACCGCCGACGTCCAGAAACTGCACTTCGCCCTGCCGGAGGCCGGGGTCTACATCGTCTCGATCGAGGCCGCCGACAAGATCGGCCGCGCCCAGTCGGTCAAGGTCGACCTGTTCGCCGCCGGCGACACGCCGGTGACCTGGTCGCGGCCGCCGGGGCAGAACGTCACCGTCACCAGCGACAAGGATGCCTACGCCCCGGGCGAGACCGCGACGCTGGTGATCGAGAGCCCGTTCCAGACCGCCCGCGCCCTGGCCGTGGTGGAGGAGCCGGAGGGCCAGTTCCGCTACGACTGGGTCGACATCACCAACGGCTTCGGCCGCTACACCGTGCCGATCCGCAAGCAGCAGCTGCCCCGGCTGGCGGTGAACTTCCTGGTCATGCGCGGGCGGCTGCCCGGGCCGGAGCAGGCCGCCACCGCGCCGTTCGACCAGGGCAAGCCGGTGACGCTGGCGACCACCGCCTGGGTCAAGGTGACCCCGGTGGAGAACCAGGTCGCGGTGACGCTGGACGCCCCGCCCAGCGCCCGGCCGGCGCAGGAGATCGAGGTCACGCTGCATCTGGCCGACCTGAAGGGCAAGCCGCTGTCGGGCGAGGCCACCTTCTGGATGGTCGACCAGGCGGTGCTGTCCCTGGCCAGGGAACAGCCGCTGGACCCGCTGCCCAAGTTCATCGTCGCCCGCATGGCGAAGATGGCGGCGCGCGACACCCGCAACATGGCGTTCGGCGTGATCCCGCTGGAGGAGGTGCCCGGCGGCGACGAGGCGACCGATGAATGGGGGGTGGAGAACATCTCCGTCCGCCGCAACTTCAACCCGGTGCCGATCTACCTGCCGCATGTCCAGGTCGGGCCGGACGGCACCGCCAAGGTCAAGGTCAAGCTGCCGGACACGCTGACCGTCTACAAGCTGCGCGCCGTGGTCACCAGCGGCGCCGACCGCTTCGGCTTCGGCGTCGGCGAGGTCAAGGTGCGCCAGCCGATCGTGGCCCAGCCGGCCCTGCCCCGCTTCGTGCGGCCGGGCGACAGCTTCGACGCCGGGCTGATCGGCCGCGTGGTCGAAGGCCCCGGCGGATCCGGCCGAGCGGGCATCAGCGTCGACGGGCTGACCGTCCAGGGGTCGAAGGACCGCGCCTTCGCCTGGGACGGCGCCCACCCGGCGCGGATCACCTTCCCGGTCTCGGTGCCCGACCCGGCGCCGGGCCAGGACACGGCCAAGCTGCGCCTGCTGCTGCAGCGCGACGCCGACAAGGCCGGCGACGCGGTCGAGATCGCGCTGCCGATCCGGCCCGACCGGCCGCCGCTGCGCCAGCGCCGCATCGTCGAGCTGGCGCCCGGCGCCCGGCAGGACCTGCTGACCGAACCCGGCGACGTCCGCCCCGGCTCCTACTCCGCCTCGGTGGTGCTGGCGGGCGACCCGGCGCTGGTGCGGCTGGTCGCCGGCCTCAACGCCCTGGCCGACTATCCCTTCGGCTGCACCGAGCAGGTGATCGGCCTGTCCTCGGCCGAGCTGGCGCTGAAGCCGTTCGACCCGATCCTGGCCGCGGCCGGGCTGAGCGACCGCGTCTCCGCCGACGTCCAGAAGACCATCCTGACCATCGGCCGCAACACCGACGACGACGGCCTGGTGGGCTTCTGGCCGAAGTCGCGCGGGTCGGTGATCCTGACCGCCTACGCCTATTACTTCCTGGTCCAGGCGACCCAGGCCGGCGAGACCGTCGACCCGGCGCTGAAGGACCGGCTGGCCCAGGTGCTGAAGCAGGCGCTGCGGTCGGATTATCCCCGCTTCCTCTATGGCGAGGAGATCCGCGAGCGGGTCGCCGCCCTGGCCGCGCTGGCCGCGGGCGGGGATGTGGACCCGGCCTATGTGGCGGAGCTGAGCCGCCGCGCGGCGCTGCTGCCGCTGGAATCGCTGGCCCAGGTGACGGCGATCGTCGCCGCCGCGCCGGATGCCGATCCGCGCCAGGTCTCGGCCCTGCTGGACCAGGTCAAGGCCAATGTCCGGCTGCTGTCGCGCGACGGCAAGCCGGTCTATGCCGGGCTGCAGGACCGCCCGGCGGACCCGATGATCCTGCCGTCGGAGACCCGCACCCTGTCGGAGGTGATGCTGGCGGTCACCCGCGCCGCGCCGGAGGACCCGCTGCTGGGCCTGCTGCGCACCGGGCTGATCGGCCTCGGCGACGGCTCTGGCTGGGGCAGCACCAATGCCGATGCGGCGGCGCTGCGCGCCCTCGCCGCGGCCTGGGTGGCGCCGAGCGGGTCGGTGCCGGTGGCGGCCTCGCTGCCCGGGGGCGAGCAGTCCGGCACGCTGGAGGCCGAGACCCCGGTGCTGCGCTGGACCACCGACCAGGGCGGGCCGATCGGCGTGGTCAACCATGGCGGCCAGACCGTGGTGGCGCTGGGCGACAGCCGCTGGCTGCCCAAGGCCCCGGGATCGGCGGCGACCGCGGTGCAGGATGGCTTCGTGCTGTCGCGCCAGCTGTACCGCGTGCCGGCCGACGGCCCGCTGGAACGGCTGGATCCGGGCGGGGACGGCGCCATCCATGTCTCCGCCGGCGACGTGGTCGAGGAGGTGGCCGAGTTGATCAACCCGGAGGCGCGGACCCAGGTCGCCATCCGGCTGCCGATCGCGGCCGGCTTCGAGCCGCTGAACCCCAACCTGGCGACCGCGCCGGCGGAAGCAGCACCTTCGGCCGGGCCGTCGGCGCCGCCGAGCTATTCCAGCTATGGCGACGACGAGGTCCGGGTGTTCTACGACCGGCTGGACAAGGGCACCCTGACCCTGCGCTTCCGCCTGCGGGCGCAGGTGGCGGGCAGCTTCATCCAGCCGCCGGGCGAGGCCGAGATGATGTACCGGGCGGGTGTTTATGGGGCCAGCGCCGGCGCCCGTGTCGTCGTCAGCCCGTGAGTCATGGATGATGGCGGCCGCCACGCCCCTCAAAAATAGTCCCCCCTCCCCGAGGGGGTTAGGGGGAGGGGTCTGCGCGCGTCGGCGCGCGAATGGGCGGGGCTCCGCGTCCACCATCCAGACAGGCTTGTGGCGAGCGATCGCCGGTTCTCGCGGAGAGAACCCCCTCCCCCTACCCCCCTCCCGCAGGGGGAGGGGGGACAAGATGGTGGGGCGGGTTTAGATGGCCGCCCCCGCACCACCAACCCCGCCCCGCCGCCCCTGGCGGCGGCGGATCGGCTGGGCCGCGCTGGCCCTGGTCGTCGCCGTCTCCGGCCTGTTCGCCATGCAGGTGGCGCAGCGGGCGCATCTCGAGGCGCCGGCGCCGACCCCGATCCTCTACGACCGGCAAGGCCGGTTCGTCGCCCAGATCGGGCATGAGGAGCGCACCGAGGACGGCCGGCGCTTCGTCGACTACGGCTACTGGACCGTCGACCCCCTGCCCGACCGCGTGGTGCGCGCCACCCTGGCGCTGGAGGACCGGCGGTTCTGGGACCATCCCGGCGTCGACCCCCGCGCCGTCGCCCGCGCCCTGTGGCAGAACATCGAGGGCGGCCGGGTGCGGTCCGGCGCCTCGACCATCGCCATGCAGATCGCCCGGATGCAGGAGCCGCGGTCGCGCACCCTGTGGGCCAAGGCGGTGGAGGCCGGCACCGCGCTGGTGCTGACCCAGCGCTATGACCGCAGGACGCTGCTGGCCCACTACCTGCGCCTGGTGCCCTACGGCAATGGCAGCCACGGCATCGCCCATGCCGCGCGCTGGTATTTCGACAAGCCGGTGGCGGATCTGAGCTGGGCCGAGATCGCCCTGCTCTCTGCCATCCCGCAGGCGCCGGGCACGATGAATCCACGCCGCCCGCTGGGCCTGGCCAAGGCCAAGCAGCGCGGCCAGCGGGCGCTGGACGAGCTGGCGCAGCAAGGCGTGATCGGCCCCGAGGAGCTGAGCCTGGCCACCGCCCAGCTGGCCGATCTGCGCCTGCCGCCGACGCCGCGCCGGCCCGATGCGGTGCCCGCCATCCTGCGGCTGCGCCAGATGATCGCGCGCGACGGCGCCGAGGCGCTGGACCCGACCGATCCGCGGCTGCGCACCACGCTCGATCTCGATATCCAGGAGACGGTGACCGCGGCGGCCCGGCGGCAGCTGCGGGCGCTCAGCCCGATGGGGGCGCAGCAGGTGGCGGTGATCGTCGCCCGGCGCGACACCCGCGAGGTGCTGGCCGATGTCGGTAGCGCCCGCTACGGCGGCGCCAACGGCGGGTCGATCGACTTCAGCCGCACCATCCGGTCGCCCGGCAGCACGCTGAAGCCCTTCGTCTACGCCCTGGCGATGCAGCGCGCGCTGTTGTCCCCGACCGACGTGATGGCCGACATGCCCGAGGGCGCGTCCGGCATCTCCAACGCCGACCGCAGCTTCCTCGGGCCGGTGCTGCCGCGCCAGGCGCTGGCCAATTCGCGCAACATCCCGGCCACCAACCTGCTGCGCCGGGTGGGGCTGGACAGCGGCTTCCGCTTCTTCCGCGACCTCGGGCTGCACGACCTGGACGTCCCGGCCGAGAATTTCGGCCTGTCGATGGCGATCGGGTCGCTGCCGACCAGCCTGGACA
This sequence comes from Inquilinus sp. 2KB_23, assembly GCF_052115705.1. Classification (NCBI taxonomy): domain Bacteria; kingdom Pseudomonadati; phylum Pseudomonadota; class Alphaproteobacteria; order Rhodospirillales; family Rhodospirillaceae; genus Inquilinus; species Inquilinus sp. 2KB_23. The sequence continues at coordinate 242,737 of NZ_JBFRHF010000003.1, read as the reverse complement.
AGCTGCTGCGGGCCTATGGCGCCCTGGCCGATGACGGGATCCTGCGCGACCTCAGCTGGTATCGCGGCCAGGCCCAGGCGGCGCCGCGCCGGGTGCTGTCGCCCGACATCGCCCGGCTGGTCACGCTGTTCCTGTCCGACCCGATGGCCCGGCTGCCCAGCTTCCCGCGCTACGGCACCACCGAATTCCCCTTCCCGGTGGCGCTGAAGACCGGCACGTCCCAAGGGTACCGCGACGCCTGGGTGGTGGCCTGGTCGCAGGACTACATGGTCGGGGTCTGGTTCGGCCGGCCGGATGCCGGGACCATGCGCCAGGTCGCCGGCGCCGGCTCCGCCGCCAAGCTGGCGCAGGACGTGCTGCTGGGCCTGCACGGCGCCCGGCCGGGCGACCTGCTGGACGCCAGCTTTCCGGTGCCGCGGGCCTACAAGCCGGTCGAGCTGTGCGTCCCGGCCGGCGGCCCCGCCCCCGCCTTCTGCCGCCAGCGCCTGGTCGAATGGGTGAAGGCGGATGCGGCCGCGCCGGCGCTGATCCCGGCCGTGGCCCAGCCCCAGGCCGGCGGCCCCGGCATCGGCTCCGCCGAGCCGCCGCGCCTGTCGATCACCATGCCGGAGCAGAACGCCCGGATCTGGCGCAACCCGGAGATGCCGCCGGCGCTCGACCGCCTGGCCCTGAAGGCCTCGGCGCCCGGGGTCTCGCAGATCGTGTGGTATGTCGACGGCCTGCCCTTCCGCACGGCGCGCGGGGACGAGACGGTCTACTGGCCGCTGTCCCCCGGCGCCCACCGCTTCCAGATCCGCCTGCCGCTGCAGGACGGCGAGTCACGGCCGGTGCGGATCGTGGTGGAATAGGCCGAGAGGGCGTTCTCTCTTTTGTCATGCCACGGCTTGACCGTGGCATCCAGGGGCGGCCAGAGCGGTTCTTGATGGCCCCTGGATTGCCCGGTCAAGCCGGGCAATGACAGTGAAGGGGGCGGGGGCGAGCCCCCTACCCATCCACCCGAACCACGATCTTGCCGAATGGTCCGCGGTCGAGATGGTCGAGCGCGGCCGGCAGGTCGGTGAAGGCGTATTCGGCGTCGATCACCGGGGCCAGGCCGGTGCCGTCGACGGCGCGGACCAGGTCCTCCAGCCCCCGCCGGTGGCCGACCGAGATCCCCTGGATCACCGCCTGCTTCATCATCACGGGCACGGTCGGGGCGGTGAAGTTGAGCCCGTCCAGCAGCCCGATCAGGGCGACGCGGCCGCCCTGGGCCAGCGCCTCCGCCGTCTGCGCCATGTTGGCGCCACCCACCAGCTCGAGCACATGGTCGGCGCCGCGGCCGCCGGTCACCTCGCGCACCACCCGCCCCCAGTCGGGTGTGGCGTGACGGTCGATGCCGTGGGTCGCGCCCAGGACCCGCGCCCGCTCCAGCTTGGCAGGGTCGCCGGAGATCGCGATCGCCTCGGCGCCATGGGCGCGGGCGATCTGCACGCCGAACAGCGCCACCCCGCCGGTGCCCTGCGCCACCACGGTCTGGCCGGCCTTCAGGCCGCCGGTCTCGACCAGCGCGAACCAGGCGGTCAGCCCGGCGCAGGGCAGCGTGCTGGCGGCCGCGTCATCCAGTCGGCGCGGCGCTGCCACCGCCCAATCCTGCGGCAGCACCAGATATTCCGACAGCACGCCCGGCAGCGGCCCGCCCAGCGCCGCCCGCGGACCGCTGGCGAGGCCATCGATCCAGCCCGGCCAGAAGGTGCCGAGCACGCGGTCGCCGGTGGCGAAGCGGGACACGCCGGCGCCGGCCTCGACCACCGTCCCGGCCATGTCCGAGCCGGGTGTGAGCGGAAAGTCCAGCGTCATGCCCATGCCGCTCTCGACCACCAGCTTGTCGCGGTGGTTCAGCGACACCGCCCCGACCTTGACCAGGATCTCGCCCGGCCCCGGCCGCGGGATCGCCGCGTCGACCAGGCTCAGGCCGTCGCGTCCCAGCCGGGACATCTGCCACCGTTTCATGCTCGTGCTCGTCAGGTTCTTGCCTGACCCAAATCGGGCCGCTTCAACCATAGGCGAGGCATTTTCTCTCCAGTGCTGCCGATATTTCCCATTACTGTGGAATGGAACGAACCAATCGAGCCCTGCGATGATCGATCGCCTCAACGGCATCAGCCTCTTCGTCCAGGTGGCGGAGGCCGGCAGCTTCGCCCTGGCGGCGGAGCGCGTCGGCCTGTCCCGCTCCGCGGTCGGCAAGAGCATCGCACGGCTGGAGGACCGGCTGGGCACCCGCCTGTTCCACCGCACCACCCGCAGCCAGAGCCTGACCGAGGCCGGCCAGGCCTATTTCGAGCGCTGCCGGCGCGTGCTGGCCGAACTGGAGACGGCGGAAGCCGACATCGACACCGGCCGTGCGACGCCGGCGGGCCGGCTGAAGGTCACGGCGCCGCTGCTGGTCGGCCGCCATTGCGTCGCGCCGGTTCTGCTCGACCTGGTTCGCCAGCACCCGACTCTGCAGCTGGAGCTGTCCTTCACCGACCGCCCGGCCGATCTGGTGGAGGACGGCATCGACCTCGCGGTCCGCACCGGCCCGTTGCCGGACGTCGCCGGCCTGGCGGCGCGGCGGGTCGGGCGCATGGCCATGGCGGTCTGCGCCGCCCCTGCCTATCTGGACCGGCACGGGACGCCGAGCAGTCTGGAGGACTTGGCCGCCCATGAGCTTCTGGTCTATGGCCGGGCGGGACGGCTCGCGGCCTGGCGCTTTCCCGAGCCGGACGGGCAGATGCGGGACCTGGCGCTGGACGGCCGGGTCCGCTTCGACGACCTGGAGGCGATCGCCGACGCCGCGGCCGGCGGCGCCGGGATCACCTGGCTGCCGTACTGGCAGATCGCCGACCGGCTGTGGGACGGCACCCTGGTGCAGCTGTTCGCGGACCGCCCGGGCTTCGTCTTCGATGTCCATGCCCTGTGGCCGCAGAGCCGGCACCTGCCGTCGAAGACCCGCGCGGCCATCGACGCGCTGGCGGCCCGGCTGCCCGCGATGCTGGACGCCGGGCCGGCCTGAGCGGTCACGCCCTGGTTGGATCGGGGGCCGGGCTCGGTGCCGGATGCGGTTCCGGCGCGGCCTCGGTTTGATGCTTCGCCGCGATCAGCATGTAGACCGCCGGCACCACGAACAGGGTGAACAGCGTGCCGATGGCCAGGCCGCTGGCGATGACCAGCCCCATGTTGAAGCGCGACACCGCCCCGGCCCCGGACGCCATGATGAGCGGCACCACGCCCAGCACCATGGCGCCGGTGGTCATCAGGATCGGGCGCAGCCGGATGGCGGCGGCGCCTTCGATCGCCTCGCGCTTGGTCTTGCCCGCCTTCTGCAGGCCGTTGGCGACCTCGACGATCAGGATGCCGTGCTTGGAGATCAGCCCCATCAGCGTCACCAGCCCGACCTCGGTGTAGATGTTCATGGTGGCGCCGCCGACGCCGACGCTGATGAAGGCCAGCGCGCCGGCGATCGACATCGGCACCGAGACCAGGATGATCAGCGGGTCGCGGAAGCTGTTGAACTGGGCCGCCAGCGCCAGGAAGATGATGATCAGCGCCAGGGCGAACATCTGCACGATGCCGCTGGATTCCTGGACGGTCTGCCGCGACAGGCCGCCGTAATCCACCGAATAGCCCTGCGGCAGCGTCTGGGCGGCCAGAGTCTGCAGCGTGGCCAGGGCGGTGCCCTGGTCGACGCCCGGGGCCGCGACGCCCTGGATGGTCGCCGAGTTGAGCTGCTGGAAATGGGCGATCGAGCGCGGCGCCGCCTCCGACTTGATGGTGGCGATGGCCGAGAGCGGGATCTGGGTGCCGTTCACCACCGCGATCGGGTAGTCCAGGATCTGGGCGCTGTTGAGGCGCGAGCGCTGCTGCACCTGCGGGATCACCTGGTAGGACCGGCCGTCGATGCTGAAGTAATTGACGAACCCACCGCCCAGGATGGTGGCCAGCGCGTTGCCGACATCGCTCATGGTCAGGTTCAGCTGGGCCGCCTTGTCGCGGTCGATCACGATCGCGTCCTGCGGCTTGTCGATCTGCAGGTCCTTGTTCAGGAAGATGAACTGGCCGGACTTCAGGGCCGCCTGCAGGAAAGCGTCGGAGACCTCGTTCAGCTCCTCGAACCCATTGGTGGTGCCGATCACGAACTGGATCGGCAGGCCGTTGCTGCCCGGCAGCGGCGGCAGCTGGAACGCCACGCTCTGGGACGCGGCGATCTTGCCGACATCCGCCTGCAGCAGGGGCTGCAGCACGGCGGCGTTCCGGGTCCGCTGGTCCCAGGGCTTGAACACCTCGATCGCGATCGAGGTCGAGGGGGCATCGATGGTGAGGGTGTGGTCGACCTCGGGATAGGTCCGCATCGCGGCGGCGACCTGGGCGGAGTTCGCGACCTTCTGCTCCAGCGTCGCCTGCGGCGGGTTGGTGGTCGACACCAGCACGGCGCCCTGGTCCTCGCTCGGCGCCAGCTCGCTCTGCGCCCCGGCATAGAGGAAGTAGATGCTGCCCAGCACGATGGCGGCGAAGACCAGCGTCACCGGCACCGTGTTCAGGCTGCCGTGCAGCAGGTATTTGTAGGGGCGCAGCAGCTCGTTGAAGCGCCGGTCGATGAAGTCCTGCAGCCGCTCCTCCCAGCCGCTGCGGTCCGCCAGATGGGCCTTCAGGATGCGCGAGCACATCATCGGCGTCAGGGTCAGCGCGATGATCATCGACACGGTGACGGCGCCGACCAGGGTGAAGGCGAATTCGGTGAACAGCGCGCCGGTCAGGCCGCCCTGGAAGCCGATCGGGACATAGACCGCGACCAGCACGATGGTCATGGCGATGATCGGCCCGACCAGCTCATGCGCGGCGTCGAGCGCCGCCTGCATGGGTTTCGCCCCCTCCTCGATGTGCCGGTTGACGTTCTCGACCACGATGATCGCGTCGTCGACCACCAGCCCGATCGCCAGCACCAGCGCCAGCAGGGTCAAGAGGTTGATGGAGAAGCCGAACACCAGCATCATCGCGAAGGTGCCGACCAGCGACAGCGGGATCGCCACGATCGGGATGAACACCGAGCGCGGCGAGCCGAGGAAGGCGAAGACCACGAAGATCACGATCGCCAGCGCCTCGACCAGGCTGGTCACGACCTCGGTGATCGAGCTGCTGACGAAGGCGCTGGAATCGTAGATCACCGCGGCGTTCAGACCGTTCGGCAGCTGGGCCTTGATCGCCGGCATCGCGGCGTTCACGCCGGCGACGACGTCGAGCAGGTTCGCGGTCGGCGCCACCTGGATGCCCATGAACACGCCGGGCTTGCCGTCGAAGCTGGACTGGCTTTCGTAGTCCTGGGCGCCGAGCACGACATTGCCGACATCCTTCAGCCGGATCACCGCGCCGTTCACCTGCTTGACCACGAGGTTCCGGAACTGCTCGACATCGTGCAGGTCCGTGGTCGCGGTCAGCGTGATCTGGGTCATCGTCCCCTTGGTGTTGCCGACGCCCGAGATGAAGTTGTTGGCGTTCAGCGCGGTGTTGACGTCGGCGGCGGTCAACCCGTAGGAGGCGAGCTTGTCGGGGTCGAGCCAGACCCGCAGCGCGAAGATCTTGGGGCCCAGGATCTCCGCGGTCTGCACCCCCTGCACCGCCTGCAGCTTGGGCTGCACCACGCGGGTGAGGTAGTCGGTGATCTGGTTCGCCGCCAGCAGGTCGCTGTTGAAGCCGATATACATGGCGTCGATGGTCTGCCCGACCGCCAGGGTGATGGTCGGCTGCTGCGCCGCGGGCGGCAGCTGGTTGATGACCGAATTGACCTTGGTGTTGATCTCGGTCACCGCCGCGTCGGAATTGTAGTTCAGCAGCAGGTTGACGGTGATGATCGAGGTGCCGCTGGTGCTGGTCGACGTCATGTAGTCGATGCCGTTCGCCTGGGAGATGGCGTTTTCCAGCGGCGTGGTGATGAAGCCGGCCACCACGTCGGGGTCGGCGCCGAAATAGGTGGTGGTGACGGTCACCACCGCATTCTCGGTCTTGGGGTACTGGCGGATGGCGAGTGAGTTGAAGGACTGGTAGCCGATCACCACGATCAGCAGGCTGACCACCAGCGACAGCACCGGGCGCCGGATGAAGATCTCGGTGATGTTCATGGCGCGCGCCTCAGCTCGGGTCCGCCGGGGCGGCGTTGGGGTTGCTGGGCGGCGTCACCGCGTTGTTGACCGTGACCGGCGACCCGTTCTGCAGCTTCAGCTGGCCCGAGGTGACGACGGTCTGCCCCGCCTCCACCCCCTTCAGCACGGCGATCTGGTCGCCGCGGGTGCCGCCGGTGGTGACGAAGGTCTGGTTGGCCACCTGCTGCTTCTGGCCGTTGGCATCCTTCTCTGTGACCAGGAAGACGACGTTGCCATAGGGGTTGATGGTCACCGCCGTCGCCGGCAGCGTGACGTATTGCTGCGGCGCGCCGACGCCGATAGAGACCTTGCCGAACATGCCGGGCAGCAGCTGGTGGTCCGGGTTGGCGAAGCTGGCCCGCACCGTCAGGCTGCGGCTTGATGTGTCGACCACCGGGCTGATCGCGATGATCTTGCCGTCGAAGCCCTTGCCCGGCCAGGTGTCGACCGTCGCCGTCACCGCCTGGCCGGTCTTGATCTGCGCCAGCGCCTGCTGCGGCAGGGTGAAGTCGAGCAGGATCGGGTCCAGAGCCTGCAGCGTCACCATGGTGGTGCCGGGCGACAGATACTGGCCGAGATCGACCTGGCGGGTGCCCAGCCGCCCGGCGAAGGGCGCCTTGACCGTCTTCTCGTCGATCAGCGCCTGCTGCCCCTCGACCTGGGCCCTGGCGCTCTTCAGCGTCGCCAGGTCGCTGTCGACCGTGGCCTGGCTGACGCCCTGGGCCTTGAGCTGCCTGAGGTCGCGGTCATAGGTGACCTGGGCGTTGTCGGCGGTCGCCTGCAGCTGGTGCAGCGTGGACACGTCATTGTCCAGCCGCAGCTGCACCAGCACCGCGCCGGCCGCGACGTCCTGGCCGTCGGCGAAGCTGAACGAGTCGACGATGCCGGCAGCCTCGGACGACAGGTTGGCGCCGTTCAGCGCGCGGAAGCTGCCCACCGCCTGCAGCGAATCCTGCCAGTCCGCCTTCGCCGCCACGGTGGTGGACACGGTCTGGGCCGGGTTGCTGCGCGATGCCAGGACCTGCGCGATGATATGCGACTTGAAGACCTGGAAGCCGAAGATGCCACCCAGGATGACCCCGATCACCACCAGCATGACGACCATGCGCAGGGTCATCGAAAAGGCTCTGCTCTTTGCCATCGTCTCGTCCGTGATTACTTCGGCAGGCTGGGGGTCGGCTGGGTGGCGCCGGCGGGCGTGTCGGTCCGGTTCCACCAGCCGCCGCCCAGGGCCTGGAACAGCGCGGCGGTGTCGCTCAGCCGCGCGGCCTGGGCCTGGATGCGGCTGATCCGGGCGTTGAGCAGGTTGGTCTGGGCGGTCAGCACGGTGGCGTAGTCGGTGGCGCCGGCCTGGAACTGGCTGCGGGCGATGGTGAGGCTGCGCTGCGCCGCCTGCTCCGCCGCCAGCTGCGCCTTCAGCGTATCGGCGTCGAACTGGATGGCGTGCAGGGCGTTGGCGACGTCCTCGAACGACGACAGCACGGTGCTGCGGTACTGCGCCGCCGCCACGTCGAAGCCAGCCTCGGCCGCCCGCTTGTCGTGCAGCAGCGTGCCGCCGTCGAAGATGGTTTGGACGATGCTGCCGGCCAGGCTCCAGGCCACCGTGCCGGGCGAGAACAGGTCGCCGAAGCTGCTGGCGGTGCTGCCGTAGCTGGCGCTGAGCGAGATCTGCGGCAGCATGTTGGCGATGGCCACGCCGATCTTGGCGCTGGCCGCGTGCAGCTGCGCCTCCGACGACCGGATGTCCGGCCGCTGCTCGACCAGTTTCGACGGCAGGCTGAGCGGCAGGTCGGTCGGCAGTTGCAGCGAGGACAGCTGGAAGTCGTCGCCCGAGATCTCGCTGGGGAAGCGGCCGAGGAAGACGGCGAGCTGGTTGCGCTGCTGCGCCAGCTGCTTCTGCAGCGGCGGCAGCGTCGCCTCGGTCTGCGCCACCACGGCCTGCTGCGACGCCACATCGGCCTGGGAGATGCCGCCCGCCGCGAATTGCTGCTGCAGGATGCCGAGGAAGGACCGCTGGGTCTTGATGATGTCCTGGGTCGCGTCGATCTGCGCCCGCAGCGACGCCTCCTGGATCGCGGCGACGACCACGTTGCTGCTGATGGTGAGGTAGCTGGCCTCGAGCTGGAACTGCTCGAAATCGGCCTGGGCCTGCAGCGATTCGATGTTGCGCCGGGTGCCGCCGAACACGTCGAGGTCGTAGGACACGTCGAGCGAGGCGCTGGTGACGTTGAAGACCGAGGTCACCGTCCGGGTGCCGGTCGCGGTCGATGCGGTGCTGTTGCTCTGCTGCCGGGTGGCGGAGCTGGAGCCGCTGATGGTCGGGAACAGCGCGCCCTGCCCGGCCGCGACATTCTCCTGCGCCTGGCGCAGCGAGGCCTGGGCGGCCTGGAGGTCCGGATTGGCCCGCAGCGCCTCGGCGATCAGCCGGTCCAGCGAATCCGACCGGAACACGCGCCACCAGTCGCCGGGAATGTCACGGCCGTTCTGGATGCGCTGCGCCGCACCACCCGCCACCTTGGCCGAAGAGGTCTCGGCCAGCGGCGTGCCGGGGGTGTATTGGCTGACACCAGGCGCATCCGGACGCTGGAAATCGGGGCCGACCGCGCAGGCCGCCACGAGCAGGACGGACAGCGAGGTGGCGCCCCGGAGCAGATGAGTTTTCAAGATCGCGGCAATCGGTCTTTGCAGTGAAGGCAGGAAGAAACCATCGGGCCGGCCCGGGCGTGGGGGAACGCCGGGCCGGCCCGACCGGTCCGTCAGCCGGCGTCGGGGGTCGGATGGGGGGCATCCGGCAGTGGCAGACGCGGCGGTTCGGACGGACCGGATCCGAAGAAGGGCAGGCCGGGGCGCGGGGCATCGATGCGGTCCGAGGCATTGGCGGAGGCACCGGAAGCGGCGAAGGCCGGGCCGGTCAGGCCGGTGATCGCGCTGGCGGTCAGCCCGATCACGCTGGCCGTCGCGACGCCGATGATGACGACGGTGGATTTCATCTGCGACCTCGCTGGAGTTGCTGGCGGCCAAGCGAAGCTAGGCGCGGTCTGTTGCTGCGCTTCGTCGGCGTGTTGCCGAAGATGAACCGGGCAATCAAATTGATGTCCGAACGTTGCCGGCCGGGAATCGGCAACACTCCGTTGCAAAAATCCCATCGCGCTGCGGGCCTGCGGCCGTAAAGATCAAGGCAGCACTGACCGGCCACATATTCCATGCAGACTTCGCCCCACATCCTCGTCGTTGACGACGACCCCGAGATCCGGCGGCTGCTGGGCCGCTACCTCGACAGCCAGAACTTCCGGGTCACCCTCGCCGCCGACCGGCGCGACTGCGAGGAGGCGATCGCGGCCGGCCGGATCGACCTGGTGGTCCTCGACGTCATGCTGCCCGACGGCTCCGGGCTGGAGATCTGCCGCGACCTGCGCCAGCGCCGGGCGCATCTGCCGGTGATCCTGCTGACCGCGCTGAAGGAGGATGTCGACCGCATCATCGGGCTGGAGATCGGCGCCGACGACTATATCGGCAAGCCGTTCAACCCGCGCGAGCTGGTGGCCCGGATCCGCGCCGTGCTGCGGCGGAGCGCGGCGGCGCCGGAGGAGGCGCCGGCCACCGCCGGGCGCTACCGCTTCGCCGGCTTCACTGCCGATCCGTCCGCCCGGCGCGTCACCGATGCCGGCGGCGAGGAGGTCGTCCTGACCGGCGCCGAGTTCGAGCTGCTGGTCGCCTTCCTGGACCGGCCCGGCCGGGTGCTGTCGCGCGACCAGCTGCTGGACCTGACCCAGGGCCGCGAGGCGGAGCCGCTGGACCGGTCGATCGACGTGCTGGTCAGCCGGTTGCGCCGCAAGCTGGGCGACGAGGGGCCGTTCCACATCTTCAAGACCGTGCGCAACGGCGGCTACCAGCTGGCGGTCGCGGTCGAGCAGCAGGGCGACGCGGCGTGAACACGCTGCGGGCCCGCATCACCCTGCTGCTGGTGATCGCCATCATCGCCGTCGTGGGCATCGCCAGCTTCGCCGCCGTCAGCCTGCTGCGCGGGCCGTCGCCGGAGCGGACGATCGACCCGCTGGTCCGCCAGGTGCGGCTGATCGCCGATTTGGTCGAGAACGGCATCGGCCCGGTGAGTGCCCCCGGCCGCGTGGCGGATTTCGAGCTGCACCCCATCCCGGGGCCGGGCGAGCCGATCGAGCGCTTCGCCGACTACCTGCAGGACGCCATGCGCAAGACCGGGCCCGACCTGCCGCTCAGGGTGACCCGGCCCAGCCCCGAATCGCCGCCGATGCTGTCGGTGCAGATCGACCCGCAGCGCTGGCTGTGGCTGACCATCTCCGACGTGCCGGTGCCGCAGGGCGTGCCGCTGGCCTTCGCCGGCTGGATGGTGCTGCTGGTGCTGGGCGCGATCGGCATCGCCCTGGTGGTCGCCGGCAAGCTGATCCGGCCGTTGGCGCTGCTGGAAAGCACCATCGCCCGCATCGGGCCGGACGGCATCCTGCCCGAGCTGCCGGAGACCGGGCCGGCCGAGATGCGCACCACCGCCCGGACCCTGAACCGCCTGTCGGCCCGGCTGCGCGCGGCGATGGAAAGCCGGATGCGCCTGGTGGCGGCGGCGGGGCACGATCTGCGCACGCCGATGACCCGGATGCGGCTGCGCGCCGAATTCCTGCCGGAGGAGGACCAGGCCGCCTGGCTGAAGGACCTCGACGAGCTCGACCGCATCGCCGACAGCGCCATCCGCCTGGTGCGCGAGGAGGTCGACGGTGGTGACACCGAGCCGCTGCGCCTGGACCGGCTGGTCGAGACGGTGTGCACCGAGCTGGCCGAGCAGGCGCTGCCGGTGGCCCTGACCCGGGCCGAGCCGCTGCTGATCAAGGCCGGGCCGCTGGCGCTGAAGCGGGCGCTGCGCAACCTGATCATCAACGCCGCCACCCATGGCAAGGGGGCGGAGGTGACGCTGGCGGCGGTCGGCGGCGAGGCCCGCATCACCATCGCCGACCGCGGCCCCGGCATTCCCCCGGCGCTGCTGACCCAGGTGTTCGAGCCGTTCTTCCGGGTCGACTTCGCCCGGCGCCAGACGGTGCCCGGCGCCGGGCTGGGCCTGGCCATCGCCAAGGAGATCATCGACCGCAGCGGCGGCCGCATCGTGATCGAGAACCGCGCCGAGGGCGGCCTGGTCCAGACCGTGATCCTGCCCCGCGGCGGCGCCACGGGCTGACCGCAGGGCTGATCCCGGCCAATCGCCGACCGCGCCGGCCGCCCCAGCCGCTAGGATGGGCAGCGACTCGCGCGGGACGAACCATGCGCGGGCGGGAGGAAGCACCGAGCATGTCCCTGACCCAGTCCGAGGTCCGCACCATCGTCATCGGCGCGCTGCTGGCGATGTTCCTGTCCGCGCTCGACCAGACCATCGTCGCCACCGCCCTACCCTCGATCGGCCGTGAGCTGGGCGATTTCGAGCTGATCTCCTGGGTCGTCACCGTCTATCTCCTGACCTCGACCTGCGCCACGCCGATCCTGGGCAAGCTCAGCGACCTCTACGGCCGCCGGCCGCTGCTGCTGATCTGCCTGTTCGTGTTCCTGGGCGCGTCGGTGCTGTGCGCCCTGTCGACCTCGATGGTGATGCTGATCGCGGCGCGGGCGGTGCAGGGCCTCGGCGGCGGCGGGCTGCTGACCCTGGCGCAGACGGTGATCGCCGATGTGGTGGCGCCGCGCGACCGCGGCCGCTACGCCGCCTATTTCGCCACGGTCTGGGCCGGGTCGGCCCTGATCGGCCCGACCCTGGGCGGCGTCCTGACCCAGTATGTCGGCTGGCCCTGGATCTTCTGGATCAACCTGCCGCTGGGCGCGCTGGCGCTGGTCACGGTCGACCGGGCGCTGCGCAAGCTGCCGGTGCGGCGGGTCCGGGCGCCGATCGACTTCGCCTCGATCGGCCTGCTGACCTTCGGCACCACCGCGCTGCTGCTGGGCCTGTCCTGGGGCGGCACCACCTTCCCCTGGCTATCGCTGCCGATCGTCGTCGCGCTGGTGGCGGCGGCGGCCGGCGGCTGGCTGTTCTTCCGCCGCCAGGCCCGGGCCGACGAGCCGATCCTGCCGCCGCGCTTCCTCGGCGACACCGTGGTCGGGCCGGTGCTGGCGGCGGTGTTCCTGGCCTTCGGCGGCTATCTCGTGCTGGCGGTGCTGGCGCCGACCTACCTGCAGGTGGCGCTGCGGGCCCCGGTCGGCGAGGTCGGGCTGATGATGATCCCGCTGATGCTGTCGACCACCATCACCGCGTCGCTGTCCGGCCGCTATGTCACCCGCACCGGCACCTACCGCCGGCCGCCGCTGATCGGGCTGCCGGTCGCGATCGTGGCCCTCCTCGCCCTCGCCGCCGTGGCCGAGCACGCCACGCCGCTGGTCGCCTCCGGCCTGCTGATGGTCGCGGGCTTCGGCGTCGGCCCGATCTTCCCGGCCAGCATGGTGGCGGCGCAGAACGCGGTCGCCGGCCGCGACCTCGGCGCGGTGACCGGCGCCATCGGCTTCTCCCGCGCCCTGGGTGGCGCCATCCTGATCGCCGCGGCCTCGGCCCTGGTGCTGGGCCTGATCGTCGCCTGGGTGCCATCGGTCGGCACGGTCTCGGGGCTGGAGGATCTGGTGCGCCGCCCGGTCACCGACACCGAGCGCACCGACATCGCCCGCGCCTTCGCCATCATGTTCGCCGCGGTGGCCGCGGTCTTCGCCCTCAGCCTCGTGATCTACATGCGGGTGGCGCACCGGCCCCTGCGCGAGCGGCCGGACATGGGCGCCGGGGCAGAACCGCTCTAGCCGCGCGGCGCCCAGATCGGCTCGACCGCGAAGCGCTCGACCAGGAAGTCCACCACCGCCCTGACCTTGGGGGCGAGGTTGCGGTTGTGCGGCCAGACCGCGTAGATCGCGCCGAACGGGTTCTCGTATTCGGTCAGCAGCGGCACCAGGCGCCCGGCGGCGATGTCGGGGCCGACCAGGAAGTCGGGGGGCATCGCCAGGGCCACGCCCGCGCGCAGGGCCGCCATCATGACCTCGGCGCTGTTGACCCGCAGCCGGCCGTCGACCCGCACCGTCTCCAGCCGCCCGTCCGGCCCGACGAACTGCCATTCCCCCTGGTCGGCGGCGTAGCTGTAGAGCACGCAATCGTGCCGTGCGAGGTCGGCCGGGGTTTTCGGCACGCCATGGCGTTCGAGATAGGCGGGCGCGGCGCAGACCAGCCGCCGGCAATGGGCCAGGCGCCGGGCCACCAGGCTGGAATCCTGCAGCTTGGTGATGCGGATCACCAGGTCGAAGCCCTGGGCCACGACATCGACGAAATGGTCGTCGAACACCGCATCGATCCGCAGCTCGGGCCAGCGCACCAGCATCTCCGGCACCAGCGGCGCGATGTAGTCACGGCCGAAGCTGGCCGGCGCGTTGAGGCGCAGCAGGCCCCGCGGCTCGGTCGACAGGTGGCTGATCGCCCGCTCCGCCTCCTCCACCTCGCGGGCGACGCGGACGCAGCGCTCGTAGAAATCCTGGCCGGCATCGGTCGGGCTGAGGGTGCGGGTGGTGCGGTTCAGCAGCCGGGCGCCCAGCCGGTCCTCCAGCTTCGCGATCTGCTTGCTGACCGCGGATTTCGACAGGCCGAGCCGCAGCGCCGCAGCCGAGAAGCTGCGGCTGTCGACGACCTGGGCGAAAACGATCATGGCGCCGGGCATGTCCATGCCGCGCAGGGTCTATGAGGCGACGGGGCCGGTCAATGACCCCGGCACCGCCTGCTGCAGCGCCGCGATCATCTCACGCAGGCCGCGCGTCAGCGGCTTGTCCCGGCGCAGCACGAGGCCGAGCCGGCGGTACAGCCGCGGCGACAGCGAATGCGCCACCAGCCGGGTCTCGCCCGGCGGCATCGCCATGTGCGGCAGCACGGCGCAGCCCAGGCCGGCGCTGACCAGTTCCTTGATCGCCTCGACGCTGCCCAGCGCCATCGCCGGCTTCAGGCTGATCCCGGCTGCCGCGAACCAGTCGTCGACGATCCGCCGGGTCTGGCCGCCCGGCTCGTAGAGCACCACCGGCCGCTGGGCCAGCGCCGCCGGCGTGATCTCCGGCGGCAGGTCGTCCGCCTCGACCGGGGCGACGGCGACGAATTCCTCCTCCAGCAGCGGCGTCACGGCGAAGGCGCGACCCGGCGCCGGCAGGGCGACGAGGCCGAGGTCGAGCGCGTTCTCCTCCAGCAGCCGCAGGACGTCGACGGCATTGCCGGTGCTGACCACGATCTCGAGCGACGGGAACCGCCGCCGCAGGGCCCGCAGCACCGGCGGCAGCAGGTAGATGCAGGCGGTGGCGCCGGTGCCCAGCCGGACCCGCCCGATGGTGCCGGTGGCGTGTTCGGCCATGGCCTCGACCGCCGTCGCCACCGCGGCCTCGATCTGCCCGGCATAGGCCAGCAGGTCGGCACCTGCCAGGGTCGGGGTCGCCCGCCGGCCGACCCGCTCGATCAGGCGGACGCCCAGCCTGGCCTCCAGCTGCCGGATCTGCAGGCTGACCGCCGGCTGCGTCAGGTTCAGCCGGGCGGCGGCGGCGGAGAAGCTGCCGGCCTGGATCACCTCGCAGAAGCTGCGCAACTGGTCGAGGTTCAGCCCGCGCATCCCAAAGAATTCCTTATCCTTTGCATTGAATATCCAAATTTCCCTTATCCGAAGCCACGGCGCAAGCTCGACTTCATCAGTTCCCCCGACCATAGCCGTGACCGATGTCCCGCCTTCCGCCCCTGACCGAGACCCTGCGCTGGCTCGCCGCCTCGCCCCTGTCGCGCCGGCGGCAGCTGGACATGCTGCGCGGGCTCGACGACCGGCGGCTGGCCGATCTCGGCATCTGCCGCGGCGAGGCCTTGCGCGGACGACCCGCCCCCGACAGAGAGACCCTGATGCCCGACCGCCACGACATCACCCTGCCCGCCCCGGTCACCATCCGCGATGCGGCCATGGCGGACATGGCGGCGGTGCAGGCGATCTATGCCCATCACGTCCTGCACGGCTTCGCCAGCTTCGAGGAGACGCCGCCGGACGCGGCCGAGCTGGTGGCGCGATGGGTGGCGACCCTGGGCCAGGGCCTGCCCTATCTGGCGGCGGAGATCGACGGCCGGGTGGTCGGCTATGCCTATGCCGGCGCCCACCGGCCGCGGCCGGCCTATCGCCACACGGTCGAGGATTCGGTCTATGTCGCCGACGGGCTGGCCGGCCGCGGCATCGGCCGGGCGCTGCTGGCGGGGCTGATCGCCCGCTGCGAGGCAGGGCCCTGGCGCCAAATGGTCGCGGTGATAGGCGACAGCCGCAACACCGCCTCGATCGCCCTGCACGAAAGGATGGGTTTCCACCGGGCCGGCAGCTTCCGGTCGATCGGCTTCAAGCTGGGACGCTGGGTCGACACCGTGATGATGCAGCGCACCCTGGGCGCCGGCGACACCGTGGCGCCCGGTCCCGATGCGTGATCCGCTGTCGCAGGATCAGGCCGAATTGCGCCAGTAATCCTCGCCGCGCTCGACCACCAGGTCGTTGCGCGGGCTGTGGCCGGTCGTCTTCCGGCCGCCCTTGATGTGGTCCATGAACCGGCCGAGCCGGGAGTTGATCAGCACATGCTTGGCCTGCCGGCCGATGCCGTCGGCGATGTCGAAGGACCGGTGGCCCGCGCGCTCGATCTGCCGGCGCACGACGTCGAACAGATAGGCGTCGTGGAACTCGTACTGCTCGAACAGCTCGTCATGGGTGTAGAGGCGCTTGAACGCCGCCAACATCTCCCGCGTGGCCGGGTGCCTCAGATTGTAGGCGATGAAGCCGCATTCCGAGTAGGTCGGCCGGTCGAGATAGCCGACGAAGCGGTCGCGTGGAATGAAGCCCTCGAGCTCTTCCCGGCTCGGCTCGGCGAAGAACAGGCTGTCGGCATCGACCCAGATCAGCACGTCGGCATCGGTGTTTGCCGCGGCGTGGAAGATGGCGAAGGCCTTGTGGCTGAACCGCACCGCATCCCAGCGGAAGCCGGTGCCCCAGCGCCGGTCGCCCAGCTTGATCCGGTTCTTGTAGGGGTTGCGCGACAGCCGGAAGCGGTAGCGCTCGGTCAGGCCGTGGGCGAGCGGGTTGTCGGCGTGGCGGCTTTTGAAGGCGACCAGGTCGGGACAGCTGGAGACCAGGTCCCGCACCACGATGCGGTCGCTCGGCACCTCCGGCTCGAAACCCTCGCGATAGACCAGGAGGGGGACATCCTCCGGCCAATAGAGGTCAAAGGTGTCGATCATGCGCTGCCCGTATTCGGCATAGCCGGCGCCGTTGCAGGTGGTGACAACGGCAAATTTCCGCATGGGCTCGGTGGAGCGACGCATATCGATCGTCATCTGGCTCTTGGATGGGTCAACGGAACCTCAAACACATCGCCGCGGCCAGCGTTCCCGCGTCTTGGCCTCAGCGGACCATAAGTGGTCCCGCCTGCGACGTGAAATTACCCTTTGGTAAAATGGAGAAACCCGCGGACGGCCCCGGATTGCCTTGGATTCACCGAATCTCGGCAGGGAATGCCCGGGTTTTCAGGCCGCCGTCCCTGCGCGCATTTGTCACTACAGAGTCGAGCAGCCCGGGGAACCGCGCCTCCAGATCGTCGCGGCGCAGGGAGATGAAGCGCTGGGTTCCTTCGATCCGCGTCCGGGTGACCCCGGCCTCGCGCAGCTTGGCGTAGTGGTAGGACAGGCTGGTCTTCGGCGCGTGGTCGATGCTGCTGCAGGCCTCCTCCCCCATCTCCGACAGCTGGAGCACGATCGCCAGGCGGGTCGGGTCGCTCAGCGCCGCGAGGATGGTGACGAGGTCCATCTGGTCGCGATCGGGGTGATAGGGCGTGCGCATGCCCCGAGATCTAAGCCATCCGGCGGCGATATTCAATGTTCAACGAATTTTGAACAATTGGCTTGACGGCTCCCTCGGCCAATCCGATATTTCAAATATCGTTGAACAATGGATCATCCCCATGCCCGCCTCCCTGGTCTGGCTCGCGATCGGCGCTTTCGCCATCGGCACCGAAGGCCTGATGATCGCCGGGCTGCTGCCCGCGATCGCCGCGGATTTCCACACCTCCGTCGCCACGGCCGGCGAGTTGATCACGATCTTCGCCCTCGCCTATGCGGTCGGCTCCCCGATCCTGTCGGCTTTTTGCGGCAGCCTCGATCGGCGCCGGCTGCTGGTGCTGGCCCTGCTGTTCTTCGCCTTCGCCAACCTGCTGGCGGCGGCGACCGAGACGCTGTGGCAGCTGGTTGCGGTCCGGGTGCTGCTGGCGCTCAGCGCCGGCCTGTTCATGCCGACGGCCTATGCCGTCGCCGCGTCCCTGGTCGCCCCGGAACGGCGCGGGCGGGCGATCGCCGCCGTCACCAGCGGCATGACCGTCGCCACCGCGCTGGGCGTGCCGCTGGGCGCCTGGATCGGCAACCATGCGGATTGGCGGACCACCTTCCTGATCGTCGCCGGCCTCAGCCTCGCCGGCGTGTTCGGCCTGCGCTTCGGCCTGCCGGCGCAGCTGCCCCGCGGCGCCAGCACCCTGGCCGAACGACTGGCCGTCGCCCGCCGGCCGGCGGTGCTGCAGGCGCTGGTGGTCACCGTGTTCTGGATCGCCGCCGGCTTCGTCGTCTACACCTTCATCGCCCCGTTCCTGGAGCGGGCGACCGGCATCGGCGCCGACGGCGTCAGCGCCATGCTGTTCCTGTTCGGCATCGGCGCGGCCGCCGGCAACGCCCTGGGCGGCCACCTGACCGACCGGATCGGCCCGGTCCCGGTGCAGGCCTGGTCGCTTGCGGTCCTCACCCTGTCGCTGTTCGGCCTGTCGGCCGCCGCCCTCCTGCCGGCCCACCAGGCGCTGATCGTCGCCGCGCCGCTGATCGTGATCTGGAGCGTCGCCGGCTGGGCCTTCCACCCGGCCCAGACCACCCGGCTGATCCGCCTGGCGCCGGAGGTGGCGATGGTCGCCGCGTCCCTGAACTCCTCCGCGCTCTATGCCGGCGTCGCCTTCGGCTCGACGCTGGGCGCGATGACCATCGCCTGGGGCGACGTCACCGATCTCGGCTGGGTCGGGGCCCTGTGCGCCGCCATCGCGCTGGGCGTGCTGGCGGTGACGGTGCGGCGCAAGGCCACACGGGCGGTGCAGCCGGCCGTCTGAGCCCACGCCCTGCTCGATCGTCGCTGATTTGGAAACAATCCTGTTCCGGACGGGCGGGTTCTCCCGTCCCGCATCAAGGTCTACCTTCTCGGCGCAGCGTCGGCTGCGGGTACGATAGGGAAACGATGCGATGACGAAGGTTCTGGTCCTCTACTACAGCTCCTACGGCCATATCGAGACCATGGCCACGGCGATCGCCGAGGGCGTCCGCGAGGCGGGTGGCGAGCCCACCATCAAGCGCGTGCCCGAGACGGTGCCGGAAGAGGCCGCCCGCGCCGCCCACTTCAAGCTCGACCAGACGGCGCCGGTCGCCACGGTCGACGAGCTGGCCGATTACGACGCCGTGATCTTCGGCGTGCCGACCCGCTTCGGCATGATGGCCGCGCAGATGAAGACCTTCCTCGACCAGGCCAGCGGCCTGTGGATGAAGGGCGCGCTGATCGGCAAGGTCGGCAGCGTCTTCACCTCGTCCGCCACCCAGCATGGCGGCCAGGAATCGACCATCCTGAACTTCCACACCGTGCTGCTGCATCAGGGCATGGTGATCGTCGGCCTGCCCTATTCCTTCCAGGGCCAGATGACGCTGGACGAGATCACCGGCGGGTCGCCCTACGGCGCCTCCACCATCGCCGGCGGCCAGGGCCAGCGCCAGCCCAGCGCCAACGAGCTGGCGGCCGCCCGCTTCCAGGGCGCGCATGTCACGAAGATCGCCTCGAAGCTCGTCGGCTGAGCCTGTTGGAAATCCGCCGGGGCGCCGAGCCCCGGCGGCTGCGGAGAAGACGATGGGCCTGCTGATCGAAGGCCGCTGGGCCGACCAGTGGTACGACACCAAGGCGACCGGCGGCCGCTTCGTGCGGCAGGACAGCGCCTTCCGCGGCAAGGTCACCGCCGACGGCAGCTCCGGCTTCAAGGCCGAGGCTGGGCGCTACCACCTCTATGTCTGCTACGCCTGCCCCTGGGCCCACCGCACCCTGATCGTGCGGGCGCTGAAGAAGCTGGAAGACGTGATCTCGGTCGACGTGGTCGACCCGTTCATGGGCGCCCAGGGCTGGACCTTCGACGACATCCGCGACGGCAGCCGCAGCCCCGGCGCCACCGGCGATCGCGTGAATGGCAAGGCCGCGCTGCACGAGATCTACACCCTGGCCAAGCCCGACTACACCGGCCGGGTCACCGTGCCGGTGCTGTGGGACAAGCAGACCGGCACGATCGTGAACAACGAGTCGGCCGAGATCATCCGGATGCTGAATTCGGAGTTTGATGAATTCGCCGATCGTTCGGTCAATCTATCGCCGGCGGCGCTATTGCCCGAGATCGACGCGATCAACGCCGATGTCTACGACCGGGTGAACAACGGCGTCTACAAGGCCGGCTTCGCCACCGAGCAGGCGGCTTACAACGAGGCCGTGACCCGGCTGTTCGAGGCGCTGGAGATGCTGGAGGCCCGGCTGTCGGCGCATCGCTGGCTGGTCGGCGACCGGTTGACCGAGGCCGACATCCGGCTGTTCACCACGCTGCTGCGCTTCGACCCGGTCTATCACGGCCACTTCAAGTGCAACCTGCGGCCGCTGCACGAATACAAGGCGCTGTGGGGCCACACCCGCGAGATCGCCCAGCTGCCGGGCGTGGCCGCGACCATCGAGATGAGCCACATCAAGCGGCACTATTACGAGAGCCACCACAGCATCAACCCGACCGGCATCGTGCCGAAGGGCCCGGTGCTGGACCTGGCCGCACCGCATGGCCGCGAGCGGCTGCCCGAGGCCCGTTAACCCGTTCACATCCCGAACACCACGGTGCGCAGGATGCGCACCAGCAGGAACAGGCCGGTGAAGGCCAGGGCCTCGTCCCACAGGTTCAGGCGGCCCGGCTGCGGCGGCTCATGCGCCACCCAGGCGAACAGCGCGCTCCACAGCCCGGCGAAGAACATCACGGTCTGAAGCAGCTGCAGCATCTCAGGGATGGAGCGGCGGCCCGGCAGGGCGATCAGCGCCAGCATGCCCAGCATCATCGCCAGCCGCGAGACGAAGCTGGCGATGCGCCGGCGCGATTCCGGCGCGGTCCGCTGCCAGATGGTTTCGCCCGGGCCCGGCCTGACGGCCGCCGGCGGGGTCTCTTGGTCCAACATGATCATCGTCCGGATGTCGGCGCGCCGCCCCGTCCGGGACGACCGCTGAGGCCGCGACCCTGGCCCCCCCGCCCATCAAGTTTCCATACGTTTTGCGCGGTCGCGCTCCGCCCGCGCCTTCGCCGCCAGGGTCCGGTACTCCTCCCGGATCTCCTGCAGGTCCTTGTCGGAATGCTCCTCCAGATCGAGCATCCAGTTGCGCGCCACCTCCGTCGCCCGGATCAGCTCGTCGAGCTTGATCTGCACCGCCGCGCTGTCGCGGTTCTGGGTGTTCTGGATCAGGAACACCATGAGGAAGGTGATGATCGTGGTGCCGGTGTTCACGGTCAGCTGCCAGACGTCGGAGAAGCCGACGAACGGCCCCATCGCGGCCCAGGCGATCATCGCGCCCGCCGCGATGCCGAAGGTGACGGGATGGCCGGCCAGCTGGGAGAACCGGTTGGCGAAGCGAACGAACCAGGGGGCGTCCTTCAAGGCATCCTCCAAATCGGACCGGATGCCATGACAACGGGACGACGGGGCAGATCGTGCCGAGGCGAGGCGGCGCGCCGTTCGATTTCGCGGGCCGCCCCCTCCCCTCAATCCGGGCGGTTGTAGTCGTAGATCACCCGGCCGTAAGGCAGCGTCAGATCGGCGATCAGGTGATGCGCCCCGATCACCTTGCGCACCGGCAGGTCGGCCACCGGCGCGTTGACATGCGGCACCAGGTGCAGCCGCGCCGGCCCGATCCAAGACCCCTTCGGCGTGATGTCGACCAGGTTGTAGGCGACCAGCTGGCAGATCTCCGGCCGCCCGTCGACGCCCGGGATCAGCTTCAGGTTGACCTGGGTCTTCGACAGCGTCGCCATCGTCCGGTGGCCGTTGCCGGCCATGCTCTCATGCTTGTAGCCCATGGTGCCCATGGCCACGAGCTGGTCGGCATAGGACAGGGTGCCGGTCAGCGTGTCCTTGACGATCTGCAGCTTGGGATGCGCGTATTTCTTGGGAAAGCCCCAGATCTCGCGGCCGGCGGCGATCGGCGGGTCGTCGTCCAGGTACATCTGGGCGACGAAGCTCATCTCCTCGCCGCGGAACGTGCAGGGGATGACCATGCCGGATTCGGTGTAGCTGCCGAAGCCGGAGCTGTCCGGCATCCGAATCCACTCGTAATGCACCACCGGCCGCTCCAGCGGCTCCAGCGGCTCGGGCAGCTGGTCGCGGATCACCTCCGGGTCGGTCTCGTAGGTGATGATCATGTATTCCCGGTCGACGAACCGGTACGGCCCGGCCGGATAGCTCGGCCCAGCGGCCGGCATCGACGGGAGCCGGAGGACATCTTCCCTGCGCATGATCTCAACCCTTTGCCGGACGGCCGCGATGCGGGCCGCGACCGTCATAGCCAGCAAGCGCTGAAACTCCCGCGACAGTCTTTCGACAGAGATGTGACATCGCTGCAGGCCGCGATTCCGGCCGCCGCCGCGTCATCAGACCGTCATCCATCCCGGCCTATCGTGCGCTCCCCAAGCAGGAGACCGGCCGGCCATGGATGCAAAAAGCCCCGTATCGCAGCGCGACACCGCTTCCGCCGGCTGGCGGCCGGACCGCTGCGACCGCGTCGCCCTGGTGCTGCAGGGCGGCGGCGCGCTCGGCGCCTACCAGGCCGGCGTGTACCAGGCGCTGCACGAGGCCGGGATCGAGCCGGACTGGGTGTCGGGCGTGTCGATCGGCGCGATCAACGCCGCCATCATCGCCGGCAACCCGCCGGAGCGGCGGCTGGAGCGGCTGAAGACGTTCTGGGAGCGGATCACCGACCGCCGCATCTGGGCCTACACCCCGGATGGCGACATCTTCCGCCAGATGCGCAACGCCACGAGCTCGTGGATGACGATGCTGCAGGGCCAGCCCGGCTTCTTCTCGCCGCACGCCACCAGCCCGTGGCTGAGCCACCCCGGGGCCAAGAGCGCGACCAGCTACTACGACACCGCAGCGCTGCGCGAGACCCTGCTGGAGCTGGTGGATTTCGACCTGGTCAACAATGGCCCGGTGCGCTTCGCGGTCGGCGCGGTCAATGTGCTGAGCGGCAACTTCATCTATTTCGACAGCGCCGAGGAGGAGATCGCGCCGGACCATGTGATGGCCAGCGGCGCCCTGCCCCCGGCCCTGCCGATGGTCAAGATCGGCACCGACCATTACTGGGACGGCGGCATCGTCTCGAACACCCCGCTGCAGCACCTGCTGGACGAGGACAGCCGGCTGAACACGCTGGTGTTTCAGGTCGACCTGTTCAGCGCCCGGGGCGAGCTGCCGCGCGACATCCACGACGTGATGGCCCGCCACAAGGACATCATGTATTCGTCGCGCACCCGCTACACCACCGACCTGTACAAGCGGCTGCACATCTGGAAGACGCGGCTGGCGCAGGCTTTGGCCAAGGTGCCGGAGGAGACGCTGTCGGACGATGAGCGGCGGATGCGGGACGAGCTGGCGCGGCTGCCGGAGATCACCATCCTGCACCTGATCTACCAGCAGAAGGCCTATGAGGGTCAGGCCAAGGACCACGAATTCTCCGGCACCTCGATGCGCGAGCACTGGCAGAGCGGCTACGAGGACACCAGGCGCACGCTGAAGCGGAAGCAGTGGATGGAGATGCCCCGCGAAGGCGCGGGGATCGTGATCCACGACGTGCATCGGCTGGATTGAGGGGGGGAACTGTCGAGTGTCTTCAAATTGCCTCTCTCGCCTGGCGGGAGAGGCAACCCCTTAGATCCTACTCTTTTCAATGTCATTGCCCGGCTTGACCGGGCAATCCAGGGGCCACCAAGAGCCGCTCTGGCCGCCCCTGGATGCCACGGTCAAGCCATGGCATGACAATTGGGGTGGGACGGCTCGCGATGATGGCACGGGGCGGTTACCCCTCCCCTCACTGCCCCTGGTTCAGCGCCGCCGGCAGCTTGTTGGCCTGCAGGCCGTATTTGGCCAGGATCTGGTCGTAGGTGCCGTCGGCCTGCAGCTTCTCGACCGCCGCCTTCACCGCGTCGCGCAGCTGCGGTTCGGTCTTCAGCACCGGGATGCCGACCAGGGATTCGGTGAAGGCCTGGCCGATCGCGACATAGGTGTCGGGCTCCAGCTGCTGGAAATAGGGCAGCGTCTCGTTGCCCTGGGCCGCCGCCTGGATGCGCTGGGTCTTCAGCTGGGTGCGGGCGTCGGCCGACCCCTCGGTGCCGACCACAGTGATCGCCGGCTTGCCCTTGGCGACGCAGTTGGCGTCGCTCCACTCGCCGATCTGCTGCGGCCAGTTGGTCGACCGGCTGGCGCCGACCGTCTTGCCGCACAGATCCTCCGTCGTCTTGATCTCGCCGGCCAAAGCGGTCGAGGTGTAGAACTGCGCGCCCGACTTCATGTAGTCGACGAAATCGGCGGTGTCCCGGCGCGCCGGCGTGTCGCTCATCCCCGCCATCACCATGTCGATGCGCCCGGTCTGCAGCGACGGCAGCATCTGGGCGAAGGCGATCTCCTGCCACTCGACCTCGACGCCGAGCTGCTTGCCGATCGCCTTGCCGAGGTCGATGTCGAAGCCGGTCAGCTCGTTGGTCGCCAGGTCCTTGTAGATGATCGGCGGGTAGTTGTTGTTGGTGCCGATGATGATCTTGCCGGCCTGCTTGATGCGGTCGGGCAGGGTTTGCGCCGAGGCCGAGGTGACGGCCAGCGCGGCGACGGCGGCCGTGGCGGCGAGCAGGGCGAAACGGGTCATGGAAGCCTCTCCTGTTGTTGTGGGTCCGCCGGTCACGACAGGACGGCGGCGATGAAGTCGCGGGTGCGCGCCTCGCGCGGGCTGCCCAGCACCTGCTGCGGCGGCCCCATCTCGACGATGCGGCCGCGGTCCATGAACACGACCCGGCCGGCGACCTCGCGGGCGAAGCCCAGCTCATGCGTCACCACGATCATGGTCATGCCGCTGGCGGCCAGGTCGCGCATCACGGCCAGCACCTCGCCCACCAGCTCCGGGTCCAGCGCCGAGGTCGGTTCGTCGAACAGCATCAGCTTCGGCTTCATCGCCAGGGCGCGGGCGATGGCGATGCGCTGCTGCTGGCCGCCGGACAGTTCGGCCGGATAGGCGTCGCGCTTGTCGGCCAGGCCGACCCGCTGCAGCAGCGCCATGGCCTCGGCCACCACCTGGGCCTTGGGCCGCTTCTGCACCGTGACCGGGCCTTCGATGATGTTGGCCAGCACGGTCATGTGGGCGAACAGGTTGAAGCGCTGGAACACCATGCCGCTGGCCAGGCGCTGGCGCGCCACCTCGCGGTCGGTCAGCGCGTAGAGGGACTCGCCCTCCTGCCGGAATCCGGCGAGCTCGCCATCGACCCAGACCGCGCCGCCATCGACGCTTTCGAGCTGGTTGATGCAGCGCAGCAGCGTGCTCTTGCCCGAGCCGGACGGGCCGATGATGCACAGCACCTCCCCGGGCTCGACCTCGAGCGACACGCCCTGCAGCGCGTGCAGCGAGCCGAAATGCTTGTGGATCTCGGCGGCGACCACCATCGGCGGCATGGCTCAGGCCTCCTTCGGCTGGTCGATGACGACGGCGCGCTTGCGCTGGGCGCCGTCACGGCCGCGGGCAAAGTGCTTCTCCAGGAAATGCTGGCCGATGCTGAGCACCGTCACCACCACGAGGTACCAGATCGCCGCGACGATCAGCAGCTCGATCACCCGGGCGTTGGCGTAGTAGATGGTCTGGGCGTTGCGCAGCATCTCGGCGTACTGGATGACGCTGGCGACCGAGGTCAGCTTGACCATCGAGATCACCTCGTTGCCGATCGGCGGTATGATCACCCGCATCGCCTGCGGCAGCACGATGCGGCGCAGCGCCACCAGCCGGGTCATGCCGATCACCTTGGCCGCCTCGGTCTGGCCGAGGTCGACCGACAGGATGCCGCCGCGCACCACCTCCGCGGTGTAGGCGCCCTGGTTGATGCCGAGGCCCAGCAGCGTGGCCACGAAGGGCGTGATCAGCTCGACCGTCCGCGCCTCGAACAGGCCGGGGATGCCGATGGTCGGGAACACCAGCGCCAGGTTGAACCACAGCAGCAGCTGCAGCAGCAGCGGCGTGCCGCGGAAGAACCAGATGTAGCCGACCGCGACGGTCTTCAGCACCGGGTTGGGCGACATCACCATGATGGCGAAGACGACGCCCAACGCGATGCCCAACGCCATGGCGCAGACCGTCATCAGGATGGTGTTGGCCAGGCCGGACAGGATCGCCGGGGCGGCGAAGAACTGGCCGACCACCGGCCAGGCGATCTGGCCGACGGCGAAGGCCCGCACCACCGCGGCCAGCGCCAGCAGGATCAGCGCCGCCGCGACCCAGCGGCCATAGTGCCGGCGCGGCACATGGCGCAGATGGGCGATGGAATAGGGCGAGGCCCCCGTGGTGTCGGTCATCCGCTGTCCCCTGCCCGCTCAGACGTGTGGACCATCATAGCGCTGGGCCCAGTCGTCCTGCTCCATCAACAGCTCGCGCAGGCGGGCCAGCTGCTCACGCACCCGGTCCGGCGCGGTGCCGCCATGGCCCGACCGGGCGGCCACCGCCGCCGCCGGCGTCAGGCAGGACCGGATCTCCGGCAGCAGCCGCGGATCGACCGCGGCGAGGTCCGCATCCTCCAGCGCCTCCAGCCCGATGCCGCGATCCTCGCAGCGGCGGACCAGGGCGCCGGTGATCTCATGCGCCTCCGAGAACGGCACGCCGCGCCGCGACAGCCAGTCCGCCACCTCGGTCGCCAAAGTGAAGCCCTCGACCGACTGGCGCCGCAGCGTCTCGACATTGACCCGCAGGGTGCGCAGCATCCCGGCCATCGCCGGCAGCACGGCGTCCAGCGTGTCGACCGCCTCGAAGGCGGCGCGCTTGTCCTCGGCCAGGTCGCGGTTGTAGGCGAAGGGCAGGCCCTTCAGCGCCGTCAGCATCGCGGTCAGCCCGCCGATCAGCCGGGCGGCGCGGCCGCGCGTCAGCTCGGCGATGTCGGCGTTCTTCTTCTGCGGCATGATCGAGGAGCCGGTGGCGTAGGCATCGTCCAGCTCGACCCAGCGGAACTGGCGCGACGACCACAGGAACACCTCCTCCGCCAGCCGCGACAGATGCACCGACAGCATCGCGGCGACGAACAGGAACTCCGCCACATGGTCGCGGCTGCTGACCGCGTCGATCGAGTTCTCGCAGGGGCCGTCATAGCCCAGCTCGGCGGCCGACAAATCGGGCCGCAGCGCGATGGCGGACCCGGCCAGGGCGGCGGCCCCGAGAGGTGAGCGGGCGCTGCGCCGGTCCCAGTCCTGCAGCCGGTCGACATCCCGGGCGAAGGTCTGGGCGTGGGCCAGCAGCTGGTGCGCGAAGGTGACCGGCTGGGCCGGCTGCAGATGGGTGAAGCCGGGCGCCAGGGTGGCGACATGCGCCTCGGCCTGCCCGACCAGCGCCTGCTGCAAGGTCATCACGTGGCCGGCGAGGCGGCGGGCGACGTCGCGCAGATACAGCTTCAGGTCGTTGGCCGCCTGGTCGTTGCGCGACCTTCCGGCGCGCAGCTTGCCGCCGAGCGTGCCCAGCCTTTCGGTCAGCGCCCGTTCGAGGAAGGTGTGGACGTCCTCGTCGCCCTCGTTCGGCAGCACCGCGCCGGCCGCGACGTCGCGGCCCAGCTCGGCCAAAGCGGCTAGGGTGGTCTCGCCCTCGGCTTCGGTCAGGATCCCGGCGCGCACCAGCTCGCGCGCATGGGCGGCCGAGGCGGCGAGGTCGTAAGGGGCGAGACGGAAATGGCTGGCATCGGAGCGCGACAGGCGCATCAGCTCCGGCGCGGGCGCGGCGCGGAAGCGGGCGCCCCAGAGACGGGTCGGTTCGGTCATGCGGGCCCCCTGTTTCTATCTGGGATGCTGTCAAGCGTGGCCGGGCGCCACAATGGAAATGATTTCCCCGGGATAGTCGGAAATGGAATATCGTGCCGGCCGGTTCCGACAGAGATGCGCCGCCGATGCAGGTCCCCCTTCCCTCCACCACCGCGCTGCGGGTGCTGGCCGCCTTGGTCGAGCACGGCTCGGCCTCCGAGGCGGCGAAGAGCGTGAACCTGACCCAGAGCGCGGTGAGCAAGCAGCTGCGCAGCCTGGAGGAGATCGCCGGCATGCCGCTGTTCGCCCGCACCGGCCGCGGCCTGGTGCCGACCGAGGCCGGGCGGATCTACGTCACCCAAGCGCGGATCGCCCTGGGGGCGCTGGAGACGGCGGCCGGCCGGGTCGCGGCGCTGCGCGGGTCGCCCAACGCCATCCGGCTGCATGTGCTGCCGATCCTGGGCGACCGCTGGCTGGTGCCACGGCTGTCGCAACTGGCCAAGGCGCGGCCGGAGCTGGAGGTCCAGTTCACCACCCAGGCCACCGGCGACACGGTCGAGGAGGCCGATGCGGTGTTCCGCTTCGGCGAAGGCGACTGGCCGGGCCAGCGGGCGGAATACCTGTTCGGCCGCAACGTGGCGCTGGTCGGGGCGCCGCAGCTTTTGTCCCGGATGGGCGGCATCGCCGGGGCCGAGGATGTCCGGCGCTACACCGTGCTGGACCATCGCCACACGCCGCTGCGCTGGAGCGAATTCGCCGGGGCCCAGGGGCTGGCGGAGTTCGCCCCGGCCCATATGGTACATTTCGGCTTCTACGCCCTGGTGATCCGCGCCGCCATCGCCGGCCAGGGCCTGGCCCTGGTGCCGCGCTGCCTGATCGCGGAGGAATTGCTGACCGGTCGTTTGGTCAATCCCGAGGGCCTCGGCTTCCACAGCCGCCACGGCTACTGGTTCACCCAGCCGGCGGACCGCGTGCCGCGCCCCGGCCTGGTCGCCTTCCGCGACTGGCTGCTGGACGAGGCCCGTGGTCTGGGGCCGGGGATGTAGTCGGAGAAACGATTAAAGAAAGCAGTGCTGCTTGGCCTCAACGCCACGCCGATGCTCGTGCCATATCGAGGATGAGGTCAGGCCCGTCATAAAGGTAGACGCAGCATGGCATCCGGCTTGGGTCGGCTCTGAGCGACTTCGATTCTTCAATGTTGACGGCGACATTCTGTCAATAACCACGACTTGGCAAACCCATCCGAAGTTCCCCGGGCGAACGGCGCGCGGCGTGCTGACGGCGCAAAGGTCATAAGTGTCGATCCGGGTATGGGGTCCGGGCGCGGCGAGGTTCCAGGCGTCCAGTCGCCAGATGCCGCGACGGCGTTGGCGCAGCAGCACGCCGACCTCTGGCGCGCGCAGGTGAAGCCCTACCGCGTGCCGTTCGTGCATATCGGCTCGGCCCCGTGGGCGAAGGCCAAATGCATTTCATCTGCCAGGTTGAGCCAAAGCAGGAGGGTGCATAAAATCAAGATTTCTGTGGCCACCTAACCTTGTGCTCGTGCAAAGCGAGCCAGGCTGGTCCTGACCACGAGGTGATGAAAGGGCCTGATCACGTTGAGATAGGTGAGGCCGAAGGCATTGTGGGAGTGCACGACGGTTGTCGTGATGAGCTTCGTGCCGGTTGGAGAATTGCCGCGAAGCAGCGATAATCGGAAGTCCAGGTGTCGATCATCCTCACCCAGCACAATCTCGTCGTCGCTTTCCCATTGCACCGGGAAAAAGTCCACGCGTTCATTGTCGGCCCTGGACGCTCGGACCTCGCCGGAGGCTTTGACGCCGAAGGGCGTCACCATGGCGTCGCGCACCGCGACCAAAGCCTTGATCCACGCGGGCGGATCGCCGAGTGTCCGGGTCGCCAGCACGCGCATGCTGTACTGTTTCGATGAACTCAAATCGGTGCTGTAGCTATCGAGTAGGCTGGCGTTCTCGTACCAGCCTGCAACGACGCTTTCAGGTGGCGGCGTGGTCCGGCGCACCCGCGCTTTGCGTTCTAAGCACATGCCGAAAGCTCGATCATGGCAGTCTTTGCGACAGCTGGCCGGCCAATAGCGGTGAGGGAGTACATGCCTCGGAACGGAGCCGATCGGCAACGATATAATATTGAACGTGAGCGCTATGCAGTGATTTGTCCGATGAACAATACGCTCTGATAGTGCCGCTGCTGCCGCAGCCCAAGCGGCGCGGTCGCAAGCCAAAGCCACTGGGTTAAGGTCGCTTTTGCCGATGCGGGCTGCAATGGCGACGAAGCTCAACGGGCTGCTTCGAGGCGAGCCGCATTGAGGTCGTCGTTGTGAAGAGAATTGATTAAGAAATGAAGTTTATGGATTTCACAGGAGACATAGCGCTTCGCGGCAAGCGACATCACGCTCGATTTCCCATATTCGGCATATGAATGTGACAAGGGACAAGCGACGCGACCACCAGATCCTTGATCACCCATCAATAGCGCCCCTGTGCAGGATCGCCACGCCCTGCAGGACCGGCGATGACGACGCAGTGAATGCACGAAGGGAGACACGCCATGAACCCCGCGATCGACCGCAAGGACTGGGCCGAGGATCCCGGACGCTGGCATGGCGAGGTCCAGCTCGGCCGCCACGGCGCCGGTATCTCGGTGATCTTCTTCGAGCGCGACGAGCCCGGCGGCGGGCCGAAGCTGCACCGCCACCCCTATCCCGAGACCTTCATCATCCGCTCCGGCCGCGCCCTGTTCACACTGGGCGCCCGGGAGATCCTGGCCGAGGCCGGGCAGATCGTGGTGGTGCCGCCGAACACCCCGCACAAATTCACCAATCCCGGCCCGGCGCCGCTGCACACCATCGACATCCATGAGAACGGCACCTTCATCACCGAATGGCTCGAATGAGCCGATCGCGCTGGTTGAAGGCCGCCGGGACGTCTAGGACAGAATGATCACCCGAGAGAGTTGGACGACCGGCATGGATGCGCGCGCAAACGGTTTGACGATCAAGGCGCCGGGCCGGCCGCTGACCGGCCGCGTCACCCCGCCCGGCTCGAAGTCGATCACCAACCGCGCCCTGCTGCTGGCGGCGCTGGCCCGAGGCACCAGCCGCCTGACCGGCGCGCTGAAGAGCGACGATACCAAGCTGATGGCCCAGGCCCTGCGCGCCATGGGCGTGACCATCGACGAGCCGGATGCGACGAGCTTCACGGTCACCGGCACCGGCCGGCTGCGGGCCCCGGCCGCGCCGCTGTTCCTGGGCAATGCCGGCACCGCGATGCGCTTCCTGACCGCGGCGGTGACCATGATCGACGGCACCGTGGTGGTCGACGGCGACGCCCATATGCGCAAGCGGCCGATCGGCCCGCTGGTCCAGGCGCTGCGCTCACTCGGCATCGACATCGCCGACAGCAATGGATATCCGCCGGTCACGGTGCATGGCCGCGGCCCCTTCTCCGCCGGCCGGGTGGAGATCGATGGCGGCCTGTCCAGCCAGTACATCTCGGCGCTGCTGATGGCGGCCGCCTGCGGCACCGGGCCGGTCGAGGTGGCGCTGACCGGCAGCGAGATCGGCGCCCGCGGCTATGTCGACCTGACCGTCGCGGCGATGCGCGCCTTCGGCGCCGAGGTCGAGCAGCTGGACGAAGCGGCCTGGCGGGTGCAGCCCACCGGCTACCGCGCCGCCGACTTCACGGTCGAACCCGACGCCTCGGCCGCGACCTATCTGTGGGGCGCCGAGGTGCTGACCGGCGGCGCCATCGACCTGGGCGTGCCGGCCGATGCCTTCACCCAGCCGGATGCCAAGGCCCAGGCGCTGATCGCGGCGTTCCCGCATCTGCCGGCGGTGATCGACGGGTCGCAGATGCAGGATGCGGTGCCGACCCTGGCGGTGCTGGCCGCCTTCAACCGCACCCCGGTGCGCTTCACCGGCATCGCCAATCTGCGGGTCAAGGAATGCGACCGGGTCAGCGCGCTGGCCACCGAGCTGTCGCGCATCCGCCCCGGCCTGGGCCGCGAGGACGGCGACGATTTGATCGTGGCGTCCGACCCCGACCTGGCCGGCCAGGTGCTGCCGACCCGGATCGAGACCTACGCCGACCACCGCATCGCCATGAGCTTCGCTTTGGCCGGGCTGAAGATCGGCGGCATCACCATCCTGGACCCCGGCTGCGTCGCCAAGACCTATCCCGGTTTCTGGGATGCGCTGGCTTCGCTCGGCGTCACCTACGACACGGTGGATTGACCGAACGACCGGTCAGGCAATCCGCAGCACCCGCCGCCGGACCATCCCGAACAGCCGGCCGTCCAGCGCGATCAGGCCGAGGGCGATCAGCGCCATCCCGGCCCAGGCGCGGCCGGTCATCGCCTCGCCGAGCACGATGCTGCCGAGCATCAGCGCGCTGGGCGGGATCAGCAGCGTGACCAGGGCGGTGTTGGTCGCCCCCACCCGGGCCAGCAGCTTGAAGTAGAAGACATAGGCCAGCGCGGTGCTGAGCAGCGCCAGCCCGACCAGCGCCGACACCGTGGACCAGCTGGGCACCGGCAGGGTCCAGGGCCGGTCGACCAGGCAGACGATCGGCAGCATCATCACGCTGGTGGCGCTGACCTGGCCGGTGGCGGTGACCATCGGCGGCAGCGCCCGGAAGCGGCGGCCGAAGATGCTGGCGAAACCATAGGACAGCGCCGCCCCCAGCACCGCGAGCTGGGCCAGGACGGCACCGCCGAGCCCGCCCAGCACCTGCGGCCCGATCATCACCGCCACGCCGGCGATGCCCAGCACCACCCCGGCCAGCCGCTTCGGCGTCAGCTTCTCCTCGATGGTCAGGACATGCGCGACCAGCACGGTGAACAGCGGCGTGGTGGCGTTGAGGATGGCGGCCAGGCCGCTGCCGATCTGGGTCTGGCCCCAGAAGATCAGGCTGAACGGGATCAAATTGTTCAGCAGCCCCACGCCGAAGAACGCCGCCCAGACCCTGGGGTCCTTCGGCATGGCCTGACCGATCGCGCGCAGCACCACCAGCAGGGCGATGGCGGCCAGCCCGACCCGCACCAGGACGATGGTCAGCGGCGGCACCTCGGCCACCGCCACCTTGGCGAAGAAGAACGACCCGCCCCACACGACCGACAGCGCGACCAGCAGCAGCCAGTCGGCCGCTGCCATGGCGGGCGGGGTGGTGGGACGGATGAGGGAGGGTCCAGCGGAAGTCATCGGTCTGTTCTGGACGAAGCGGGACGGTCCCGCCACCCGGTTCTTGCGGCCATATCCAGGCCGCGCAGGACAGGCCCGAGAAAGCGCCGGAGCACCGGTGCCGCCGGATGGGCTACCAAGGAATACGGCCCCTTCGGAGACTTCGCCGTGATCGACCCGTTCTGGCTCCTGTTCGCCGCCAAGCTGGTGCTGGCCGCCGGGATCGTCGTCACCGCGTCGCTGCTGGTCGAGCGCAGCGGGCCGCTGCTCGGCGCCATGATCGCGACCCTGCCGATCTCCGCCGGCCCGGCCTATGTCTTCCTGGCGCTGGAGCACGACGCCGATTTCGTGTCCGGCAGCGCCCTGGCCAGCCTGGCGGTGAATGCCGCCACCGCCGTGTTCATGACCCTCTACGCGCTGCTGGCCCGGTCGCGCGGCCTGGCCCTGAGCCTGGGCGCCGGGCTGATCGCCTGGCTGACGGCGGCCGCGGCGATCAGCCGGGTCGAGTGGAGCCTGGCCGGCGCCGTGGCGCTGAACCTGGCCGTCTTCGCCCCCTGCCTGGCCCTGGTGCTGCCGCGCCTGGCGGCGACCCCGCCGGTCCGCGCCGCCGCCCGGCGCTGGGACATCCCGGTGCGGACCGCCGCGGTGATGGTGCTGATCGCCGCCGTCCTGCTGATCGGCCGCGCCTTGGGGCCGACCGCGGCCGGCTTCGCCGCCCTATTCCCGGTGGTCACCGGCAGCCTGGCCGTGCTGCTGCAGCCGCGCATCGGCGGCCCGGCCACCGCGGCGGTCTTCACCAACGCCCTGATCGGCATGGCCGGGTACATCCCGACGCTGGCGCTGCTGCACCTGGCCGCACCGCCGCTCGGCTCCCCCGCCGCGCTGGGCGTGGCCCTGGCCGCCTGCATGCTGTGGAACGGCGCGGTGCTGGCGCTGCGCGGCCGGCCGCGCCGGCTCGCAGCCCAGCCACAAGATTGACCAAACGACCGGTCAGCCTTTCAGCGGCAGCTCGAACTCGGTGCGGGTCGCGAAGCCGCGCCAGCCGGCCCGGCGGAAGGCGGCGGCCATCGGCGCGTTGCGGGTGTCGGTGTCGGCGATGACCGGGTGGCGGCGGATCCGCAGCAGCGTCTGCGACCCGCGCGCCAGCATGGCGTCGATATGCCCGCGGCCCCGCATCTCCGGCACCACGCCGATATGGCCGATCGAGGCCATGCGCGGCGCCACCACCGGCATCACCTGCCCCACCAGCGCGCCGTCGGGCGCATAGGCCAGTTCCCACCATGCCGGGTCGTATTCCATCGTCTGGAGGTCGGCGAAGACATCCTCCTCGCCCTCGCCGGCGCGGCGGTCGAGGGTGCCGACATTGACCCGGTCGGTCGCGGCGCGGAACGCCGCCTCCCCGACCTCGGCCAGCGAACGGAACACCAGGTCGCCGGCGGGCGGCCGCACCGGCGTGCCCGCATCCAGCTCGAAGCGGAGGGTCTCTCGCCGGATCGCGAAGCCGTGGCCGGACAGCAGCGCCCGCCGCCGCTCCGGCTCGGCCTGCCATTGCGGCGCCTGCATCGGGGTGTCGAGCACATGGCCCAGCGCCGCGGCGCCGAGCGACCGCGCCAGGGCGGCCGCCTGGCCCAGGATCGCCGTGCCGATCGCCGGGGCCTCCGGCGCCGCCCAGGGCAGGTCGAGCAGCACGATGTCGCTCGGCGCCGCG
The DNA here is from genome assembly GCF_052115705.1 of Inquilinus sp. 2KB_23. Taxonomy (NCBI): domain Bacteria; kingdom Pseudomonadati; phylum Pseudomonadota; class Alphaproteobacteria; order Rhodospirillales; family Rhodospirillaceae; genus Inquilinus; species Inquilinus sp. 2KB_23. The sequence goes on along the minus strand of NZ_JBFRHF010000003.1, from coordinate 208,556 downwards.
GCCCCGGGCATCGACCAGAAGGCAACGCGGCCGACGGCGTCTCCAGCGGCCTCGGCCAGGAAGCACCACTCCAGGCGCATCGCGCCCTTGGCCAGGAGGTCGTCGACATAGAACCGCACCGCCCCGGCATGGGCCGGATCGGTGGCGGTGGCGGCGAAGGCGGCGAGGTCATCCCCGGCGACGGGGCGCAGACGGATCTCCGAGGTCATGCCGCGCTCACACCTCGGCCGTCAGGACCACGGACTCGGCCGACCGCTCGGCCGGGCCGTGATGCACCGCCTCGATGTTGTTGCCGTCGGGATCGAGCACGAAGGCGCCGTAGTAGCCGGGATGGTAGGGCCGCTCGCCCGGCCCGCCATTGTCGCGGCCGCCGGCGGCCAGCGCCGCGGCATGGAAGCGGTGCACCGTCTCGCGGTCCGCCGCCTGGAACGCCAGATGGACATGGCTGATGCCGTCGCCCGGGCTGACGAACAGCTCGTCCGAGGCGAAGAAGCCCGGCCCTTCGAAGGTGATGGCGCGGCCGACCGAGGCCAGCGCGGCTTCGTAGAAGCGCCGGCTCGCCGCCAGGTCGCGCACCACCAGATGGACATGGTCGATCAGGCGGCCCCGGTGGAACTGCATTGTGTCTCTCCCCGTCTCGTGCGGTGTCTTCTAGCCCGCGGCCTTGGTGTCGATCACCTCGAAATGCTCGACCTCCGGGTCGAAGCGGGTCAGGAAGTCGCGGTCGCGCGGGTAGTAGCGGGCGCGGCCGTGATCCTCGCCGGCGAAGGCCTTGATCGCCTCCACCGAGTCCCACAGCGTCAGGGTCAGGAACTCGACCTCGTCGCCGCGGTCCTGGCACAGCAGCCAGACGCCGCGATTGCCGGGCGTCTGCGCATAGTCGCCGAGGCCGGTTTCCTGGAGATAGGCGACATAGGCGTCCTTCTTGGCCTTCGGCACCGGGCCGCGCCACATCCTGGCGATCATCTCGAATCCTCCTCTGTCAGGTCCAGGCGGACGATCGGGCGGGTCGGGCTGCGGCGCGCCACCTCGCGGAAGCCGAGGTCGAGGAACGGCCCCAGCACGCCGGTGTAGATCTCGCCCGACGACAGCCGGCGCCCGGCATCGATCGGATAGGCCTCGACCGCCGGCGCGCCCTGCGACCGCGCCAGCCGTGCCGCGGCCTGCACCAGCGGGCGCAGCAGCCCGGTGCGGCGATGGGCGCGGACGGTGACGAAGCAGGTGATCGACCACACCGGCAGGTCGTCGACCGGCGCCAGGTTGCGCGACCGGGCCAGGCGCGGCTGGGCCGAGCGCGGCGCGACGCCGCACCAGGCCACCGGCCGGCCGTCGCGATAGCCGACCAGCCCCAGCGTCTCGCCTGCCGCGACCCGGTCGTGGAACAGGGCGCGGTTGCCGCCGTCGCGGGTTCCGGCGTTGTAGTCGGCGCGCGGCCGGCGCCAGAAGGCGCACCAGCAACGGCCGGCATCGGCGCAGCCGGCGAACACCGCCTCGACGTCGCCGAGCCGGTCCGGCGTCAGCGGCCGGCAGTGGAGGGCGTCCTCGCGATCGGTCTTCCGCATGTCTAACCCCTGGACCGGTCGGGCCGACGATGCCGGGCTTGCGCCGCCCGAGTCAACCGGTAGGATGGTTAGGCGATGCAGACAGCCGAACCCGCCCCGTCCTACGCCCTGCGGCCGCCGAAACGGATCGGCGGCACGCTGTGCCTGGACTTCATCAACACCGAGATGTGGCGCGGCGACGTCCCGGACCGGCGCGAACGCCTGACCAGCTATGGCGAGCTGGCGCTGTGGGCCGGCCATGTCGGGATCCTCGACCGCGCCGAGGTTCGCCGCCTGGTGCAGGAGGCGGAGCGCCGCCCCAAGGTCGCGGCGGCGGCGCTGGCCACCGCGCTGGGCCTGCGCGGCGCGATCGACCGCATCTTCACGACGCGGGACGCCGTCGCGCCGGCCGACCTGGCCACCGTCAACGCGCTGCTGGCCCGCGCCCCGACCCGCATTGGGCTGGTGCCAACCAAGGCCGGCTTCGCCTGGGCGACATCGCCGGCCGAACCGCTGGAACAGCCGATCTGGCCGGTGCTGTGGGACGCGGCGGAGCTGCTGATCTCCGGCCGCGCCGACCGGGTCGGCAGCTGTTCCGACCCGGACTGCGCCTGGGTCTTCCTCGACACCTCGCGCAACCACAGCCGGCGCTGGTGTTCGATGGAGGATTGCGGCAACCGGCACAAGGCGCGCCGGCACTACGAGCGCAGCCGCGAGGCCGGTTGACCCGTCGACCCTGGCCTGGGCCGGAGCGACGCGATGACGCGCTTTACCTTCCCGCAGGGGGAAGCCTCAGAGTCCCGGCCTCGTCGACAGAATGAGGCTCCGCCCGTGACCGCCCCTGCCCTGACCCGCCGCCGCTTCCTGGCCGGCACCGCCGCCGCAGCCGCCCTGGCCGGGATCGGCCCTCGGCTGGCCCGCGCCGCAGCACCGGTCGGGCTGACGGTGGCGACGCGCAGCATCGAGGTCGACGGCCGCGCCGCCACCGTGTTCGGCATCACCCGGCCGGATGGCGGCCACGGCCTGCGCGCCACGGCCGGCGACGCCTTCCGGGTGCGACTGACCAACGGCCTGGCCGAGCCGACGCTGGTGCATTGGCATGGGATGACCCCGCCCTGGCGCCAGGACGGGGTGGCCGGCGTGTCCCAGGACGCGCTGCCGCCGGGCGCCGGCTTCGACTACGACTTCCCGCTGACGCGCCCCGGCACCAACTGGATGCATTCCCATTTCGGGCTGCAGGAGCAGCGCCTGCTGGCGGCGCCGCTGATCGTCGCCGACCCGGCCGAGGCCGGGCTGGACGAGCAGGAGGTGGTGCTGATGCTGCACGACTTCACCTTCCGCGACCCGGCCGAGATCCTGGCGCAGCTGCGCGGCGACCAGGGCCAGGCGGCGGCGGGCATGGCCGGAATGGACCATAGCGGCCACGACATGGCGGCGATGCCCGGCATGGGTGCCAAGCCGAGTACGGACGCCATGCCGGGGATGAAGCACGACATGGCCGGCATGGGCACCATGGCGGGCATGGCGATGGACCTCAACGACGTCGAATACGACGCCTACCTCGCCAACGACCGCACCCTGGCCGACCCGGAGGTGGTGCGGGTGGAGCGCGGCGGCCGGGTGCGGCTGCGCATCATCAACGGCGCCGCCGGCACCAACTTCCACATCGATCTCGGCGCGGTGTCGGGCTCGCTGGTCGCGGTCGACGGCATGCCGGTGGTGCCGGTCATCGGCCGCCGCTTCCCGATCGCCGTCGCCCAGCGCCTGGACATCCGCCTGACCGTGCCCGCCGGCGCCGCGCTGCCGGTGCTGGCGTTGCGCGAGGGCGACCGGCAGCGCACCGGCCTGGTCCTGGCCGCGCCCGGCGCCGCGGTGGCGCGCATCGCCGATCAGGGCGGGGACAAGACCCCGCCGCTCGACCTGGCGCTGGAGGCGAAGCTGGCGGCGACCGATCCCCTGCCCGCCCGCCCGGTCGACCGCACCATCCCGGTGGTGCTGGCCGGCGACATGGCGAGCTATGTCTGGACCCTGAACGGCAAGGTCTATGGCCAGGACACGCCGCTGGCGGTGCGCCAGGGCGAGCGGGTGGCGATCGTGATGTCCAACCCGTCGATGATGGCCCATCCGATGCATCTGCACGGCCATCATTTCCAGGTGGTGGCGATCGACGGCACGCCGCTGGCGGGCGCCCGGCGCGACACCGTGCTGGTGCCGCCGGGCCGCACCGTCACCGTCGCCTTCGACGCCGACAACCCCGGCCGCTGGGCCTTCCACTGCCACCTGCTCTACCACATGGAGGGCGGCATGATGACGACGGTGGCGTATGAGGGGATCGGCTGAGGGCTGAGGGCCGACGCGTCGCCACCCAACTTGTCATGCCACGGCTTGACCGTGGCATCCAGGGGCGGCCAGAGCAGCTCTTGGTGGCCCCTGGATGCCAAGGTCAAGCCGGGCAATGACAGTGTTGGAGCCTCCCGCCCTCAGCCCTCGACCAGCCCTTCGGCCCGCCAGCGCGCCAGGTAGGCGTCGATTATGGCGTCCAGCCGGGCCTTGCCGAAGCTGTCGTCATGGCCGGCATGGACCACCGTGACCGGCAGCGATTTCAGCAGGGCGAAGGAGCTGATATAGTCGCCGATGTCCATGCCCGGGCCGCGGTACAGCAGCGGGCCGTCATAGATCACGTCGCCGGCGAACAGCGTGCCGGTCGCCTCCTCGAACAGGGCGATGCTGCCGGGGGAATGGCCCGGCACATGCAGCACGCGGAAGCGGCGGTCGCCGAGATCGACCGTCTCGCCGGCCTCGATCAGCCGCGTCGGCTCCGCGCCCTGCAGGGCATAGCTGCGCAGGTCGTAGCCGGCATGCGGCACCGCCGTGACCAAAGCGGGCCCGAGGGGTGGATAGCCGGCGGCCAGGAAGCGCTGCCGCGCCTCGGCCGGGATGTCGTCGGAGATCAGCGACCCCGGGCGCGGCGTCGCCAGGGACGCCGCCTCGACCGGATGCACCCAGCGCTGCTCGAACTCATGGATCGCGCCGATGTGGTCGGCATGGGTGTGGGTGGCCAGGGCGACGGTGTCGCGGCCCGCGAACAGCCCCGGGAGGGCCGGGCGCAGCGGCGCCACGCCCAGGCCGCCATCGATCAGCAGGTCGTGGTCGCGGCCGCGCAGGTGCCAGATGTTGGCCCGCATCAGCACATCGACATGCGGCTCGACGATCAGCGTCAGGCCGCCGCCCATATCCTGCTGGCGGAACCAGTCCGGGGCGACGGGCAGCGCGGAGTCGGTCATGGTCATCGCATCCTCTTCGGCATCAGGCGCCGGGCGCATCCAGCAGCGGCGCGACCACGGCGCGGGTCTCGGCGCTGCGCAGCACGGGGACGATCTCGAAGCTGACGCCGGTGCCGCGCCAATGCAGCACCCATTGCTGCAGCAGGGCCAGGTCGTCGCATTCCATCAGCTGGAAGCAGCGCGCGCCATTGGCCTCGACCCAGCTGTCGACATATGTCAGCCCGTCGGGAATGCCGCGCCCGGCATCGTGCAGATGCCGGTAGGCGGGCACCGGATCGCCGTCGCCGAAGCGCTCGATCACCATGAAAAGCACGGCCTGGCCTCCCTCGCCCGTCCCGGCGCCGGCCGCCGGGTTCAGTCCGTGCCTTCCCAATAGTCCATCACGGCGGATGCGCGATAGCCCTCGCCGGTCAGGCGCACGCTGACCCGGCCGGTCTCGGGGAAGACCGCGACGTCATGCGGGTTGTTCTCGCCGATCAGGATGTAGCGGCAGGGCGCGTCGGTGTGGTTGACCAGGCAGTGCCCGGCCTGCTGCCCCGCGGGGAAGCAGACATAGTCGCCCGCCTTCATCGGATAGGCCTTGTCGCCCAGGCGCAGCGTCAGCGCGCCTTCGAGGATGAAGACATGCTCCTCCTCCAGCAGATGATAGTGCAGCAGATTAGACTGCTTGCCGGGCGGCAGCTCCTCATAGGCCACGCCGACATGGTCGCCACCGCCGAATTTGCTGAGCACCCGGAAGCGGCTGCCCAGCTTGCCGCGGGAGAATTCCTCCCACGGCACCTGCTCGACGGAGAACGGCTCGTAGACGCCGTCGGCGTTGATCGAGGATGGCGTGTCGGACATGGCGGCCTCCCTGGCTGGCGATCCGCTGCCCTGCCGCGCGGGTCGGGCGGCTAGTGCTTGGTGCCCGCGGGCGGCGCGCCGGGAGCCAGGAACGCGACGCGGGCGGCCGCCACGCGCCGGGCCCGCTCCGCTTCCAGCTTCTCGAACCGGCGCCGGTACGTCTGCCGCAGCGTGTGGCTCTGCTCGATGGCCCCGGTCACCTCCTCGGAGAGGCGGCAGAAGCGGTCCACCATGTCCGGAACGGCGTCGGGGTCCTTCGCCAGCGCCTCCACCTCCACCATGCGTCGCTTGGCGAGATCATCCAGCGACTGCATCCGCTTCTCGAGCCGGGCGAGCACCGGATCGGTGACGAGGGCTGGGTTGGGGGCGGGGCGCGTGGGCTTACTCATGAACGGATCATGAACAAACGCCGCGGTTAAGTCAACGCCCTGCGCAGGCGGGAGGCGGCCTGCGGTCAGCCCTGGCCGACCGCCGCCGGCACCCGCCGCGCCGGCCACAGCCGCCAGCCCAGCGTCACCGCCAGGCTGGCCAGGGCGATCAGACCCATGCCGGCCGCCTGCTCGAGCCCCAGCCGGTGGCCGTAGACCGCCCAGTCGCTGACGATGGCCGAGGCCGGATAGATGAAGGCCAGCACCGCGATGACGGGCGTCGGCAGCTTCGGATAGGCGGCGTACATCAGGACGTAGACCAGGCCGGTGTGGACGATTCCGAGCCCGGCCAGCCAGCCCCAGGGGCCGGGCATCGCGGGCAGCGCCGCGATGCTGACGAAGGGCGCCAGCAGCACGATGCCGGTGGCGGCGTGGACCATCGCGGTCAGATGCGGCCGCACCCCGCGCAGCGCCTTGGTCGACAGCACTGTGCCGGTGTAGAGCAGCGCGGCGACGATCGCGAGGCCGGCGCCCAGCAGGCGGCCCGGCTCGGCGCCGCCAGTGCCGATGCCGATGGCCAGCACCAGCCCGGCGAAGGCGATGGCGATCCAGCCCAGTTTCTGCCGGCTGATGCGCTCGCCGAACAGGATCGGGCCGGCCAGCACCACCCAGAAGGGCTGGACATGGTAGACGATGGTGGCGAAGGCGATCGAGGTATGCTGGATCGCGGCGAAGAACGCGACCCAGTTCAGCACGATGCAGACGCCGCCGAACAGGATCAGCCCCCAGGTCCGCAGCGGCAGGCGCAGGCCCCCCAGCCAGCCGCGGGCGGCGCAGAACGCCGCCAGCACCAGCGCGCCGAACACGCAGCGGAAGAACACCGCGTTGATCGGCCCCTGCCCCGATTCCTGCATGAACACGCCGACGGTGCCGACCACCGCCGTGCCCAAACCGAGCTGCAGGATCCCCGTCCGCCGCTCCGCCGCCGTCACCTCGACACTGCCCGCCATCGCCGCCTCCCGTTCCGATCGCTGGAAGCTGGGGCTGCGGCCGCCTTCACTCAAACGAATAGATTTGAAGGGACCCATCACCTGGATTTATGATTGGGCGATGGAACGACGTCTCGATCTCGACGTGCTGCGCACCCTGGTGGCGATCGCCGAGGATGGCAGCTTCAGCGCGGCCGCGTCGCGGGTCGGCCGCACCCAGTCGGCGGTCAGCATGCAGATCCGGCGGCTGGAGGAGGCCACCGGCAAGCGGCTGTTCGACCGCGGCAGCCGGCACTTGCGGCCGACCGCCGCCGGCGAAAGCCTGCTGGGCCACGCCCGGCGTATGCTGCGGCTGGAGGAGGAGGCCTGGGCGGCGCTGATCGAGCCCGACCTGCGCGGCCGGGTCCAGCTCGGCATTCCCGACGACTACGCCGACTCGCTGCTGCCGCCGATCCTGTCGCGCTTCGCCGCCACCCACCCGCATGTCGAGGTCGAGCTGATCTGCGAGCAGAGCACGCTGCTGGACCACCATCTGGCGGCCGGGCGCATCGACCTGGCGGTGGTCACCCGCGGGCTGGGCCGCGACGGCGAACTGCTGCGGCGCGAACCGCTGGTGTGGTTCGGGTCGCCGGACCACGATCCGCATCTCGCCGACCCGCTGCCGGTGGCGCTGTACGAGCCCGGCTGCGTCGCCCGCGACGTCACCCTGCAGGCGCTGGCCGCGGCGCAGCGGCCACATCGCATGGCCTACAGCAGCCCCAGCCTGGTCGGGCTGGCCGCCGTGGTCCGCGCCGGGCTGGCGGTGGCGGTGGTGGTCGAATGCAGCCTGCCCGCCGGCATGCGCGTGCTGGGCGAGCGCGACGGCCTGCCGTCCCTGCCGATGCTGGAGGTGGCCCTGGCCTGGGGCGCCCGGCCGCGGAGCCCGGCCGCCCTGCGGCTGGCCGATCAGATCCGCGGCACCATCGGCCGGCCGGAAGCCGTCGCCGCTTAGAGATCGCCCGGATGTGAAACCAGTCCCAGAAGTTGCTGGAGATGATATGATTTTTGTCGGCACGATTGCCGCAGCCATGGGTTGATGCTGCAATTCGGGCGGAGTCGCTCCGCACATCGAAGGGGGATCGGATGCGTCGCTTCACCGGATTGATCGTCATCATCGTCCTGGTCGTGCTGATCGCCCTGTGGGGCGGCAGCGCCTACAACCGCTTCCTGACCGGCGACGAGGGTGTCAAGGCGGCCTGGTCCGAGGTGCTGAACCAGTATCAGCGGCGCGCCGACCTGGTGCCCAACCTGGTCAAGACCGTCCAGGGCTACGCCAACCAGGAGAAGGACGTGCTGGTCCAGGTGACCGAGGCGCGGGCCAAGGTCGGCACCATGCAGGTGACGCCGGAGACGCTGAACGACCCGGCGGCGCTGCAGAAGTTCCAGGCGGCCCAGGGCGAGCTGTCCTCGGCCCTGTCGCGGCTGCTGGTGGTGACGGAGAACTATCCGCAGCTGAAGTCCGACGCCCTGTTCCAGGACCTGATGACCCAGCTGGAAGGCACCGAGAACCGGATCACGGTCGCCCGCAACCGCTCGATCCAGGCGGTGCAGGAGTACAATGTCGGCGTCCGGCGCTTCCCCGGCAACCTGGTGGCCGGCCTCCTCGGCTTCGGGCCCAAGCCGAATTTCAGCGTCGAGAACGAGGCCGCGATCTCGACCGCGCCCAAGGTCGAGTTCGGGAACCCGGCGACGCCGAAGCCTTGACCATGCTGCGCCGGATGGCCGCCGCGGCCGGCCTGTTGCTGGCCCTCGCCCTGCAGCCGGCCCGGGCGGACCCGGTCGCCGTGCCGGCCCTGGCCACCCGGGTGACCGACCAGACCGGAACGCTGACGGCGGAGCAGAGCCGGATGATCGAGACCAAGCTGGCCTGGGTCGAACGCCGCACCGGCGCCCAGATCGCCGTGCTGATCGTGCCGACCACGGGCACCGACAGCATCGAGGCCTATGCCCTCCGCGTCTTCAGCAGCTGGGGGCTGGGTCGCAAGAACATCAATGACGGGGTTCTGCTGCTGGTGGCCAAGACCGACCGCAGGATGCGGATCGAGGTCGGCACCGGCCTCGGAACCGCGATCCCCGACGCCACCGCCGTGCGGATCATCCAGGACGACATGGTGCCGGCGTTCCGCGCCGGCGACTTCGCCCGCGGCATCACCGCCGCCATCGCGTCCCTGGTGCCGCTGATCGCACGGGACGGCCTGCCGAAGCCGGAGAAGGCGTCGCAAGCCACCCCCATGCCCCCTGCCCTGGCGGACGCGGCATGACCCTGAGCCTGCGCCTGCCCCGCCACCTTGCCGCCCTGGCCCTGCTGCTGGCCTTCGTCCTGCCGGCCTGGGCGCAGCAGCCGGTCGCGGTGCCACAGCTGGCCACCCAGGTCACCGACCTGACCGGGACCCTGACGCCGGGCCAGGCCCAGGCGCTGACCGACAAGCTGGCCGAGGTTGCGCGGCGCAAGGGATCGCAGATCGCCATCCTGATCGTGCCGACCACCGGCGCCGACAGCATCGAACAGTACGCCATCCGCGTCTTCGACCAGTGGAAGCTGGGCCGCAAGGGCGTGGACGACGGCGTGCTGGTGCTGGTGGCCAAGAACGACCACACCGTGCGGATCGAGGCCGGGCGCGGCCTGGAGGGCGCCATCCCGGACATCGCCGCCGGCCGCATCATCCGTGAGCAGATCACCCCGGCCTTCCGCCAGGGCGACTTCGCCGGCGGCCTCGGCGCCGGGGTCGACAGCCTGATCCGCCTGATCAACGGCGAGGCCCTGCCGCCGCCCCCGCCGGACAGCGGATCGTCCAGCGGCGCGCCGCTGGACTTCCCCCAGGTTTTCATCATGGCGATCATCGCCGGCGTGGTGGTCCGCTTCGGCCTGCGGGCCGCCGGCCTGCCCGCGCCGCTGCCGCCGGTCGGCAGCGCGCTGGTCGCCGGCGGCATCGGCTGGGCGGTGTCCGGCATCCTATTCCTCGGGGCGTTCTGCGGCCTCGGCGCGCTGATCCTCGGCGGCTTCGGCAGCGGGCTGGGCGGCCTCGGCGGCGGCACCTTCAGCTCCGGCCGCGGCTCGGGCGGGTTCGGCGGCGGATCCAGCGGCGGGTTCGGCGGCGGTGGAGGCGGTGGCGGTGGATCCAGCGGCGGCGGCTTCAGCGGCGGCGGCGGATCGAGCGGAGGCGGCGGTGCATCCGGGAGCTGGTAACATGCTGCGGCGGTTCAGGCCCTTCGCCCACTGGCATGGCCACCGGCTGCTGCGGCGCCATTTCGGCGCGGCGGTGATGGCCCGGCTGCACCAGACCATCCACATCGCCGAGCGCCGGCACCGCGGCGAGATCGTGGTGGCGGTCGAGGCCGCGGCCCCGCCGCACATCCGCGACAGCCGCGCACGGGCGCTGGAGGTGTTCGGCCGGCTGCGGGTGTGGGACACGGCGCAGGCCACCGGCGTGCTGCTCCATATCCTGCTGTCCGACCATCGCATCGAGATCGTTGCCGACCGCGGCGTCACCGCCCGGGTCGACGACGCCGTGTGGCTGCGGATCTGCGCCGAGCTGCGGGCCCGGTTCCAGGCCGGACAGTACGAGCAGGGCGTGGTGGACGCGCTGGCCGCGATCGACGCCGAGCTGCTGCGTACATGGCCGCTGGCCGAGGGCGAGTCCAATCCCGACGAGCTGCCGGACCGGCCCGTCACCCTGTGAAGGGTTACAGGTTCTTGCGACGGCGCTTGTGGAAGCCGCATCGCCTATGATACCCCCGCCCTTAGTGATTCCGGGAGCAGCGACGCGTGACGGCGATCCAATCGGACCGGCCGACGGTCCTTATCCTCAACGGCCCCAACCTCAACATGCTGGGCGTGCGCCAGCCTGAGATCTACGGCCGGGACACGCTTGCCGACATCGAGCAGGCCTGCGCCGACGAGGCGGAGCAGCTCGAGCTCGAGGTCGACTTCCGCCAGTCGAACCACGAGGGCGAGCTGGTCACCTGGATCCAGGAGGCCCGCACCGCCCATGACGGCATCGTCGTCAACGCCGGCGCCTACAGCCACACCTCGGTCGCCATCCTCGACGCGCTTCAGGCCGCCGAGCTGCCGGTGATCGAGGTCCATCTCTCCAACATCTTTCGCCGCGAACCGTTCCGCCACCATTCCTATGTGTCGCAGGCGGCGACCGGGGTGGTATGCGGATTGGGCGTGCACGGCTATCTTCTGGCCCTGCAGGCCATGGCGCGGCTTCTCGAAACCGACCGGTGAGCAATAGATGAGCACGTTCAGCCTCGATCCCGACTTCGTGCGCGGCCTGGCCAAACTCCTCGACGAGACGGGCCTGACCGAGATCGAGTTCTCGGAGGGCGATCGCCGGATCCGGCTGAATCGCCAGCCGGCACCGGTCGCCGCGACCTATGCCGCAGCCCCCGCGGCCGTCGCCGCAGCGGCCCCGGCCGCAGCCCCGGCGGCCCCGGCCGGCCCGCCGAAGAACGCGGTGACCTCACCCATGGTCGGCACCGTCTACCTGTCGCCGGAGCCGGGCAGCGCCGCCTTCGTCAAGGTCGGCGACAAAGTGGCCGAGGGCGCGACACTGCTGATCGTCGAGGCGATGAAGGTGATGAACCCGATCCGCAGCCCGCGGTCCGGCACCATCACCGCCATCCTGGTCGAGGATTCGCAGCCGGTCGAATTCGCCGAACCCCTCGTCGTGATCGACTGATGTTCGAGAAGGTCCTCATCGCCAATCGCGGCGAAATCGCGCTGCGCATCCATCGCGCCTGCCGCGAGATGGGCATCCGCACCGTGGTCGTGCACTCGACGGCCGACAGCGACGCCATGGCCGTCCGCCTGGCCGACGAGGCGGTCTGCATCGGCCCGCCGGCGGCGCGCGACAGCTACCTCAACATCCCGGCCCTGCTCTCGGCCGCCACCATCACCGGCTGCGACGCGATCCATCCCGGCATCGGCTTCCTGGCCGAGAACGCCCGCTTCGCCGAGATGGTGGAGGAGCACGGCTTCGCCTTCATCGGCCCGACCGCCCAGCACATCCGGGTGATGGGCGACAAGATCGCCGCCAAGGATGCGGTCAAGGCCACCGGCCTGCCCGTGGTCCCCGGCTCCGACGGCGCCGTCGACACGGTCGACGAGGCCCAGGCGCTGGCCCGCGGCATGGGCTATCCGGTGCTGGTCAAGGCCACGGCCGGCGGCGGCGGCAAGGGCATGAAGGTCGCGATGACCGATGCCGAGCTGCCCGAGGCCTACAGCATGGCCCGCAACGAGGCCCGTGCCGCCTTCGGCAATGACAGCGTCTATGTCGAGAAGTATCTCGACCACCCCCGCCACATCGAGATCCAGCTGCTGGCCGACATGCACGGCAACGTGGTGCATTTCGGCGAGCGCGACTGTTCGATCCAGCGCCGCCACCAGAAGGTGATCGAGGAGGCCCCGTCGCCCGCCCTGAACGCCGAGGAGCGGGCCTTTATCGGCGGCCTGGCGGCGGACACCGCGCGCAAGCTCGGCTACCGCGGCGTCGGCACGATGGAGTTCCTGTATCAGGACGGGGAGTTCTACTTCATCGAGATGAACACCCGACTGCAGGTCGAGCACCCGATCACCGAGGAGATCTCGGGCATCGACCTGGTGCGCGAGCAGATCCGCGTCGCCACCGGCGCGCCGCTTGGCTACACCCAGGACGACATCGTGTTCCAGGGCCACGCCATCGAATGCCGGATCAACGCCGAGGATCCGGAGACCTTCATCCCCTCCCCCGGCCGGATCGACGGCTACCACGCGCCGGGGGGCCTGGGCGTGCGGGTCGACAGCGCGATCTATGACGGCTACCGCATCCCGCCGCACTACGACAGCCTGATCGCCAAGCTGATCGTGCGCGGCAGCACCCGCAACGAATGCCTGATGCGGCTGCGCCGGGCGCTGGAGGAATATGTCATCGACGGGGTGAAGACGACCCTGCCGCTGCACGCCCGGCTGATCGCGGAGCCCGACTTCATCAACGGCGAATACGATATTCGCTGGCTTGAGAAGCTGATGGCGAAATAGCGCGCGTCCAGCCTGAATTCAGCCCAATTCTGGGGATATGACCTTGCCAGGTGCCCCGGGGAAGAGCCTGGGGACGGCGATCCATAGGGGATGATGCGATCGCCTTCCCGGGCCTATTCCGGCCTAGGGGTCCGGCTGCCGCCCCGATATGCGAGGAGAGACAGATGAACGTGTTTCGTGCTTCGACGGCGGCGGCGCTGGTCGCGCTGTTTGCGGCCCCGGCCTTTGCGGTCGATGTCCCGTCCGATCCGCTCGAGCGTTGCAAGGGCCTGGTGACCGCTTTGCCGGACTCGCCCCTGAAGGACGCCCAGATCGGCAACATCGAAGCGGTCGGGGACACCGGCTGCAAGTTCACCGACCTGAAGATCACCAAGCCCGGCGACCCGACGACGGTTTCGATCGAGGAGGTCACACTCGACAAGATGGACTTCGCCAGCGTCTACGAAGGCAAGCCGTCGAACGCGCTGGTGGCCGAGGCCAAGGGCATCACCATCGACAGCCCGGAAGCCAAGGCGTTCCTCGGCGATGACGCCAAGTCCTTCGACGTCTCGGTCGACTACGTGCTCGACCCCGCCACCAAGATGTTCACCCTGACCGACTTCACGGTCAGCGGCGACGCGCTGGGCGAAGTGGCGCTGACCGGCGCCTTCGACGGCATCAGCACGGATGCCACCACGGCGTCCGACCCCAGCGCGATGCTGGCCACCGCGGCGCTGCGCAGCATCAAGCTGCACTTCGAGAACAAGGGCATCATCGACAAGGTCATCGCCTTCGCGACGGCCCAGGGCGAGGACCCGAAGACCGCGATCGAGCAGGGCAAGAGCCAGGCGACCATGGGCATGGCGATGCTGTCCGCCTTCGGCGTGCCGGAGCCGGCGGTGAAGAGCCTGATGGCCTTCGCCCAGGATTTCCCGGCGCCGAAGGGCCCGATCACCATCTCGGCCGACCCGGCCGCCCCGGTGGCGCTGGCGCAGTTCGCCGCGGCCAAGCCGGGCGAGCCGAAGTTCACCGAGCTGGTCAAGAGCCTGAATGTCGCCGTCGCCTACTGACGGCTGCGATCGGACCTGATGTGAAGCGATGGCCGGGGCGGCGACTCCCCGGCCATCGCCGTCTCAGGAGACCGGCATGAAGACCCTGGCGATCCTGGCGCCGGCAACGGCGGCCTTGTGGCCGGCGGCATCGATCGACTGATCCTGGTCGACCGTATCGACTTCGATCGGATCCGCAGCGGCTTCGACGGGCGGTGGAGCGCCTGAATCTCGTTGTCGCCGACTGACCGGGCCAAGTGAGACGAATATCGCCATGACCCGCATCCGCCGCGCAGCAGCCGTCGCCGTCATCGTGGCAGGCCTCGTCCCGATGGCCCATGCCGCGCCGGTCCCCACCGCCCCCGCCGACCGCTGCCGCGGCCTGCTGGAGATCGCGGCGGCGGTGGCCGGGATCGCCACGCCGGCGGCCGCCACCGTCGAACCGCTGGGAGCCGATGGCTGTCGCTTCTCCGAGCTGCGTGTCGATCTCGGGCTCGGCCGCAGCTGGACCGTCGGCACCTTGTCGGCCGACGGGTTGGACTTCGCCCGAATCTACCAGGATCGCCGGCTGGAGGCGGCGTCGCTGCGGGCCAAGGACGTCCAGCTGAAGGACTCCGCTGTGACGGCGGCGCTCGGCCCCGGCCTGGTCAAGCTCGACGCGGCGCTCGACTACCGCTGGGATGCCGCGACCGGGGACCTCGATGTCTCGTCGCTGTCACTGTCCGCCCCCGGCCTGGGCGAAATCTCGTTCAGCAACCGGCGCCGGAACGTCCAAGCCGACGCCTTCTCCTTCGACTTCGCGCCGAAGTTCCCCGTCCTTGTCCTGATCGGCGCGGGCGACCTGACGGCGCTGTCGCTGCGCTTCCGCGACGACGGCATCGTCGACCGCGTCCTCACCGCGGCGGCACGAGGCCTGGCCGAGAAGGACCCGGGCACCAACGAGGAGCGGAAGGCCGCGCTGCAGCAGGCGGTGCAGAACCAGGTCGCCTCCATGTCCGTCGGCGGGTTCCCGGACTCGATGGTGACGCCGCTGCTGGCCTTCGTGCGCGACTTCCCGGCGCCCCGGCCGATCACCCTCACCGCCGCGCCGGCCGGAACGGTGTCGATGCCCGCGCTGCTGTTCGGCGAAGATGCCGGGGATGCGACGCCGGAGGAGCTGTTCCGGCGCCTGAACCTGACCGTGACCTATTGAGCCCGCCCGAGCCGACCGAGACGGAGAAGACCATGACCCGCATCTGGAGCGCCGCCGCCTTCGTCGTCGCGGCCGGCTTCGTCCTGCCGGCCCACGCCGCCCCGGTTCCAGCGGACCCGGTGCAGCGCTGCCGCGATCTGATCCCGATGATCGGCAAGGCCACCGAGGAGGCCCCGACGGTCGGCAAGGTGACGCCGGTCGGCGACAGCGGCTGCCACTACAACGACCTGCTCGTGACGATAAGCCGGTACCAGGGCTGGATGGTCGGGTCGCTGACCATCGACCGGATCGACTTCAAGCGTTTCTACACCGACCGGTTTCCGCTGACGCTGTCGGTCCGCGCTGAAGGCATCCGCTTCACCGCGCCGGCCTTGCCCGCGGCGAACAATTATCAGATGAAGCTGGTGCAGAAGCCGATCGAGATCACTTTCGACTTCGATTACGACGCGGCCGCCAATGTGCTGACCATCCGCGACGCCAGCTTCCGCGGCCAGCAGATTGGGCATCTGACCGTCACTGCCGCGGTGCGTGGACTCAACCTCGACAAGCTGACCGCGGACCAGGTTCCGGACCCGGCGGTCGCGGCCGGGGTGGCGCTGCAGTCGCTGACCTTGGAGTTCGACAACCAAGGCATGTTCGAAGGCTATGCCCTGCTGCCGCTGCTGTTCGCCCTGCCGGACGGCGAGACCGACCCGGAAGGCGCGGTCGCCGCGGCCAAGCTACAGGGCATGGCCCAGCTGGCCATCCTGGTCGCGGCGGGGGTGCCGAAGGAGTCGGTGGCGGCGATCGGCCGCTTCATCCAGTCCATGCCGCAGCCGCGCGGGCCGTTCCGCCTGTCGCTGGCGCCGCAGCCGCCGCTCCCTCTCACCGAGCTGGCGGAGTTGGAACCCGGCGAAGTCAGCGAGCTGGCCAAGCTGACGGCGCTGGTGAAGCGGCTGAACCTGACCGCCAGCTACTGAGCTGCGTTCTCACGGCCGCACCAGCCCGAAGGCCGCGCGCACCGCATCCAGCGTCCGGGCGGCCTCGGCCCGCGCCGCCTCGGTGCCGCGCCGCAGGATCGCGCGGACCTCGTCCGGGGCCCGCGCGAATTCCGCCCGGCGGGCGCGGATCGGCGCCAGTAGCGCGTCCAGCACCTCCTCCAGCCGCCGCTTCACCGCCATGTCCCCCAGGCCGCCGGCGCGGTAGCGCTGCTTGAGCGCCACCACCCCGGCCGCATCGGGGTCGAAGGCGTCGAGATAGGCGAAGACGACATTGCCCTCGACCCGGCCCGGATCCTCCGCCCTGACATGGCCGGGGTCGGTGTACATCCGGCGGATCGCGGCGCGGACCGTGTCGGCATCGGCGCGCAGGTCGATGGCGTTGCCGGCCGATTTGCTCATCTTGCCCTGGCCGTCGAGGCCCGGCAGCCGCGGTGTGGCCGACAGCAGAATCCGCGGCTCCGGCAGCACCGCATCGCCGGCCAGACGGTTGACGGCGCGGACGATCTCGACCGTCTGCTCCAGCATCGGCGCCTGGTCGGCCCCCACCGGCACCAGCGTCGCCGCCACCGCGGTGATGTCGGCGGCCTGGCTGACCGGGTAGCACAGGAAGCCGGCCGGCAGGTCGCGGACGAAGCCGCGCTGGCGGATCTCGTCGCGCACCGTCGGGTTGCGCTCCAGCCGGGCCACGGTGACCAGGTTGAGGTACAGCATCGCCAGCTCGGCCAGCTCCGGCATCGCGGATTGCAGCGCGATGTGGCTCCGCGCCGGGTCGATGCCGATGGCGAGGTGGTCCAGCGCCACCTCCATCACGTTGCGGCTGACCCGGCCGGGATCGGCGGCGTTGTCGGTCAGGGCCTGGAGGTCGGCGATCAGCACGAATTGCCGGCACAGGCGCTGCAGCCGCAGCCGGTTGGCCAGCGACCCCGCATAGTGGCCGAGATGCAGCGGCCCGGTTGGCCGGTCGCCGGTCAGCACGGTGTCGGCCTCGGTGATCCCGGGCGCCGGGGCCGGGCGGGCAAGGGTGATGTCGGTCATAGGACGAGTCCTTTCGAGCAAGGCAAGGGGGCCGCTCGGATGGATTGCCGTCTCACGGAGATGAAAAAGGGCCGACTCCATCGGAGCAGCCCGGGGTGCAGGACGAAGCACGCGCAGCCGCCGTCAGGCGCTGCGCCACCAATTCCGGAACGAGGTCGCGGGCTTCATCATGCCGGCATGATAGCGCGACGCGGCCGCGCAGGAAAGACCGCGGCGGCTAGACGCGCCCCCTCCCCCTCGGCTATCGACGGAACATGAGCGCCGCGACTCCCCTTGCTTCCGGTATCACCACCCGGTCCCGGCCATGACCCGCATCACGCCCCAGCTGCTGCTGCGCGCTTACGCCGCCGGGCTGTTCCCGATGGCGGAATCCGCCGACAGCACCGAGCTGCACTGGTTCGACCCGCCGCGTCGCGGCGTGCTGCCGCTCGACGGCCTGCACGTGCCCCGCCGCCTCGCCCGCACCGTCAAGGCCGGCCGCTTCCGGGTGACGGCGGACGGGGCCTTCGCCGCCGTGATCGCCGCCTGCGCCGCGCCCGCGCCCGACCGGCCGAACACCTGGATCAACGACGAGATCGTCGCGCTGTACACCACGCTGCACCGCGGCGGCTTCGCCCACAGCGTCGAGTGCTGGGACGGCGACACGCTGGTGGGCGGGCTGTACGGCGTCTCGCTCGGCGGTGCCTTCTTCGGCGAGAGCATGTTCAGCCGTGCCACCGACGCCAGCAAGGTGGCGCTGATCCATCTCGTCGCCCGGCTGCGCGCCGCCGGCTTCATCCTGCTCGACACCCAGTTCGTCACCGACCATCTCGCCCGCTTCGGCACCATCGAGATCGACCGCGCCGAATACCGCCGGCAGCTTGCCACCGCGCTGGCGTTGCGGCCGGACTGGGCCGGCGCCGACCCGGCTGCCGAGATGGACGACCTGCTGCACCATCGACCGGAGGGATGATGGCCACCCTGCCCCTGCGCCGCCGCCCGGTCCCGGCCGGCCCGATCGACGAGGCGCTGTTCGACTTCATCGCGGCCCATCCGGTGCCTGCGATGCCGTTCGACCCGCGCTGGGGCCTGACCAAACTGGTCTCGGGTCCCGGCGCCATCCTCGACCTGGCCGATGTCGCGGGCCGCCGCGTCGCCGTGGCCGTGCTGGTCGACACCTGCAGCAACGTCGCCGACGCGGCGAATTTCGCGCTGCTCGGCATCGATCCCGGCTGCGACCGGCAGGCCCTGGCCGATCGGCTGCTGCAGGAGGCCGAGGCGGCGATGCCGGGCAGCCGGCGCCGCCACCTCGAGATCGAGGCCACGGACCTGTTCCTCGACTGGGAGGCCCGGCTGGTCGCGCGGGGCTACCGTGAGGCCTACCGGATGTACCTGATGCGTCGCGCCCTAGACGGCCCGCCGCCGCCAGTGCCGCCGCTGCCCGACGGCTTGTCCTGGGGCCGGCCGACCGAGGCCACCATGCGCAGCCAGCACGACGCCGTCCGCCGCGCCATGGCGCCCGTCCCCGGGTCCAGCATCCCCGACTTCGACAGCTTCGCCGCGCGCGCCATGGCCCTGGCCGACAAGCACGGCCTGATCCTGCAGGGCGGCCGCGTCGCCGGCTTCCTGCGCGTCTATCCGCCCGAATCCCTCGGCGGCGAGGGCGATGTCAGCCTGATCGGGCGGGACCCGGAGTTCCGCGGCGGCCGGCTGGGCGACATCCTGGTGGCCGAAAGCCTGCGGCGGCTGCACGCCGCCGGGGCCGGCAGCGCCGTGCTGGACGTGGCGGCGGCGAACGACGCGGCGCTGGCGCTGTACCGGCGCCACGGCTTCGCGGTCAGCGAGACCATCCCGGTCTTCGCCAAGGCGTTTCCCGAGGCTGGCCCGCTGGAGTCGCCGCGATGACCTTCGCCACCTGGATGATCCTGGCCGCCGTGATGCTGCCCTATCTCACCGTCATGCCGGCCAAATCCGCCGCGCGGATCGACAACCACGCGCCGCGCCTGGGCATGGAGCGGATGACCGGCTGGGCGCAGCGCCTGGACTGGGCGCACCGCAACCATTTCGAGACGTTCCCGGCCTTCGCCGCGGCAGTGCTGGTGGCCCAGCTGGCGGCGGCACCGCAGGGCCGGGTCGACCTGCTGGCCGGGCTGTTCGTGCTGGCCCGGATCGCCTACACCGGCGCCTATGCGGCCGACCTGCCCAGCCTGCGCTCCAGCCTGTGGACGCTCGGCTTCCTCTGCGTCCTCGGGCTGTTCGCGGTCGCGGCGCTGTAGGCCCTACTGGTGGCCCACCCTACTGACGGCTGGGCGGCAGCGCCGGCGGGATGATCTTCATTTCCGGCAACGGCAGGGTCGAGGCATCCGGCACGTTGTCGTCGACCTCCTGGTTGGCGGCGGCAGCGGCCGGCGAGGCGTCGGTGCAGCTGACCACCCAGACATCGTAGACCGGGTGGTCGAGCGCCGAGACGCCGGGCGAGGACGCGAACATCCAGCCGGAGAACACGGTGGCCGCGGGGTGGCCCGGCGGCGTGTCGGTGATCTCGAGGAAGGCGGCGCTTTCCGGCGGATCCTCGGGCGGCGCCTTGCGGCAGGCCCGCACCGTGATGGCCAGGCTGCCGAACTGGACCTTGTCGCCGACCTTGGCCTCGAGCGGCTGGGTCCGCGCCGTGATCTTGTCGAGCCCGCGCAGTTCGGCGATCGGCTGGTCGATGGTGGCGGCGGCCTGGGCCGCGGCGGGAAGCGCCGCGACGGCGAGGACCGCCAGGGCCGGCAGGACAGCGAAACGACGCATGATGCCGCTCAATTCCCCAACATGCCGCCGGCCGGCTTCTGCGGGGCCTGGCCCTGGGACGCCCCACCCTGCCCGCCGCTGCTGGCCTTGTCACCGATCTGGCCGATGCTGAAGATCACCTGGCCGAGCAGCTGCTCGAGGCTGGGGTTGGACTGGGTGTGGTCGATGGTGTCGCCATCCTTCAGCCAGCCGCTGGGATCGTCGGGGCGGCCGCCAGGGCTGAGCGTCAGGGTACGGCCGCCGAGCAGCCCGTCGCTGCTGATCGCCGCGGCGGTGTCGTTCGACAGCTTGATCGACGGATCGATCGAGAGGTCGACATTGGCCAGATAGGTCTGGGGGTCGAGGGCGATGCTGGTCACGGTGCCGACCTTGACGCCGCCGATGCGCACGTCGGTGCCGGCCGAGACGCCGTCAGCCTGGTCGAACTGGGCCTTGAGCCGATAACCCGAGACGGTGTTGAAATTCGCGCTGGAATAGGCGAATCCCAGGAAGAACAGGGCGACGGCCAACACGACCGCGCCCATCACCGTCTCGATGACGTTCCTGTGCATCACTCTTCCTCAGGCGGGTCCGGTCACGTCGGCGTCCACGGCTCGTAGTCGCCGGTCGCCTTGGCGCGATGGCTGCCGCGCAGCGGATGGCCGGGCGGCAGGTAGGCGTGCTCGGTCCCGGTCGGGTTGCTCTCGGGCGGCTGCTGCCAGGGGCGGCGGAACGGGCTGGCCTCGCCCGGCGGCTGCTGGGTGGTGTGGTGCAGCCAGCCATGCCATTCCGGCGGCACGCGGGTCGCTTCCGACACGCCGCCGTTGAACACCACCCAGCGCTTCTCGCGGCCGCCCGCACGGATCTTGCGGCTGCGGAAGTAGCGGTTGCCGAGCGCGTCATTGCCGACATGCGCGCCATGCCGCCAGGTGACGAAACGGAGATAGGCGCGGAGCCCGAATTCGGTCAGATCGAAGGCCATGGATCCGTGGACATACCGAGAGGCGACCCCAGGTCGCCGAACGGCGCGGACTATGGCATCGCCGACCGCCCGCGTCCAGTGCGCGCGCCGCCGCGCGGCCGGGGCATTTTCAAGGCAGCCGCGCAGGTGAAGAAACGCTCGCCTCCGGCATCGGCGCGGCCGGGCGCCGCGGGTCGGTCGCCGCCACGGCGATGCCGGCCGCGACCGTGGCCAGGCCCAGCAGCAGCGGCCAGCCGACCGGCTCGCCCAGCAGCAGCGTGCCGAACAGCGTGGCCACCACGGGGTTCACCGTGACCGAGATCGCCACCCGGGTCGGCGTGGTGCGGCCGAGGGCGAAGGACCACAGGAAGAAGGTCAGCGCGGCGCCGACCACGCCGAGATAGAGCACCACGGCCCAGCCGGCTGCGTCGAGGGCCGGCAGGGCCACCGGCCGTGTCGCCAGCGCCAGCGCCGCCAGGCCGCAGCCGCCCGCCGCCATGCTGAGCGCGGTGAAGGACAGGGCTGCGGACCGCCTGACATAGGCGCGCGACCACACATTATAGAGGGCGCCGCAGCCCGCCGCCCCGACCATCAGCAGATCGCCGCGCCAGGCCTGCGGCGGCGCGTCGGCCAGACCGGCCATCAATGCCAGCGCCACCCCGGCCATGGCGAGCAGGACGCCGGCCGCCTTGCGCCGGGTCAGCGCCTCGATCCCCAGCGCCGCGCCGGCGGCCAGGGTCAGCAGCGGCTGGGTCGACAGCGCCAGCGCCCCGCGTGCCGCGGTGGTGTGGGCCAGCGACGCGTTGAACAGGAAGGGGAAGGCGGCGAAGAACAGCAGGCCCAGCAGCGCCACCGCCGGCAGGTCGCGCCGCGCCGGCCAGGGCGCCCGCAGCGTCAGCACCACCGGCACCAGCAGGGCGCAGCCGATGCCGAAGCGGAACACGCCGAGCGTCGCCGGGTCGGTGGCGCCGATCACGAAGCGCGTCGCCACCACCGACGTGCCCCCCAGCGTGCTGGAGGCCAGCGCCGCCATCACCCCGATCCCGTTCCGCGACATCGCCCCTGCCCCTTCCGCCATGCGTAAGAAGGATAGGAGCCGCAGCCAACTTCACGGAAACGCATAACTATGATCCACTACATCAGAATCTGTGATGGATAGGCCGTGATGGAGGGATCATGCTGGACCCGGACCTGCTGCGCGCCTTCGTCGCCGTCGCCGACCATGGCTCCTTCACCCGCGGCGCCGCGGCGCTGAACCGGACCCAGTCGGCCGTCAGCATGCAGATCCAGCGGCTGGAGGCGGCGATCGGCGCGCCGGTGCTGGACCGCACCCGCCGCAGCCTGCAACTGACCCCGGCCGGCGAGATCCTGCTCGGCTATGCCCGCCGCATCCTTGCCGTCTCGGCCGAGGCGGTGGGCCGGCTGCGCGACCTGCAGGTCGAGGGCGTGGTGCGGCTGGGCGTGATGGAGGATTACGGCACCCGGCTGGTGCCGCCGCTGCTGGCGGGCTTCGCCGCCGCCCATCCCCGCATCCAGGTCGAGATGGTGACCGGGCTGACCGGGCCGATGCTGCCGCGACTGGGCGAACGCTTCGACCTGGTGCTGGCGATGCATGCGGCGGGCGACGGCGGCGGCACCTTCCTGCGGCGGGAGCGGGCGGTGTGGGCCGCCAGCCGCGCCCTGGCGGGTGACAGCCACACTCCCCTGCCCCTCGCCCTGTACCCGCAGGGCTGCCTGTTCCGGGCCTGGGCCATGGCGGCGCTGGACGATGCCGGCCTGCCCTGGCGCCTGGCCTTCGTCAGCCACAGCCTGGCGGCGGTTACCGCCATCGCGGCGCAGGGCCTGGCCGTCACCGTGGTCAAGGCCGGGCTGTTCCCGCCGGAGCTGCGCCCTCTGGGCGACCGCGACGGGCTGCCGCCGCTGCCGGAGGCGGATATCCGGCTGCACCGGGCGCCCGGCCTGGCCCCGGCCGGCGCCCTGCTGGCCCGGCATCTGGCCGAAGGACTGGCCCTCCCCGAGCTCGCCGCGGCGATATAGTACTCTCGCTTACTTTCTCGTAAGCCCATTCGGTTTGCACCGCCTGCCCAATTGTTTTGCAGCGCACCAATTGCGCATTGCGGCGGAATTGCGACGAATTTCGCCAACCGAGGCGGAAGCTGGGCGCAGTGGGCGATTAATTGTCAGGCATTGCATCGCCTGCATTGCTGCGGTGCGATAGGCAGGGGTGGAAGCATGGCTAAGGTAAGCGCATATATCGGCTCGTGCAGTGAGACACACCGCACACCGCGCCGCGAACACCTCGCTGGTCGCGGCACGCCCAAAGAAGGAAGTCTGACGTGAACACCCTCATCAACAAGCTGGTCGCCGCCTGGGACCGTCGTCGTGCCTATGCTGCCCTGATGCAGCTCGATGACCGCCTGCTGGCCGACATCGGCATGAACCGCGGCACCATCATGGAGCGCCTCAGCCGCGCCGCCCGCGACACCAACATCGGCCATGCCGACGTTGCCAGCATGCTGCGCCCGACGGCCGTCGTTGCCGCCGCGAACGAAGATTCGGTCATCCGTCGCGCCGCGTGATCGGAGCGACTGGAGGCACCCTGTCCGACTCCTCCCCCGGACAAGGGTCGCGAAAACCCCGCCGAGCGTAAGCCGGCGGGGTTTTCTTTTGTGCGGACGCCAAGCCCGCCGCGCCTCTGCCGGTCAGGCCTTGGCCGAGACCCAGTTGACGATCAGCGAGGCCAGGCTGGCCGCCGCCGTCGCCTCGTCGACCCGCCCGCGGATCATGTCCCGCGAGATCGCCTCCGCCGCCCCGATGATGCCGACGCAGCGCAGATGCAGCTCCTCCTTCGGCACCGCCGAATAGGGCGCGAGCGCATCGAGATAGAACGCGACATAGCAGTCGACCAGCTCCTGCTGATGGCCGCCCATCTCCTCGTCGCCCTGCAGCGCCGCCGCGACCGCGTGCCATTCCGGCCCGATCGAGGTGTAGCAGTCCATATAGGCCCGGGCGACCACCCGGGCGACATCCTCCAGCCGGCGCGGCGTGCGCTGCAGCGCTTCGAGCAACGCCGCGACCTGGCGGTCGTTGAGCAGGTCGTACAGCGCGATCAGCAGGCCGGACCGGGTCTTGAAATGCTCATAGGCGATCGGCTTGCTGACGCCGGCGCGCTCCGCCAGGGCGCCGAGCGTCAGGGCATCGGTTCCCTGCTCGCGCACCATCGTCTGCGCGGTCTCCAGCAGCTGGTCGCGCCGCTGTGCCCTGGGCAGCTTCATCCGGTCGTCTCCTGCATCAGGCCGGATCCGCCCGCGAAGGCAGATGGCCCGACAATCCTACCGATAGTATCTTACAAAGGGTAATCGGCCGTCCAGCGGCCCGGCCCCGGACCGCGGCAGCCCTGCCGGTCAGCGGCCGTTCCGTCCGCCCGGCGCATCGTCGAAGGCCTGGGCCATTTTCGGCAGCCGGGCCGCCTGCAGGTTCGGCACCTGCCGCGGCGGATGGGGCACCGGCGTGTTGGGCGTGGCCATGTCGAAGGCCTGCTGCGCCGCCGCGATCATCGGGCGGTTGCTGGTCGCCCAGGCGAACAGCGACTTCAGCGGCACGATCAGGGTCTGGCCGAGATCGGTCAGCTCATAGTCCACGCGCGGCGGGATGGTCGGGAACACGGTGCGCGTCACCAGCCCGTCCCGCTCCAGCCCCCGCAGCGTGAGCGTCAGCATCCGCTGCGAGATGCCGCCGATGGTGCGGCGCAGCTCGTTGAAGCGCATCGGCCCATCCGACAGCAGGCCGACCACCATCACCGTCCATTTGTCGCCGATCCGCGCCAGCACATCGCTGATCGCGCGGCAGTCGTTATGCACATCGCTGTGACTGGGTTCCAAAAATGTGCCTCCTTGCGGGGATTCCGGGCAGTCATCAATTTAGCGTCGGTCACAAAATGTGACTGACCCGGGCCGAGGTCAATCCCGGCGTGCCGATCGGCCGCCCAGGGCCCGGGCCCCTTCCGAAGCAAGAGGACCGATTTGCCCATGAGCCGCATCCTGTTCGTCACCTCGAGCCCGCGCGGCGCGGCCTCGCACTCCACCAAGATCGCCGAGGCGCTGGTCGACCGGCTGACGGCGGCGGATCCGGCCGCCACGGTGGTCCGCCGCGACCTCGCCGCCGACCCGCTGCCGCATATCGGCGAGGACTTCGTGGCCGTGGCCGTCCTTGGCGTGGCCCCCGAGGCCCGCAGCCCGGCGCAGCAGGCGGCCTTCGCCCTGTCCGACACGGTGGTGCAGGAGGTCCTCGCCGCCGACACTATCGTCATCGCCTCGGCGATGATCAATTTCGGCCTGGCCTCGACGCTGAAGAGCTGGTTCGATCACCTGCTGCGGTCCGGCGCCACCTTCAGCTACGGCGCCGACGGCGTGAAGGGCCTGGTCACCGGCAAGAAGGTGTATCTGGTCGAGGCCCGCGGCGGCGTCTACTCCGACGGCCCGGCCAAGGCCTACGACTTCCAGGAGCCTTATCTGCGCCACCTGCTCGGCTTCATGGGCGTGACGGATATCGAGACGATCGCGGTCGAAGGCGTCGCCTACGGCCCGGAAGCCACGGAGAAAGCCGTGTCCGGGGCGCTGGCCAAGGTCTCCGCCGTGACGGCGCAAGCGGCCTGACCCAGAATCGGGATCGGCCAGGGGCGGCCGGTCCCGCCTTTCGGCGCCTAGCACACGGCCGGCGACCCGTCCGATGCCAAGATCACGGGCCTGATCCCTCCAGTGGCTGGATTGGAGATGCGCGCGCGCCCATCATATCCGTGGCAACGAGCCGCAGCTTCGGCGCGCCCATCCTCTCGCCACCACGGAGACCCTCCCATGGAATACCGTCAGCTCGGCGGATCCGGCCTCAAGGTTCCGGCCCTCAGCTTCGGCACCGCCACCTTCGGCGGCGCCAACGAGTTCTTCGAGCGCTGGGGCAACACCGATGTCGCCCAGGCCAGCCGCATGGTCGATCTGTGCCTGGAGGCCGGGGTCAATTTCTTCGACACCGCCAACGTTTACAGCCAGGGCGTATCGGAGGAGATCCTGGGCCAGGCGTTGAAGGGCCGGCGCGACAAGGTGCTGATCTCGACCAAGGCCACCTTCGGGATGGGTGACGGGCCGAACGATGTGGGATCGTCGCGCCACCATCTGATCCGGGCTTGCGAGGCCAGCCTGAAGCGGCTCGGCACCGACCATATCGACCTCTACTTCATGCACGGCTTCGACGCGATCGCGCCGGTCGACGAGACGCTGCGGGCGCTCGACGACCTGACCCGCGCCGGCAAGATCGGCTATATCGGCGCCTCCAACTTCTCCGGATGGCACCTGATGAAGGCGCTGGCGACCTCGGAGAAGTACGGGTTGGCGCGCTACGTTGCCTATCAGGGCTACTATTCGCTGATCGGCCGCGACTACGAGTGGGAGCTGATGCCGCTCGGCGTCGACCAGAAGGTCGGGCTGATGGTGTGGAGCCCGCTGGGCTGGGGCCGCCTGACCGGCAAGTTCCGGCGCGGCCAGCCGGCCGGGGCGGGCCGCGTCGCCTCCGGCGGCGATGTCGGCGGGCCGCCGGTCGACAACGAGTACCTGTACGACGTCGTCGACGCGCTCGACCGGGTGGCGCAGGAGACCGGCAAGACGATCGCGCAGGTGGCGCTGAACTGGCTGCTGCAGCGGCCGACCGTGGCCAACATCGTGATCGGCGCCCGCAACGAGGAGCAGCTGAAGCAGAATCTCGGCGCGGTCGGCTGGAACCTGACACCGGAGCAGGTGGCAGTGCTGGACGACGCAAGCCACCGCACCCCGGCCTATCCCTACTGGCACCAGATCGGCTTCGAGCGCAACCCGAAGCCGACCGCCTGGGCGAAGCGGGAAGGGTAAGGCTCGCATTGTAGGTTGGGTTCGCCCCGGCGAACCCAACATTGGCTCGATCGTCACGATGTTGGGTTCGCGAATCGCGAACCCAACCTACGGCCGCTCCCGCCCCTACGACACCGCGGTCAGCTTCGGCTTTCCGGTGACGGCGCCGAATTCGCCGGGATGCAGCTCATGCGCACCGGCCTTCTCGCCGTCGGCGCCGATCCCGAGCGCCGGGAACAGCAGCTCGGCCACGTTGTAGGCCTCCTCGAGATGCGGGTAGCCCGAGGCGATGATGGTCTCGATGCCCAGCGCCTGGTACTCGCGCAGCCGCGCCGCCACCGTCTCCGGATCGCCGACCAGGGCGGTGCCGGCGCCGCGGCGCACCAGCCCGATGCCGGCCCACAGATTCGGCCCGACCAGCAGCTTGTCGCGGCGGCCGCCATGCAGCGCCGTCATCCGCTTCTGGCCGACCGAATCCGACCCGTCCGCCAGCTTCTTCTGGGCCTCGGCGATCGCCTCGTCCGAGACGTCGCGGATCAGCCGCTCGGCCACCCGCCAGGCCTCGTCCTCGGTTTCGCGCACGATCAGGTGGATGCGCATGCCGAAGCGCAGGGTGCGGCCGCGGGCCGCCGCCCGCGCCCGCGCCACGGCGATCTTCTCCGCCACCTGCTCCAGCGGCTCGCCCCAGGTCAGGTAGGTGTCGACCTGGTCGGCGGCGAGGTCGAGCGCCGCGTCGGAGGAGCCGCCGAACCACAGCGGCGGATGCGGCCGCTGCACCGGCGGGAAGGACAGCTTGCCGCCCTTCACCTTCAGGAAATCGCCCTCGAAATCGACGGTGTCGCCGGACAGCAGGCCGCGCCAGATGGTCAGGAACTCCGCCGCCTGGGCATAGCGGGTGTCGTGGTCGAGGAAGACGCCGTCGCCGGCCAGCTCGGCCGGGTCGCCACCGACCACGACGTTGAGCAGCAGCCGGCCGTTGCTGATGCGGTCCAGCGCCGCCGTCTGCCGGGCGAAGAAGGCAGGCGTCGCCACGCCGGGGCGCAGCGCCACCAGGAAGCGCAGCCGCTCGGTGGCGGTGGCCAGCGCGGTGGCGGTGATCCAGGCATCCTCGCAGCCGCGGCCGGTGGGCAGCAGCACGCCCTTGAAGCCGAGCCGGTCGACCGCGGTCGCGATCTCTCTGAGATAGCGGAAATCAGCCGGCCGGTGCCGGTCCTGGGTGCCGAGATAG
Organism: Inquilinus sp. 2KB_23; assembly: GCF_052115705.1. Lineage (NCBI taxonomy): Bacteria > Pseudomonadati > Pseudomonadota > Alphaproteobacteria > Rhodospirillales > Rhodospirillaceae > Inquilinus > Inquilinus sp. 2KB_23. Next base: position 180,419 of record NZ_JBFRHF010000003.1, on the reverse strand, counting down.
GGGCCGTCGCCGCTGGTCGGGATGAACCAGAACAGGTCGAGCGGCTTTTGCGTGTCGGACATGGGCGGCGTCCTGATGATTGGGAAAGGCGGCGCTCAGAGACTGTTTGGAAATGCGCTGGTGTGAGTCGGCTGGCGGTGGTTTCGAGAACCGGCGCGCAGCGGACGTTTGGGTCCGTGAGCACCGGAAGCGCAGAAACCGCCGTCAGACGGCCACACCAGTAGCATTTCCAAACGGTCTCTCAGGCGCTCGGGGTCCAGACGATGTCGCGCACCGTGATCGGCCCCGGGATCAGCCCCAGCGCGGCGAAGCGATCGGCGATCTTCTGCTGCTGGGTCACGATCTCGTCGGTCAGCGGGCCGATGTGGAACGTGGCGCGGTCGACCGAGCGCTGCTCCGCCGCCAGGCTGATGCCGGTCTCGTCGGCGAACAGCTTCGCCACCTCCGGGTGATGCGCATCGGCCCAGGTGCCGACCCGGTTCAGCTCCTCGACCAGGCTGCGCAGGGTGCCGGGATGGTCGCTGGCGAAGCCCTTGCTGGCGAGGAAGTAGGAGTTCTGGGGCTCGACATCGGCGGAGGTGGTGATGACCCGGGCCGATTCCTCCTGCTCGGCGATGGCGAAATAGGGATCCCAGATCGCCCAGGCGTCCAGGCTGCCCCCGGCGAAGGCGGCGCGGGCATCGGCCGGGGCGAGATAGACCGGGGTGATGTCCTGCCAGCCGAGGCCCGCCTTCTGCAGGGCCGCGACCAGGAAGTTGTGGGCGCTGGAGCCCTTGCCGACGGCGATGCGGGCGCCCTTGAGGTCCGCGACGGTCCTGGCCGTCGAGGTCTTCGGCACCACCAGCCCCTGCCCCGAACCGGCGGCCGGCTGGGCCGCGGCGTAGACCAGATCCGCCTGCGCCGCCTGGGCGAAGATCGGTGGCGTGTCCCCGGTGGCGCCGAAATCGATGCTGCCGGCGTTCAGCGCCTCCAGCAGCGGCGGGCCGAAGGCGAATTCGACCCATTCCACAGTGACGCCGAGCGGGCCGAAATGCCCCTCCAGCGACTTGCGGGTCTTGGCGACCAGCAGGATGCCGTTCTTCTGGTAGCCGATGCGGAGCGCCTTCGGCGCCTCCTGCGCCCGCGCCGGCCGGCCGGCGATCAGGGGGGCCGTGGCCGCGAGGGCCAGGGTGGTCGAGAGCAGCGTGCGGCGGGAAAGCATGTCCAGTTCTCCGGAAGGGCGGCCGAGTCCAGGCCCGGCACACCGGCGCCCACACATAATCTCTCAATTCGGATTGGAGTTCGTCAATCTGATTTTCAGTCGCATATGTAAATTATGGACTTAACAACATAAATTATAAGTTATTTTGAGTAAGCTTCGTAGGTTGGGTTCGCTCTTGCGAACCCAACACTGGCCCGGGTTGCGCGATGTTGGGTTCGCCAAACGCGAACCCAACCTACTCCTCGCGATGACGAAGTCGATGGCGCCTCTGGCTTACGCCGCCTCGGGCCGCGCCTCGGCGCAGGCCTCGGCCAGCCGTTCCGCCACCAGCCGCGCCAGCCCTGCCGCGCCGGGCTGCAGCATCACCGCGAGTTCGCTCGGCGGCACCGGCGGGAACCCCTCCTCGGGACGCAGGAAGCGCAGGCCGTCGGGCATGGCGCGTCCGGCCAGGATCCCGATGCCGAAGCCGGATTCGATCGCCGCCTGCACCGCCGGCAGGTTCGAGCCGGTGAAGGCGATGCGCCAGCGGCGGCCGGCGGCCTCCAGCGCATGGATCGCCCGCGCCCGGTACAGGCAGCCCTGCTCATAGGCCACCAGCGGCACCGGGTCGCCCTCCGGCACGCCATGGCGGCGGCTGGCAACCCAGGCCAGCGGCTCCGGCCAGGCGGCGAAGGCGGGCCCCATGCCTGGGTCGCGCTTGAGCACGGCGACGTCGAGCTCGCCGGCCGCGAAGGCGCGGCGCAGCTCGATACCATGGTCGCAGTGCACGTCGAGCCGCAGGGTCGGCTTCAGCCGCGCCAGGCCGGATAGCAACCCGGTCAGCCGCTCGGCGGCGAAATCCTCGCTCAGGCCCACCCGCACCACGGTGAGGCCGTCGGGCCGCCGCAGCGCATCCTCGGCCTCGTCGCTGAGGGCCAGGAGGCGGCGGGCATAGCCGAGCAGACGCTCGCCCTCCTCGGTCGGCACCACCGCGCGGCCCTGGCGGTCCAGCAGCGGCCGGCCGATCCCCTGCTCCAGCTTGCGGATCTGCTGGCTGACCGTCGACTGGGTGCGGTGCACCCGCTCGCCCGCCCGGGTGAAGCCGCCGGCATCGACCACCGAAACGAAGCTGCGCAACAGATCGAGATCCAGCATGGGGCACCTATCTGCTTTTCCACTGAATATCATTTAATCATTGAATTTCTAAATAGTCACGCCGGCCTCTAAGGTGCAGCCGATCCAGAGGAGAGATCGACCATGCACGCCGCCTCGATCCCGGCTTCCGGCCGCAGCACCCTGGTGCGCTGGGGCTTTCCCGCCCTGTTCGTGGTGCTGTGGGCCTCGGCCTTCACCGCCGCCAAGGTGGCGGTGACCTACGCCCCGCCCTTCCTGCTGCTGTCGACGCGGTTCCTGCTGGCCGGGCTGGTGCTGGCCGGCCTGGCCCGGCTGTCGGGCCGGCGCTGGACGCTCGGCCCCGGCGCGGTGGCGCGCTTCGCCCTGCTCGGCATCGTCACCATGGCGGTCTACCTCGCCCTGTCCTATTTCGGGCTGCGGAGCGTCACCTCCGGCTTCGCGGCGCTGATCATCAGCATGAACCCGGTGCTGACCGCGGTGCTGGCGGCGCCGTTGCTGGGCGAGCGGCTGACCCGGACGAAGCTGGCCGGGCTGGCGCTCGGCGTCGTCGGCGTCGGCATCGTGCTGCAGAGCCGGCTCGGCAGCGGCATCGAGGGGCCGGTCGGCATCGCCTTCACCTTCGGCGCGCTGGTGGCGCTGTCGGCCAGCACCATCCTGTACAAGCGGATCGCGCCGCCATCGAACGGACCGTCCGGCGACCTCTGGTACGGCACCGCGGTGCAGACCCTGGCGGCCGGCATCGCTTTGCTGCCTCTGGGCCTGGCGCTGGAGCCGGTGTCGGCGATCCGCTGGACGCCGGAGCTGCTGGCCAGCTTCCTCTGGCTCGCCCTCGCCGTCTCGCTCGCCAGCTACCTCCTGTGGTTCGACATGCTCGACCGGCTCGGCGCCTCGACCGCCAGCGCCCTGCACTTCCTGGTGCCGCCGATCGGCCTGCTGCTCGGCTGGGCCGTGCTCGGCGAGCATGTGCCGCCGCTCGACCTGCTCGGCGTGGTGCCGATCGCCCTCGGCATCCGGCTGGTCACCGCCCCGCCGCGGGGCGGGTGAGCCGTAATCAGATCACCGTGTCCAGCGGCTGCGGCCGGGCGACCGCGTAGCCCTGGGCTTGGTCGATCCCCATCGCCCGCACGATCTCCAGGGTCTCGGTATCCTCGACATGCTCGGCGGTGGTGATCGCCCCGAGCCGATGGCCGATCGCGTTGATCGATTCGACGATGGCGCGGTCGACCGCGCTGCCCGCCACCTGGCGGATGAAGCCGCCGTCGATCTTCACCCCGTCGACCGGGAACTGGCGGAGATAGCTGAAGGAGCTGAGCCCGGTGCCGAAATCATCGAGCACGACGCGGCAGCCGGCGGCGCGGGCCCGGGTCACGAACTGCCCGGCCGCGCCCAGGTTGTTGATCATCGCGGTCTCGGTGATCTCCAGATGCAGGCGCCCGGGGTTGAGGCCGGAGACGAACAGCTCCTCCTTCAGGAACGGCCACAGGAACGGGTCGTTCAGCGAATTGGCCGACAGGTTGATGGCGATCGACAGGCCGGGCGCGGCCCGCAGGGCGGGGCCATGGTCGCACAGCGTGGTGCGGATCACCCAGCGGTCGATGCTGCCCATCAGGTCGTAGCGTTCCGAGGCCGGGATGAAATCCACCGGCTCGACGATGTTCCCGTCGTCGTCCTGCATGCGCAGCAGGATCTCGATGTGGCTCATCGGCACCGGGTTGGGGCCGAGGCTGCGGATCTCCTGCGCATACAGGCGGAAGCGGTTGGTCTCGATCGCGTTGCGGATGCCGGCCGCGACCTGGATCTCGCGGTGGTGGCGGCGGGCGGCGCTGCCGTCGCCGCCATAGATCGACACCCGGCCACGGCCCGCCGTCTTGGCGGTGTAGCAGGCGATGTCCGCCTGGCTCATCAGCTCGTCCGGGCGGCCGCCATCGGCGGCGACCACGGTCAGGCCGATGCTGGCGCCGATGTGATAGCTCTTGTCATCCCAGACGAAGCGCAGGCCGGCCACCGCGCGGATCACCTGGCGGGCCGCCGTCACGCCGTCGCCGACCGAGCAGTCGCGCAGCAGCAGGGCGAATTCGTCGCCGCCGAGGCGGGCCACCAGGTCCTCGGCCCGGCACCGCCGCCGCAGCAGGTTGGCGACGTCGCGCAGCAGGGCGTCGCCCGCGGCATGGCCGGCGCCATCATTGACGATCTTGAAGCGGTCGAGGTCGATGCAGCACAGCACGTGCTCGCGCCCCCCGCCGCGCCGGACCTGTTCGACCGCCTCGCGCAGCCCGTGCTCGAAGGCCATCCGGTTGGGCAGGCCGGTCAGGCTGTCATGGCTGGCGGAATGCGCCAGCGCCTGCTGCAGGGTGCGGTCGCGGGTGACGTCCTGGAACACCAGCACCGCGCCGATGATCTCGCCCGAGGCGGTGCGGACCGGTGCCGCGGAATCCCGGATGTTGCGGCGCTCGCCGCCCCGCCCCACCAGGATGGCGCCGTCGCTGACGTATAATGGCTGCATCCGCTCCAGGCAGATGCTGACCGGATCGGCGATCACCTCGCCGCTGGCTTCGTCGACGATCCGGAAGATGTCCGGCAGCGGCCGCCCCATGGCCTCGGCCGCCGGCCAGCCGGTCAGCTGCTCGGCCACCGGGTTCATGAAGGTGATCCGGGCCTCGGCGTCGGTGGAGATCACCGCGTCGCCGATCGAGTGCAGGGTGATGCGCAGGCGCTCCTTCTCCTCGAACAGCGCCTCGGCCAGGTCCCTGTGGTCGGTGATGTCCCAGTTCATGCCGACGGCGCGGAGCGGGCTGCCGTCCGGCCGGCGGATCACCCGGGCGAGCGAGCGGATGTGGCGGATGCCGCCCGAGCGCTGCGCCCGGATCCGGAAGTCGATGCTGAAGACCGAGGTCTCCTGCACCGCGATCTCATACTCCCTCATCACCTTCGGGATGTCCTCCGGGTGCAGAAAGCCGAGCCACATCGCCAGGGTCCCGTCATAGGTTCCGGGGGACAGGTCGTACAACTCGTACATCCGGCCGTCCCAGCTGTAGCGCTCGGTGGCGAAGTCGAAGTCGAAGATGCCGACGCTGCCGACCTCCAGGGCCAGCTCCAGCCGCTCGTTCAGGGCGGCGACGCGCGCCGCGGCCTCCCTCTGCTCGGTGATGTCGAGATTGATGCCGATGCCCCGGCGCGCCTTGCCGGCCGGATCGCGCTGCACCTGGGCGACGGAGTAGATGTGGCGCAGCTCGCCGGTCGGCCGGCGGATGCGGAACTCGCCCTCATAGGCCGAGGTCTGCCCCAGGGCGCGCTGCCAGTCCTCCGACACCTTCGCCACGTCGTCGGGATGGATCAGCGCGAAGGCTTCCGCCATGGTCCCGCCATAGGCGCCCGGCGCCACCCCGGCGCGCATCCCCTCCTGGCCGAGCCCATAGATCTCGTGCATCTCGGCATTGAGATTGTACATGTCGGTCACGAGATCGAGGTCCCACACCCCGATCCGGCCGGCCTTGACGGCGAGTTCGAGGCGTTCGCTGACCATCGCCAGCTGCTCCTCGATCTCCTTCTGCCGGGTGATGTCGGTGTTGGTCCCGACCATCCGCCGCGGCCGTCCATCCGGCCGCCGCTCGACCACCTTGCCGCGGGCCAGGATCCAGACCCAGCGCCCGTCCCGGTGCCGCAGCCGGTAGTCCATGTCGTAGACTTGGTCCCGGCCGCCGGCGAGGTCATCGAAAGCCGCCAGCACGCGGGCGACATCGGCGGGATGCAGCCGGCGGCGCCACCACCGGTCCCCGACCTCGTCGATCTCCGCCTCGCGGAAGCCGAGCATCGCCCGGCATTGGCGCGACCGCCAGATCCGGCCGCTGGCCACGTCCCAGTCCCACACCCCCTGCCCGGCGCTGCCGAGGGCGAAGTTCCAGCGCCGCTCATTGGCCAGCAGATCGGCCTCGGCCCGCTTCTGCGGCCCGATATCGACGATCTGGTAGATGTAGAGGCTGGGCGCACCGGCTTCGTCGCGGAGGGCCGAGACATGCGCCATGCCCCAGAAGACGCCGCCATCCTGGCGCAGGTAGCGCCGTTCGGCCCGGGCGGTCTCGATGTCGCCCCGCCGCAGCGCGTCGAAGGCGTGGAGCACCGCGGCCCGATCGTCAGGGTGGACGATGTCGCCGACGGTGCGGCCGACACAGTCCTCCAGCGTGAAGCCGAACATGGCGCAGAAGGCCGGATTGGCGTGCAGGCAGCGACCATCGGGCCCTGCGATCGCCATGCTCACCGCCGCATGGTCGACGACGTGGCGGGACAGATCCCCGTTCGTGGGAAAGCGCTTGCCCTTGCGCGGCCGGCCGGCTGCATCGCCCATGCATCAACGCTCGTTGCCACGAAAACATGCTCATGGCAGGCATTGCATCAACGATGGGTCACCGTGACAAGGGGATGTGCGGCCGGCCGCCCGCACGAGGATGTGAATGATGGACCTGACGATGCGCGCGGCGACGGCTGCCGACCTGCCGGCGATCCTGCGGCTGCTGGCGGACGATCCGCTGGGCAAGAATCGCGAGACCGCCGTCGAGGCGCCCTACCGCGTCGCCTTCGACGCGATCGCAGCCGACCCGAACCAGGAGATGATCGTGGCCGAGGCGGACGGCGCGGTGGTCGGCTGCTTCCAGCTGAGCTTCCTTCCCGGCCTGTCGCGCCGCGGCGCATGGCGGGCGCAGATCGAATCCGTGCGCATCGACTCGTCGCTCCGCGGCCAGGGCGCCGGCCAGGCGATGATGGAGTGGGCGATCGCCCGCGCCCGCGACCGCGGCTGCGCCCTGGTGCAGCTGACCACCGACAAGCAGCGCGCCGACGCCCATCGCTTCTATGCCCGACTCGGCTTCGTCGCCAGCCATGAGGGGATGAAGCTGACCCTATAAACCCAGGCGGCGGCGGGCTTCAGTGCGCCGCTGCCCCCTGCTCCGCCACGCCGTCCTGATAGGCGGCCTGGAAGGTCTGCAGGTCGGACATGTCGACATCGGACACCGCCCAGAACTGCAGCCCCGCCCGGGTCCAGTGCAGCAGCCGGTATCCCTCCTCCGTCTCCTCGGTCACCGTGGCATCCCGCACCCCCGGCTCCGGCCAGACGAACAGATTGATGATGTGCTCGCGCCGCCGGTAGACCAGCGCCGCGACCACCCGCCGGTCGAGATAATCCAGCCGCCCGCCCGCCAGCGGGAAGCCCTGCGGCGCGAGGTCGATCACCGGCGGCGCCGCGTCGAGCTTGCCGGCGAACCAGGGCTTGACCGTGTGCCGGTCCGACGACACCACGTCGGTCAGATGCTCGGCGAGCAGCGAGCGGACATGGCTGTCGACCAGCTGTTGGGTCAGGTCCTCGCCACCGCCCGGCATGAACAGGAGAAGCGCCATCGCCGTCGCCAGGATCGCCGCCCCGGCACCGCCCCAGCGCCACCCCTGGAGCAGGCGATGCCACCACGGTTCCGCCGGCACATCGGCCAGCGCCTCGATCCGCCGGCGCAGCGCATCCGGCGCGCGGTCGCGCATCTCGGGCCGGCGCAGCGCCGCCCGGATCGCCTGCTGGCGCTGGTATTCCGCGGCACAGGCCGGGCATTCCTTCATATGCGCTTCGAAGGCCAGGGCGCCGACGACATCGAGTTCGCCGTCGAGCATGCCGTGCAGCAGCACCGATTTGTCCGGGCAGCTCATTACTTCTCCTCCGCCTGGCGGGCCAGCCACGCACGCTTGACCAGCAGCCGGGCACGCGCCAGCCGGGACATCACGGTGCCGATCGGCACCTCGGTCACGGCCGCGATCTGCTGATAGGACAGGTCGCTCATCTCGCGCAGCACCAGCACCTCTCGGAATGGCTCGGGCAGCGCCTCGACCAGGCTGCGCACCACCGCCGCCTCGTCGATGCGGATCAGGGTCTCCTCGGGATCTTCCGGGGCCTGGCCCCAGGGATCGGTCGTGGCCTCGGCGATGGTCTCGTCGGGGTCCGGCAGCGGCTCGCCCTGCTGCGCCCGCCTGGCCCTGAGCCAGGCGTAGAAGCAGTTGCGCAGGATGGCCAGCAGCCAGGGCCGCGGGTCGCCGCCGCTGAAGCCGTCGAAATAGCGCAGGGCCCGGGCATAGGCCTCCTGCACCAGGTCATCGGCGTCGACCGGGTTGCGGGTCAGGTAGCGGGCGAGCGTATAGGCATCGTCCAGGCACGGCAGGACGGTGTCCCGGAACCGCTTCGCCGTCGCCGCATCCGTCCTGCGCATGGGCCTTTCCCCGGCAGGGCGGGCCGCGCCATGCGACCCGGCCGCCGTCTCAGCATCATCCAGCCCCGCCATGGCGTCGAGCGGCCTCACCAGTTTGGGTCGGGTCACGGCGTTACGGTGATCCCGCCGGTCATGCGCAGGGGCGGCCACAGCAATACCCGATGGCGCCGGGCGCCGTGAAGGTCCGACCGAAGCGGCCGCCGGTGCCGAGCGCCGGACAGCGCAGGGTGCCGTGTCGATTCATGCCGCCGGGCTGGTCGGCGTCATCGCGACGGGTCATCGGAGGTCTCCTGTCCGGACGGGATCGTCCGATGGTGGAGATCGCGGCCGGCCCCGGTTTATTCCCGACGCTCGATCGCCGCTGGACCGGCCCGGCCCTCACACAGCTCGCCGCCATCATGCTCAGGCTGCGATAGATGTGGGTTCGTCCTGGCCGTCGCGCGGAATGGACAAGGCCCGTCGTCCCCTCTACGGTCGGCGCCGATCGGATCGATTCGACACCGGGGGATGCATGGCCGAGATCGCTGTTTTCTCAGGCACCTCGCATCCCGCTTTGGCGGCCGAGATCTGCGCCGCGCTGGGCGTACCGCTCAGCCCCTCCCGGGTCCAGCGCTTCGCCAATGACTGCCTCGGGGTCCAGCTCCAGGCCAATTGCCGCGAACGCGACGTCTTCCTGGTCCAGACCCTCAGCCCGCCGGTGCAGGAGCATCTGGTGGAGCTGCTGCTGATCGACGCGGCCCGCGGCGCCTCGGCGTCGCGCATCACCGTGGTGATGCCGCACTACGCCTATGCCCGGTCGGACAAGAAGGACGCGCCGCGGATCTCGATCGGCGGCCGGCTGGTGGCCGACCTGCTGGTCGCGGCGGGGGCCGGCCGGGTGCTGACCACCACGCTGCATTCACCGCAGGTGCACGGCTTCTTCAGCGTGCCGGTGGACCATCTGCATGCCCTGCGCGAGCTGGCGGGCCATTTCCGCCGCTACGACATGGCCAACGCCGTCGTGGTCTCGCCGGATCTCGGCTATGCCAAGGAAGCGACCGCCTTCGCGCGGCTGCTGGGCGCGAGCGTGGCCATGGGCGCCAAGCAGCGCTTCGAGAACGACCGGGTCGAGATCAGCGCCATCATCGGCGAGGTGCGCGGCAAGGATGTCATCGTCATCGACGACGAGATCGCCAAGGGCAGCACGATCCTGGAGCTGCTGGGCCATCTGCGCCGCCAGGGCGCCCGGTCGATCCGCGTGGCCTGCACCCATGGCCTGTTCTCCGGCGGCGCGCTGGACCGGCTGGGCGGCCAGGACGACATCCTGGAGATCGTCTGCACCAACACCGTCCCGGTGGACGGGGCCGGGCACCATCCGAAGCTGACCGTGCTGTCGATCGCGCCCGCGATGGCGGAGGCGATGCGCCGGATCCATGCCGGCGAATCGGTCAGCGAGCTGTTCCACGCCTAAGCTCTCCTCCCTCGAATCTGCCGTGGCCGCCGCCATGCCTTCGCCCAAGCTCGTGCCCGAGCTGTATGTCTCGGAGATCGGCCGCAGCCTCGGCTTCTACACCGGCGTGCTCGGCTTCGCCGTGCGCTACGACCGGCCGGAGGAGCGCTTCGCCTGGCTCGACCGCGACGGCGCCGCGCTGATGCTGGAGCAGCCCGTGGATGCCGGGCGAACCTGGCTGGCCGGGCCGCTGGAGCCACCCTATGGCCGCGGCGTCAACCTGCAGATCGAGGTGGCGGATGTCGACGCCCTGCACGCCGCCGTGCTGGCGGCCGAGGCCCCGCTGGTGCTGCCGCTGGAGGAGCGCTGGTACCGCCGCGACGACGGCGAAACCGGCAACCGCCAGTTCGTGGTCCGGGACCCCGACGGCTATCTGCTGCGCTTCTTCCAGGACCTCGGGTCACGGCCGCGACCGGCGGGCGATCGCTGATGCTGTTCAAGCGCCCCGTCCTGGACCGCATCGCCGCCGGCACCGTCACCCTCGCCTTCCGGCGCTGGCGCCGGCCGACCGTGCGGGCCGGCGGCACGCTGACGACGCCGGCCGGGGTGCTGGCGATCGAATCGGTTGAGATCGTCGCCGCCGACCGCATCACCATGGCCGAAGCGCTGCAGGCCGGCTTTTCCTCCCGCGACGACCTGCTGGCCGGGCTGGCCGGAGCGGAGGGCGAGTTCTACCGCATCGCCTTCCGGCTGCAGGGCGCGGATCCGCGCGCGGCGCTGCGCGAGCAGGACGACCTGACGCCTGAGGATCTGGCGGCGCTGCGCCAGCGGCTGGAGCGGCTGGACCAGTCCGGCCGGCATGGCGCCTGGACCTGGGCACTGCTGCGGCTGATCGCGGACGGACCGGGCATTCGCGCCGCCGATCTCGCCGCCCGCTGCGGCCGCGAGACCCTGACGTTCAAGACCGATGTGCGCAAGCTGAAGGCACTGGGCCTGACCGAGAGCCTGGAGGTGGGCTACCGCCTGTCGCCGCGCGGCCGGGCGCTGCTCGACCAGGGGGCGGACGGATAGCCCGGCGGCACCGGCTCAGGCCGATTTGTGCTCCAGCGCGAACATCTGCTCGAACTGCGCGATCGTCTCCTCCTGCTCCGGCGCCAGGGTCCGGAAGATCGTCGCGGCGAAGGCGATCGGCGCCGTTCCCGGTGCAGTGATCACTTGCCCATCGCCGACGCTGGGCCGGTCCTGGTAATGCGCCTGGCCGCGATAGGCCGGCGCGTACTTGGTCAGGAATTGCAGGCTGTTGCTGGTGTGGGGCCGGTCGTCGAGCAGGCCGGCCTGGGCCAGGGCCAGCGTCCCGGCGCAGATCCCCGCGGTCGGTCGGCCCGCCCGGGCCCGGGCCTGCACCGCCGCCGTCACCGGCGAGAGCGGGCCTTGCTGCCACCACACGTCGCTGCCGACCAGGATCAGCATGTCGGCGGCGAGCGGATCGAGATCGCCGAGGGTCCGGTCGGGTTGCAGCGTCAGGCCGCCGATCGACCGGACCGGGCGGCCGTCCAGGGTGGCGGCCGTGACCTCGGCCCCGCCCAGCCATTCGCGCAGCCCGGCCAGCGCCGGCCCCGCCTCCCAATCCGCCCAGCCGTCCAGGAACAGTGCGACGACGGTCTTGGCCATGGTCTCCTCCCGAGAAAGTTCCTTCTTTGTTCCTATCACGAATCCCGCAATCCGACCACCCTCACGCGCCCCTTGCTTGACGCCCCTCGCCCGCATCCGCATCGTCGCGGCAGCTTTCGGACGGAGTCGGCGAGGTCGTTTTGCACGGCGCCAGCCTGGGTGAGGACGGAGGGGCGAAGCTGACATTGCGGCCGGCGACGGCGGCGGATGCCGGCGTGCTGGCGGCGATCCACCGCCGGGCCCGCGAATCGGCCGGCATTCCCAACCTGCACAGCCGCACCGCGATCCGGCGCTTCCTGCTGCACACCGCCACCCGGTCCCAGGTGATGATCGCCTGCCGCGACGGCGCGCCGGTGGGCTACGCCGCGCTCCACAATGGCTGGCTTGACCAGCTCTACATCCATCCCGACCACCACCGCCGCGGCATCGGCCGGGCGCTGCTGGCCTGGGCCCGGCGCGAGAGCCCGGAGCTGCGGCTCTACTGCTTCGCCCACAACGCCCGCGCCCTGGCCTTCTACCGTGCCCATGGCGCCGTGATTCTCAGTGAAGGCGACGGCTCCGACAATGACGAGGGGCTGCCCGACTTGCTGCTCGGTTTCTCCGGAAACTGAAGGAATCCGGCCAAGTCGGTGATTCCCATAAGGAATCCGCATGCGGAACGATCCTCGGTTGCATAACAGGAGGCTTGCACGCGCCACGGAACTGACACAATATGTGGGGCCTGAGCGTGATTTGTCGCCCACCCCTAGGGTCCGCCACAGACTCGGAATCGTGGCATCCCTTTGGATTGTGACAGCGCGCCCGGCCGATGAGCCGAGGTTTTTCGCGGCTCACCGGAAATAGTCACCGGTTCTTCACTGGCTATTCACTGGTTTGTCCACATGGTTTTCCACAGGGCCAGCAAATTTTTGAATTACAATGCTTGTTTTGCACCTGCTTTTGACTGGATATGACGGTTCCTTGACTACGGCGTGACGACTCGCCGGTACTGAGTCATCGATGGTTTCGGCACGGGGATCGCGGTCCCCGATCGGGTTCAGGCGGGGGTCGCGTTGCGGCGCGACCGGCAGAAGGAGACGGGGGACATGCGGATCGAACGGCGCTTCACGGCCGAAGGGCGCGACGCCTATGACGGGATCGAGTTCCGGTCGGCCACCAGCGAGATCCGCAACCCGGACGGCTCCGTCGTCTTCCGCCAGACCGACATCGAGGTGCCGGCGGACTGGAGCCAGGTGGCCTCCGACATCCTGGCCCAGAAGTACTTCCGCAAGGCCGGCATCCCCGCCCGGCTGAAGCGCGTCCGCGAGAAGGGCGTGCCCGAGTTCCTGTGGCGCAGCGTGCCCGACGAGAAGGCGCTGGCCGAGCTGCCGGAGGCCGAGCGCGTCGGCAGCGAATCGACCGGCCGCCAGGTGTTCGACCGCCTGGCCGGCACCTGGGCCTATTGGGGCTGGAAGGGCGGCCTGTTCGACTCGGCCGACGACGCCCGCGCCTATTTCGACGAGATGCGCTACATGCTGGCGCAGCAGATGGCGGCGCCGAACAGCCCGCAATGGTTCAACACCGGCCTGCACTGGGCCTATGGCATCGACGGCCCGGCCCAGGGCCACTGGTATGTCGACGACAAGACCGGCGAGCCGCGCCTGTCCGACAGCGCCTATGAGCGGCCGCAGCCGCATGCCTGCTTCATCCAGTCGGTCTCGGACGACCTCGTCAACGAGGGCGGCATCATGGACCTGTGGGTCCGCGAGGCCCGGCTGTTCAAATACGGCTCCGGCACCGGCTCGAACTTCTCCAAGCTGCGCGGCGAGGGCGAGCGCCTGTCCGGCGGCGGCCGCTCCTCCGGCCTGATGAGCTTCCTCAAGATCGGCGACCGCGCCGCCGGCGCCATCAAGTCGGGCGGCACCACCCGCCGCGCCGCCAAGATGGTGACGGTCGACATCGACCACCCCGACATCGAGACCTATATCGACTGGAAGGTGATCGAGGAGCAGAAGGTCGCGGCCCTGGTCGCCGGCTCCAAGCTCGCCCGCCAGCACCTCAACGAGGTGATGGAGGCGTGCCACGGCGTCTCGGATGCCGAGACGGGCGACCGCTTCGACCCGAAGCAGAACAAGGCGCTGAAGCGCGCCATCATCGGCGCCCGCAAGGCGATGCTGCCGGAGAACTACGTCCAGCGCGTCATCCACTTCGCGCGCCAGGGCTACACCGGCATCGAGTTCAAGGTCTACGACACCGACTGGGATTCGGACGCCTACCTCACCGTCTCCGGCCAGAACTCCAACAACTCCGTCCGCCTGACCAACACCTTCCTCGAGGCGGTGCAGCAGGATGGCGAGTGGCAGCTGATCCGCCGCATCGACGGCAAGGTCGCCAAGACCCTGAAGGCCCGCGACCTGTGGGAGAAGATCGGCCATGCCGCCTGGGCCTCGGCCGATCCGGGGCTGCAGTTCGACACCACGATCAACGAGTGGCACACCTGCCCGGAATCGGGGCGGATCAACGCCTCGAACCCGTGCTCGGAATACATGTTCCTGGACGACACGGCCTGCAACCTGGCGTCGCTGAACCTGATGACGTTCCGCCGGGCGGACGCCTCCTTCGACGTGCCGGCCTTTGAGCATGGCTGCCGGCTGTGGACCATCACGCTGGAGATCGCGGTGATGATGGCGCAGTTCCCGAGCCGGGAGATCGCGCGCCTGTCCTACGAGTTCCGCACCCTCGGCCTGGGCTACGCCAATATCGGCGGCCTGCTGATGGCGTCGGGCATCCCTTATGACAGCGAGGACGGCCGCGTCCTGTGCGGCGCCATCACCGCGCTGATGACCGGCGTCGCCTACGCCACCTCGGCCGAGATGGCGAAGAGCATCGGCCCCTTCCCCGGCTACCAGAAGAACGCCGCGGCGATGCTGCGCGTCATCCGCAACCACCGCCGCGCCGCCTATGGCGAGAGCGGCGGCTACGAAGGCCTGTCGATCACCCCGGTGCCGCTGGACGCCGATGCCTGCCCGGACCAGGACCTGGTCGCGGCCGCCCGCCGCGCCTGGGACCGCGCGCTGGGCCTCGGCGAGGCGCACGGCTACCGCAACGCCCAGTCGACGGTGATCGCGCCGACCGGCACGATCGGCCTGGTGATGGATTGCGACACCACCGGCATCGAGCCCGACTTCGCCCTGGTGAAGTTCAAGAAGCTGGCCGGCGGCGGCTACTTCAAGATCATCAACCGGGTGGTGCCGGAGGCGCTGCGCGTCCTTGGCTACGGCGACGACCAGATCGACGCCATCATCCGCTACGCCGTCGGCCACGGCACGCTGGAGAATTCCCCGGCGATCGGTTGGGCCGCGCTGAAGGCCAAGGGTTTCACTCAAGGAGCGATCGACGCGATCGAGCTGGGCACCAAGGCTGCCTTCGACATCAAGTTCGTGTTCAACCGCTACACCCTGGGCGACGATTTCCTGACCGGGACCCTGGGCGTGCCGGCGGCGGCACTGGACGACATCTCCTTCGACCTGCTGTCGCATCTCGGCTTCACCAAGGCGGAGATCGAGGCGGCGAACACCTTCTGCTGCGGCGCCATGACCCTGGAGGGCGCGCCGGAGCTGCAGGACGAGCACCTCGCGGTGTTCGACTGCGCCAACCCCTGCGGCCGCATCGGCAAGCGCTTCCTGTCGGTCAACAGCCACATCCGGATGATGGCAGCGGCGCAACCCTTCATCTCGGGCGCCATCTCCAAGACCATCAACATGCCGAACGCGGCGACGGTGGAGGACTGCAAGGACGCCTACCTGCTGTCCTGGCAGCTGTGCCTCAAGGCCAACGCCCTGTACCGCGACGGCTCGAAGCTGAGCCAGCCGCTGAACTCCTCCCTGCTCGACGACGACGACATCGAGGAGGAGGAGAGCCTGGTCGAGCGCATCATCGAGGCCCCGTCCGGCGCCCGCGCGCCGATGGTGGCGGAGCGGATCGTCGAGCGGGTGATCGAGCGGATCGTCGAGAAGAGCGGCGTCCGGGGCAAGCTGCCGCACCGCCGCAAGGGCTACACCCAGAAGGCGATCGTCGGCGGCCACAAGGTCTACCTCCGCACCGGCGAATACGACGATGGCAAGCTGGGCGAGATCTTCATCGACATGCACAAGGAAGGCGCCGCCTTCCGAAGCCTGATGAACAACTTCGCCATCGCCATCTCGATCGGGCTGCAATACGGCGTGCCGCTGGAGGAGTTCGTCGAGGCCTTCACCTTCACCCGCTTCGAGCCCTCGGGCCCGGTGCAGGGCAACGACGCCATCAAGATGGCGACCTCGATCATCGACTACATCTTCCGCGAGCTGGCGGTATCCTATCTCGACCGCACCGACCTGGCCCATGCCACGCCGGACGACCTGACGCCGGACACGGTCGGCAAGGGCGTGACCCGCGACGACGGCAAGACCCCGGCGACGGCGGATGCGACGCCGATCCGCAAGGTCGCCTCCACCGGCTTCGTCCGCGGCAACTTCCGGGTGTTCGAGGGCGGCAACGTCCGCGACCTCGCGGTGGCCCGGATGGCCGAGGTGCAGGAGCTGGTGACGGAAGCCGCGACGGCCTTTGCCACCGAAGGCGCCACCGCTTTGGCGCCGGAGCCGGTCAAGCTGCGCGCCGCGGCGCTGGGCAGCACCGCCGATGTCCGGCTGGCCAAGATCCGCGAAGCCCGGGCCAAGGGCTATGAGGGCGACCCCTGCCCCGAATGCCAGAACATGACCCTGGTGCGGAACGGCACCTGCCTGAAATGCGAGACCTGCGGCGGCACCACGGGCTGTTCCTGAGCCCCGGCGGGCTGACTCCGGCGGTTTTCCGCCGCCGGAGCCGGCCCGCGACGCAGCTTTCCTTGCCAAATCGCCGTATTCGGCCTACGCAGCCGATCCCGCCCCGCATGGGGCACACACGAGGTCTGGATTCATGAACAGCGCCGAACTCGTCGATCACGTCGCCACCACCGGCAATCTCACCAAGGCCCAGGCCAAGCAGGTCATCGACGCCCTGTTTGCGACCATCGTCGCGGACGCCGCCAAGGGTGGCGAGACCTCGATCCCCGGCTTCGGCAAGTTCAAGGTCGCCAGCCGCCCGGCCCGCGAAGGCCGCAACCCGGCCACCGGCGAGACGATCAAGATCGCGGCTTCGAAGAAGCTGGCCTTCACCGCGGCGAAGGCCGTGAAGGACGCCCTCAACGGCTAAGCCTCGACCGGCGCCGGCGACGGGGATCCCAGGCCGGGCGGGCCTTGCGGCCTGCCCGGCCGATCCCTGCCCGCCGCGCCGATCCGGTGCGGCGGCGTTTCCGGTCTAGATCGTCGGAGAACCCGGCCCTGGAAACGTCGCTCTACCTTCCGGTCAAAACCTTCCTCGAAGGCCTCGGCTTCGTGGTCAAGGGCGAGGTCGCGGGCTGCGACCTGGTGGCGATCGACGGCAGCGACCCGCCGGTCGTGGTGATCGGCGAACTCAAGCTCACCTTCAACCTCGAGCTGGTGCTGCAGGGCGTCGACCGCGCCGCCGCCAGCGACGAGGTCTGGCTGGCGGCCCGGATGTCCGGCCGCGGCCGTGGCCGGGAAAGCGATTCGCGCTTCCGCAACCTGTGCCGGCGCCTGGGCTTCGGCATGCTCGGCGTGACTGAGGCCGGCGACGTCCACATCCTGGTCAGCCCCGACGCGGCCGCGCCGCGCAGAAACCCCAAGCGGCGGTCGCGCATCGTCACGGAGCATCAGCGCCGGCGCGGCGACCCGGTCGTGGGCGGCGGGTCGCGCGCCCCGATCATGACCGCCTACCGGCAGCAGGCGCTGTCCTGCGCCGCAGCGCTGCTGCAGGGGCCGCAGCGGCCCCGCGACCTCAGGCCGGTTGCGCCCGATGCCGCGAAGATCCTGCTGCACAACGTCTATGGCTGGTTCCTGCGCGAGCAGCGCGGCATCTACGGGCTGACCGATGCCGGGCGGCAGGCCCTCGAGCGCTGGCCGCAGGCATCGATCAACCCACAGCGAGTGGCCGTCGACGGCTAAGCCGCCGCCTTCAGGCCTTCACGCCGCCGGCCGACAGGCCGCCCTGCCAGTAGCGCTGCATGATCAGGAACGCGGCGATCACCGGCAGGATGCTGACCAGCGCGCCGGCCATGACGATGGTGAACAGCACCGCGCCGCCGCTGCCCGAGGTGGCGGCGGCATACCATTGCGACAGGCCGACGGTGACCGGGAAGTATTCCGACGAGTTCAGCATCACCAGCGGCAGGAAGTAGTTGTTCCAGGTCGAGACGAAGGCCAGGATCAGCACCGTCGCGAAGCCCGGCATCAGCAGGCGGAACGCGATCTTCGAGAAGATGTGCAGTTCCCCCGCACCGTCGATGCGCCCGGCCTCGATCAGCTCGTTCGACACCGCGTCGTCGATGTAGACCCGCATCAGGAACACGCCGGGCGGGAACACCAGCGACGGCAGGATGATCGCCAGCGGATTGTTGACCAGCCCGATCTTGGACAGCATCAGGAACAGCGGCACCGCCAGCGCGGTCTGCGGGATCATCACGGCGCCCAGCACCAGCGCGAAGCACAGCTTCTTGCCGATGAACTGGTATTTGGCGAAGGCGTAGCCGGCGCAGGTGGCGAACAGGGCGGCGCCGAGCCCGGAGATCGAGGCGTAGAGGAAGGTGTTGAGCAGCCAGCGCGAGAACGCCCCGTCCTGGTAGGTAAACAGGCCGCGCAAATTTTCCCAGAAGTTGAAGTCGTCGCCGAACCACAGGCCGAAGGTGCCGAACAGGTCGGCGTTGGTCTTGGTCGCCGACACGATGACGTAGAGCAGCGGGATGAAGTTGTAGATGAAGTACAGGCCCAGCACGGCCGTCAGCAGCCAGCGCTGGCGCCGGAACGCGGGCGACCGGACCGTCTTCGAGGCGATGGTCATCGGCGGGCCCCGCGGTTGGCGAACAGCATGAAGGCGTAGGACACCACCGCCACCACCCCGCCCAGGACGAAGGAAATCGCCGCGGAGTAGTTGTACTGCTGGTTGGTGAAGGCCAGCGTGTAGGCGTAGTAGTTCGGCGTGTAATGGCTGTTGATCAGGCTGGGCACCAGGTTCCGGATCAGGTACGGCTCGGTGAACAGCTGCAGCGTGCCGATGATCGAGAAGATCACGGTGACGATGATGGTGGGGACGATCAGCGGCAGCTTGATCCGCAGCGAATGCTGCAGCGCCGTGGCCCCGTCGATGGCCGAAGCCTCCTCGAGGTCGCGGGGAATCGCCTGCAGCGCGGCGTAGTAGATGATCATGTTGTAGCCCATGTATTCCCAGACCGCGATGTTGGCGATCGAGGGCAACAGGGTGTCGATGCCGAGGAAGTCGATCTTGCCCAGGCCCAGCGCCTCGGACAGCTGCGTGAACGGCCCGAAGGCCGGCCCGTAGAGATAGCCCCATAGCAGCGTGGCGATCACCGCCGGCACGGCATAGGGGATGAAGAAGGCGACGCGGAAGAAGTTGCGGGCGAACACCGTGCCGCTGTCGAGGATCAGCGCGAACACCAGCGCCAGGCCGAGCATCACCGGGATCTGCATGAAGCCGAACCGGAACAGCAGCAGCACGCCTTCCCAGAAGTTCTTGTCGTGGATGGCTCTGATGTAGTTGTCGAGCCCGACGAAGCGGGCGCCGCCGACCAGCGTCTCCTTGAACAGGCTCATCTGGAAGGCATAGACCAGCGGGGCGATCAGGAAGCCCGCGAACAGCAGCAGAAAGGGCAGCAGGAACACATAGGGCGCGATCTTGCGGCCGACGAGGACGCGCCGGGGCGCCCGGCTGGCGGTTTCGGTCAACATCATCCCCGTCTTGGCGCTGTCGGCGAAGCCGGCGACGGCGGACGCCCGCACGGGGCGCCCGCCGGCCCGGAGGCGACTAGAGGACGGTGAAGCCCTGGTCGTTGGCATAGGCCACGACGCTGTCCTGCAGCCGGTCGAAGGCGGCCGACAGCGTGCCGTTGCCGGCGATGGCGGAGGCCAGTTCGTCCTGCATCTGCAGGTTCACATAGTCCTGGAACGGCGCGAACTCGAAGCTCGGGTCGACCTGGTTCTCGGCGACGACGAAGATCTCGTTGACCTTCTGGCCGCCGTAGAACTCGTAGGGATGGCCCATCAGCTCCTTGTCGCCGATCAGGTCCTTCAGCACCGGGAACAGGAACTGCTTGGTGTTCCACAGCCGCGAGGCCTCGGGGTCGCTGCCCATGAACTGGGCGAACAGCGCCGCCTCCTTCGGGTGCTGCGACGTGGTGAAGGCGGCGAAGGTCGACCCGCCCCAGTTCGAAGTGATCTTGCCGCCCTTCTCCCATTGCGGCATCGGCGAGGCACGCCACTTGCCGAAGCTCTTCTTCATCGACTGCTGCATCAGCACCGGCGCCCAGGCCGCCGTGACCCAGGAGGCGTAGGTGCCGTTGTCCAGGTTGGCGAACCACTCGGTCGTCCACATCGGCTTGACGTCGACCGCCTTGGCGTCGATCAGCTTCTGCCAGTAATCGGCCCATTTCTTGGCGATGCCGTCATTGATCGCGATCTTGATGCTGGTGCCGTCGAGATGGAACGGCCGCCAGCCGGCCTGCCACAGCACGGCGCAGACCCAGCCGGCGTCCGACGCGCCGAAATCGCAGATGTAGGTGCCCGGCGCCTTGGTGCTGAGCTTGATCGCCTGTTCGGCATAGTCGTCCCAGGTCTCGGGGACGGTCAGGCCGTGCGTCTCGAACACGTCGGCGCGGTACAGCAGCCCCATCGGGCCGCTGTCCCAGGGCACGGCGTAGATCTTGCCGTCGTCGGTGACCGACTTCCAGGTCCAGTCGATGAATTTGGGTCCGACATCGCCGACGCCGTTGGGGGCCAGATCGGCCAGCACGCCGAGCTGCTTGAAGCTGGCGATGGAGTTGAACTCCATCTGCGCCAGGTCCGGCAGGCCGGTGCCGGCCTTGATCGCGTTGCGCAGCTTGACGTAGTGCGGCGGGCCCTGCCCGACATTCTCCAGCTTGACCGTGATGCCGGGGTGCTTCTTCTGGAACAGGTCGATCTGGCTCTGGGTATCGGGGGTCCAGGCCCAGAACAGCAGCTCGACCTTGTCCTGCGCCCGTGCCGCGGCGGGCAGCCCCGCCAGCGCCGGCGCCACCAGCGCGCCCGCGGTTCCCTGCAGGAATCGGCGGCGATCGATCGTCGGGCCCATGGCAGATCCCGGCTTGATCCCGGTCGTATCCGACATTTCGTGTCCTCCCTCGCGCATCCAAGCCTGATCCCGCGAAGCGAGTCGGCTGTTTCTTGCATCAATCAGCACAACGGAAGGCATCGGCCCTGTCAATCCAGGGTTGGCACTGAACGTTGCGTTTGTCCCGTATTCCGGACTCGCGCGGCACAATCCGTATGGTGGGAAGGCTGCAGCCGCGCCTAGTCTTCGCCATCGGGTCCGGCGGCTCTCTCTCAGGAAGGCATGATGGCAAGACAGTGGAATGTCGGCGTTCTCGGCTGCGGCAACATCTTCGACGCCTATGCAAGGCTGTCGGCGGTCTTCGCGCCGGTGAAGCTGGTCGCCTGCGCCGACCTGAACGGTGAGGCCGCGGCGGCCAAGGCGGCGCGCTACGGGCTGGAGGCCCTGGCCCCCGACGCGCTGATCGCGCATCCCGGGATCGATGCGATCATCAACCTGACCAACCCCGCCAGCCATGCCGCCACCACCGCCGCGATCCTGCGGGCCGGCAAGCACGCCTATGCCGAAAAGCCGCTGGCGCTGACCCTGGCGGATGGCGACGCGCTGGTGGCGCTGGCCGACAGCAGCGGCCTGATGCTGGCCTCGGCCCCCGACACCTTCCTGGGCGGCGCCCAGCAGACCGCCCGCCGCCTGATCGATGAGGGCCGACTGGGCACGATCAAGAGCGGCAGCGCCCATTTCATGAACCACGGCATGGAGCGCTGGCACCCCAACCCGCACCCCTACTATCAGCGCGGCGCCGGCCCGGTGCTGGACATGGGGCCCTACTACGTCTCGGCCCTGGTCAACCTGCTCGGCCCGGTGCGGCGGGTGGTGGCGCTGGCCACCACCTTCTTCGACGAGCGGCTGGTGACGGCCGATGGTCCCAACCGGGGCAGCCGGGTGCCGGTGACCACGCCGACCACCAGCCAGGCGCTGCTGGAGTTCCGCTCCGGCGCGCAGATCCACTTCTCGGTCAGCTACGACAATTGGGGTCACGGCCACCGCAACCCGATCGAACTGCACGGCACTTTGGGGTCGTTGATGGTGCCCGACCCCAACTATTTCGCCGGCATCGCCGAGCTGCATGGCGACGGCGAGGTGCAGCGCTTCGGCAGCGAGGGGGTCGCCTTCGGCCAGGACAACTGGATCGAGGTCAAGGGCACGCGGATCGGCAACTATCGCGGCGCCGGCGTCGCCGACATGCTCGACGCGGCGGAGCACGGCCGCCAGCCCCGCGCCTCCGGCCGCTTCGCACGCCATGTGCTGGAGGTGCTGCTGGCGATCATCGAATCCGCCGAGATCGGCCGCTTCGTGGAGATCGCCAGCACCACCGACCGCCCGGCGCCGATGACGGCGGAGGACGCCGCCCGGCTGATCGCCCCGGACGCGCCGCAGACCTTCGCGCCCGACGCCTGACCCAACCCACCAACCGGATCACGCCCGATGTCCCGCTATGCCCTCTCCTTCCAGCTCTACTCCGCCCGGCACTTCCCGCCGCTGGAGGCCCAGCTCGACTGGCTGGCCCAGTGCGGCTACGACGCGGTGGAGCCCTGGCTGCCCGCCTATGGCGACGACGCCGCCCTGTTCCGCCGCCAGATCGATGCCGCCGGCCTCGCCTGCTCCGGCTTCCACATGCCGCTGGCCGGGCTGGTCAACGAGCCGAAGCGGTTCTTCGACTATGCCCACACCATGGGCACCGACACGCTGATTCCGCCCTATCTGACGCCGGAGGAGCGCAGCATCACCGCCGATGGCTGGCGCCGGGTCGGCGAGCAGCTGGCCAAGGGCGCCGCGGCGGCGAAGGCCGAGGGCCTGAAGGTCGCTTGGCACAATCACGACTTCGAGTACCACAAGCTGCAGGACGGCAACCGGCCGATCGACCTGCTGCTCGGCGCCGCCGGCCCCGATGTCGATTTCGAGATCGACATCGGCTGGGTGACCCGCGGCTGGGCCGACCCGGCGCAGGAGCTGGAGCGCTACGCCGACCGCATCACCGCGATCCAGCTGAAGGACACCGCCCGCCCCGGCACCGCGGTCGACGAGGGCTGGACCGCAACCGGCGACGGCATCATCGACTGGAAGGCGCTGGTTCCGCTGTTCGCGGCGACCCGCGCCACCGTGCTGGTCGCCGAGCACGACAACCCGTCCGACTGGAAGGTCTTCGCCTCACGGTCGATCGCGGCGATGCGCGCGCTAGTCGGCGACTGACGCCACTCAGGCGTGAATGGAATCCAGCTCGGGCAGCAGCACGACGCTCTCCTGCTCGTTCGGATCGGTGCGCGCGATCACCGCGACGCAATCCTCCGTGACGCTCGGGTTGTAGGGCAGGTGCGGCACGCCGGCGGGGATGTACAGGAACTCGCCGGCCCGCACCATCAGCTGCTGCTCCAGCCGCTCGCCGTACCACATGCCGGATTCGCCGCTCAGGACATGGATGGCGGTCTCGTGGCCCTCATGCTTGTGCGCCTTGGCCCGGCCGCCCGGCGGCAGAGTGACCAGCTGCAGGTGGATGCCCGTGGCGCCCACCGTCTCGGCTGAGATCCCCGGCGTGTAGGACAGGGCCTGCTTGCCGGTGAACCGGGCGCCGGCGCGGACCACGCTGCAGGTCGGCGTGATCGGGAATTCCATGGTGTCCGCCATCGCAGATCGCCTCGCTCGAGATGGATGCGGCGGCCGCGGAAACGCCGCCGCTCGACGACCCGTCATGGTCGTCAAGCGCTCTTACGATGCGATTGCAGCGCCACGAAAAGCTGTTACGTGCGTAACATTCGCCGCCATTTCGGTCACGGCAGCTTGGACAAAATCACAATGGCGGCCGGATTCCGGCACCTCATATCAGACTCGTCACGCCATCCGTGACGCCGGCATAACCCCCGAGGCGGGGGACTGAGCGTTGGCTCGCGCCCAAGCCCCAGCACCGCCGGGGCTTGGGCGCGGGACGGCCAGGCCCACAAAACTCCATCACCCAGGATTTTGCGTTCGACCGGCCTTGCGACGCATGTCGCTTGCAAGGACTCCCCACGCCGTCCTGGCGGCGGTGCCGCCAGGAATCGACCGAAGAGGATTCCCGATCTTGGGCATCGTCCGTTTCGCCCTGCGCTACCCCTACACCTTCTATGTGGTGGCGCTGCTGGCCCTGCTTCTCGGCATCAGCGGCATCGCGGTGACCCCGCGCGACGTGCTGCCGTCGATCAATGTGCCGGTGGTGACGGTGATCTGGCAGCTGACCGGGCTGACGCCCCAGGAGATGGAGCAGCGGGTCACCACCTACAGCGAGTTCTACATCAGCGCCAATGTCGGCGACATCCGCAACATCGAGAGCCAGACGCTGGAAGGGCTGGCGGTCGAGAAGATCTACTTCCAGCCGAACGTCAACATCGACCTCGCGATCAGCCAGATCGTCTCCGCCTCCAACTCCGCCCGCTCCCTGATGCCGGCCGGCATCCAGCCGCCGATCGTGGTGCAGTTCAACGCCACCAGCGTGCCGGTGCTGCAGCTCAGCCTCAGCTCGGACACGCTGAACGAGCAGCAGCTCTACGATTACGGCCTGTACCAGATGCGCCAGGCCCTGGCGCCGATCCCCGGCATCACCCTGCCGACGCCCTCGGGCGGCCGCTACCGCGAGATCATGGTCGATCTCGACCCGGACAAGCTGCGCGCCTACGGCATCACCCCGACCCAGGTGGTCGACGCGGTCAACGCCCAGTCGCTGACCCTGCCCTCGGGCGACGCCAAGATCGGCACCCAGCAGTTCATCGTCCACCTCAACGCCACGGCGCCAACGGTCGACGCCATCGGCGACGTGCCGGTCCGGCAGGATGGCGCCACCACCGTGTTCCTGCGCGACGTCGCGCATGTTCACAATGGCTGGCAGGTGCAGTCGAACATCGTCCGCTCCAACGACCAGCGGTCGGTGCTGCTGACCATCATCAAGAACGGCGACGCCTCCACGCTCGACGTCGTCAACCGGGTCAAGGCCGCGCTGCCGGCGATCCAGGCCGCGGCACCGCCGGGGCTGAAGATCGGCCTGCTGTTCGACCAGTCGACCTTCGTCCAGAACTCGATCGACAGCGTGCTGCGGGAAGGCGCCATCGCCGCCGGCCTGACCGCCCTGATGATCCTGATCTTCCTGGGGTCCTGGCGGGCGACCATCGTGGTCATGGTGTCGATCCCACTGTCGATCCTGACCTCGATCGCGGTGCTGTCGGCGCTGGGCGAGACCCTGAACATCATGACGCTGGGCGGCATGGCGCTGGCCGTCGGCATCCTGGTCGACGACAGCACCGTCACCATCGAGAACACCTACCGCATGCTCGAGGAGCGAAGGCCGTTCGACGACGCGGTGCTGGAGGGTGCGGCCGGCATCGCCCTGCCGACGCTGATCTCCACCGCCGCGATCTGCTGCGTCTTCGTCGCCGTGTTCTTCATGCAGGGCGCCATCCGCTACATCTTCACGCCGCTGGCCATGGCGGTCGTGTTCGCCATGATCGCGTCGTACTGCTTCTCGCGGACGCTGACGCCGATCATCATCCGGCTGCTGCTGCGCGGCGAACACAGCCGGCGCGAGGCCGGGAAGACGACGGCGCTGAGCCGCGCCCATGCGGTGTTCGACCGCGGCTTCAACCGCTTCCGCGACTTCTACGGCTGGATGCTGGCCGGCATCATCCGCCGCCGCGCCACCACGCTGGGCGTCGCCCTGGCGGTGTTCGCCGGGGCGGGGGTGCTGTTCACGCTGCTGGGGCACGACTTCTTCCCGCCCGTCGATTCCGGGATGATCCAGCTGCATGTCCGGCTGCCGCCGCGCACCCGCATCGAGACCGGGGCCGAGGATTTCAGCCGGATCGAAGCCGCCATCCGCCAGGTGATCCCGCAGCAGGATCTCGGCCTGGTGCTCGACAACATCGGCCTGCCCCAGCGCTCCTACAACCTTGCCTTCACCGACGGGACCACGACCGGCCCCAACGACGGCGTGATCCAGATCCAGCTCAACCCCGGCCACAAGCCGACCGAGGACTACGTCCGCGACCTCAGGCGCCAGCTGCCGGTCGAGTTCCCCGACACCCTGTTCTACGTCCAGCCCTCCGACATCGTGACCCAGGTGCTGAACTTCGGGGTGCCCAGCCAGGTCGACGTCCAGGTCACCGGCCGCGACCGCGCCGGCAACCAGAAGATGGCGCAGACCCTGCGCGACAAGCTGGCCCTGATCCCCGGCCTGGTCGACGTGCATCTGCAGCAGGAGGTGAACGCGCCGGAGCTGGCCTACACGGTCGACCGCACCCGGGCGCAGGAGCTGGGGCTGAACATGACCGACGTCGCCAACGACGTGAACATCAGCCTGAGCTCCTCGACCCAGGTCGAGCCGAACTTCTGGACCGACCCGGTCAACGGCATCGCCTACTACCTCGCGGTGCAGACGCCGGAGTACAAGGTCGCCAGCCTGAACGACCTCAACAACACTCCGATCGGCTCAACCACCACCGAGGCCGGCGTGGTGCCCAACCTGCTGGGCAACATCGCCGCGCCGCAGCGCGTGCCGGTGCAGTCGGTCTACAACCAGAGCAATATCCAGTCGGTCTACGACGTCTATGCCAGCGTCGACGCCAGCGACCTGGGCACCGTCGCCGCCCAGGTCCAGTCGGTCGTCGACGACGCGCAGAAGACGCTGCAACCCGGCAACACCATCGCGGTGCGGGGCCAGGTCAGCAGCATGGAGTCGGCGTTCCGCGACCTCGGCATCGGCCTCGCCTTCGCCGCCATCTTCGTCTACCTGCTGATGGTGGTGAACTACCAGAGCTTCCGCGATCCGCTGGCGGTGCTGCTGGCGCTGCCCGGCGCGATGAGCGGCATCGTCCTGTCGCTGTTCGTCACCGGCACCAGCCTGAGCGTGCCGTCGCTGATGGGCGCCATCATGGCGGTGGGCGTGGCATCGGCGAACTCGATCCTGCTGGTGACCTTCGCGCGGGAGCAGAGCCGCGCCGGCCATTCCCCGTTCGAGGCGGCGCTGTCCGCCGGCGTCACCCGGCTGCGGCCGGTGCTGATGACGGCCTGCGCCATGATGGTCGGCATGCTGCCGATGGCGATCGGCGGCCCGGGCGAGGAGCAGAACGCCGCCCTGGCGCGCGCCGTGATCGGCGGCGTCGGCGCCGGCACCCTGACCACCCTGCTGTTCGTGCCGTTCCTCTACGCCGTGATCGCCGGCCTGGGATCGCGCCGCCAAGCCCCCCTGCCCCACCCTTCGCCCGCGGAGTGATGACCATGGACCAGCATGTCCCCGTGACCGATGGGACCACCGAAGCCGTCGCCGAGACCGGGACGACCCCGCGGCGGCGCTGGATCGCACGCGGCCTGGGCGCGACCGCCCTGGTCGCCATCGGCGCCGCGGTCGGGTTCGGGCTGTGGAACCGCAACGCCCTCGACGCCCAGGCGACCACGGTCCGCAACGAGACGCGCGACGCCCGGCCGCTGGTGCGGACCGTGGCGGTGACCGCGGTGCAGGGCCCGAAGGTCGACGAGCTGCCGGGCACCACCAGCCCCTTCGCCAGCGCCACCGTCTTCGCCCGCGCCACCGGCTATGTCGCCACCCGCAACGTCGACATCGGCAGCCACGTCAAGGCGGGCGACGTCCTGGCGGTGATCGCGGCGCCGGACCTGGACCAGCAGCTGGCCCAGGCCCAGGCGCAACTGGCGCAGTCGACCGCCACGCTGGCGCAGGACCGGGCCAATGAAAGGCTGGCCGACGTGACCAACCAGCGCACCACCAAGCTGGTGGCGCAGGGCTGGGCCACCAAGGAGCAAGGCGACACCGACAGTTCGAACCAGCAGGCCTCCACCGCCGCCGTCGCCGCGGCCGAGGCCAGCATCACGGCGCAGCAGGCCGACGTGTCGCGGCTGGAGCAGCTGACCGGGTTCGAGAAGGTGGTGGCGCCATTCGACGGCGTCGTCTCCAGCCGCAACTTCGACGTCGGCACCCTGACCACGGCGGACAGTTCGACCGGCACCTCGCTGCTGTCGATCGTCCAGACCAACACGCTGCGGATCCAGATCTTCGTGCCGCAGGAGGACTATTTCGCCCTGAAGGACGGCGAGGACGCCGCGGTGACGGTGCCGCAGCTGCCGGGCCGGGTGTTCCACGGCCGCGTCGCCCGCACCGCCGGGGCGCTGCAGCCGGGCACCCGCACCCTGCTGGCCGAGGTCGATGTCGACAACGCCGACGGCGCCCTGACCGCCGGGCTGTACTGCATCGTCAAGCTGGACATTCCCCGCGCCAGCCCGGTGATCGTGCTGCCGTCGCAGGCGGTGATCTTCGACGAGCACGGGCTGTCGGCCGCCGTCGACCATGACGGCACGGTCCAGCTGCGCCATCTCGACGTCCTGGCCGACAATGGCAGCTCGCTCGACATCCGGGCCGGCCTGAACGAGGGCGATCAGGTCATCCTCAACCCGCCGGTCAATGTGGTGGACGGCATGCGGGTGCAGGCCCAGGCGCAGCCGGCCGCCGGCACCGCGAAGACCAGCTGAGGCAGCGCTTGGCGGACGGCCGGACCGGCCGTCCGCAGCCCTCGCCTATCGCAGCGCCTGCCAGACCTTGGCCGGGGTCAGCGGCATCTGGATCAGGCTGGCCTGGTCGGCACGGCCGGCGCGGGCCAGGGCGTCGGCCACGGCGTTGACCACCGCCGGGGTGGCGCCGATGGTGCCGAGCTCGCCGACGCCTTTGACCCCGAGGGGGTTGTTCAGGCAGGGCGTCGACTGGTCGAGCACATGGACGAAGTCGCGGATGATGTCGGCCCGCGGCATGGTGTAGTCCATCAGGCTGGCGGTCATCGCCTGGCCCGATTCCTCGTCATAGACCATGTGCTCGCCCAGCGCCTGGCCGATGCCCTGGACCGCGCCGCCGTCGAGCTGGCCGCGCACGATCATCGGGTTGACCACGCGCCCGACATCGTTGGCCGAGGCGTAGGAGACGATGTCGACGACGCCGGTCTCGGGATCGATCTCGACCTCGCAGATGTGGCAGCCATTCGGCCAGCTGGGCCCGTTCACCTTGCTGGTGGCGTCGATGAAGATGCGGCGGTCGGGCTGGCGGTCGGCCAGCTCGAACAGGCCGATGGCGCGGTCGGTGCCGGCGATGCGGAACACGCCTTCGGCATATTCGATGTCGGCCGACGCGGCTTCCAGCGCGTCGCCCGCCAGCTCGCGCCCGGTCTTCACCGCCGTCTCCGAGGCATGCTGGATGGCCGAGCCCGCGGTGAACAGCGACCGTGACCCGGCGCTGCCGAAGCCCGAGCCGCGGTCGGTGTCGCCCATGACGATGCGGATCCGGTCGAGCGGCACGCCGAAGACGTCGACCACCAGCTGGGCGTAGGAGGTCGCGATCCCCTGCCCCATCGGCATGGTCGCGGCATAGACCTCGATATCGCCGTCGCCGGAGACCTGGACCGTCACCCGCTCCTCGAACACGTTGCCGCCGGTCCATTCCAGGAACGAGGCCAGGCCGCGGCCGCGCAGCTTGCCGCGGGCCCGGGACTCCGCCTCGCGCGCGGCGAAGCCGTCCCAGTCGGCCAGGGTCACCGCCTGATCGACGATCGAGCCGAACTTGCCGCTGTCATAGGTCTGCCCCATCGCGTTGGTGTAGGGCATCTGGTCCGGGTGGATCAGGTTGCGGCGCCGGATCTCGACCGGGTCAAGGCCCAGCTGGCGCGCCGCGGCGTCGAACAGCCGCTCGATCAGGTAGATCGCCTCCGGCCGCCCGGCGCCGCGATAGGCGGCGGTCGGGGCGGTGTTGGTCAGGATGGCGGTGAATTCGAGGTCGATGGTGCGGATGTCGTAGATGCTGGTCGACACCCAGGGCCCGATCATCAGCTGGATGATGATGCCCGCGGTGCCGGCATAGGCCCCGACATTGCACAGCGACCGGACCCGGTAGCCCACCACCTTGCCGTTCTGGTCCAGCGCCAGCTCGGCCCGGCTCTCGACGTCGCGGCCATGGGTCGCCGCCAGGAACTCCTCGATCCGCTCGGCGGTCCACCGCACCGGCCGCTGCAGCTGGCGGGCGGCATAGGCCACCATGATGTCCTCGGGATAGAGGCCGGTCTTCATGCCGAAGCCGCCGCCGACATCGTCGACCACGACGCGCACCTTCTCCCGGGGGATGCCGAGCACGGCGTCGCACAGCGTGTCGCGCGCGCCGGACGGCATCTGGCTGGACAGGCGCAGCGTCAGCCGGTCGGCCTCCGGATCGTAGCTGGCGATCGAGCTGCGCGGCTCCATCGGCGTCGGCGCCAGCCGCTGGTTGACGATGTCCAGCGACACCACATGCGCCGCGGCGGCGAACGCCGCGTCCGTCGCCGCGGCATCGCCATGCCGCATCTGGGCGGCGACATTGCCGGTCGCCGCGGGCCAGACCTGGGGCGCGTCGGCGGCGGTCGCCGGCGCCAGACCGGTCACCGCCGGCAACTCCTCGTACTCGACCTCGATCGCCTCGAGCGCGTCCTTCATCTGGCCGCGAGTCTCGGCCACCAGCGCCACCACCGCCTCGCCGACGAAGCGGACCACCCCATCCGCCAGCGCCGGGCGCAGCGGCGTCGCCCCGGGCGACCCGTCCGGGCGCTTGAAGATCGGCGCCAGCGGCAGCGGCTTGACCCCGGCCGCGACCAGGTCGGCCCCGGTCACCACCGCGATCACCCCTGGCATCGCCAGCGCCGCGGCGGCGTCGATCGAGACGATGCGCGCATGCGGGTGCGGCGAGCGCAGGAAGCCGAGATGGGTCTGCCCGGGCAGCGCGATGTCGTCGCTGAAGCGGCCGGCGCCGGCCAGCAGGCCCGCATCCTCGATCCGCCGCACTTCGCGGCCGCTGCCGAAACGTCCGATCGTCGATTCGCCTGTCATCACGTCTCTCTCGGCCGCGGGGCCGTGCTGGCTGGATGCCTGTGGGGGCGTCTGGTGGCCTTATATGGCCATTGGCCGAGACGGGACCTGGGCCTTCGGCGGCACCAATGCGGCAACGCCCCTGCACGAGGCCCGCAATCGTCTCGGCAGTCGGGTGAATTGCGGACAGCGCAACGTTCCACGACCCCGCCCGTCAGGCAAGGCAGACATTGTCGCGGCCCGGCGAAGCGGCGGTGCGACCTTCCGGCGGGCCCGGCCGTGATGCGCCGGGCCCGACAGCGGACAGTGGCGTCAGCGGATCGGGATGGCGTATTGCAGGCCGCCCTGGGTCCACAGCGCGTTCTCGCCGCGCGGCAGGCCCAGCGCCGTCTTCTGGCCCAGGTTGCGCTCGAAGATCTCGCCGTAATTGCCGACCTGCTTGATCGCGTCATGCGCCCAGGTCTCGGGCAGGCCCAGGGCCTCGCCCATGCCCGGGGTCTTGCCCAGCAGGCGCTGGATCGTCGGGTCCGGCGTGTCGGCGAAGCCGTCGATGTTCTGGCTGGTGACGCCGCTCTCCTCCGCCTGGACCAGGGCGTTGAACACCCAGCGGGTGACGTTGGCCCATTGCGCGTCGCCCTGGCGGACGGCGATCGACAGCGGCTCCTTCGAGATGATCTCGGGCAGGATGACGTAGTCGTCCGGCTTCGGCGCCTTGGCGGCGCGGGTGCCGGCCAGGCCCGAGGCGTCGCTGGTGTAGGCGTCGCAGCGGCCGGCGAAGAACGCCGCCTCGGCATCCTCCAGCTTCTCGATCAGCACCGGCTTGAAGTCGATCTTGTTGGCCCGCGCCCAGTCGGTCAGGTTCAGCTCGCTGGTGCTGCCCGGCAGGATGCAGATGGTGGCGCCGTTGAGGTCCTTGGCGCTGGTGATGCCGAGCGCCTTGGGCACCAGGAAGCCCTGGCCGTCGTAGAAATAGGTGGCGGTGAAGTCGAGGCCCAGCTTGGTGCTGCGGGTCAGCGTCCAGGTCGCGGCGCGGATCAGCACGTCGATCTGGCCGGACTGCAGGGCGGTGAAGCGGGTTTCCGAGGTCAGCGGCGTGAACTTGACCTTGTCGGCGTCGCCGAACACCGCGGCGGCGATGGCGCGGCAGGTGTCGACGTCGAAGCCGGTCCATTTCGCCTGGCTGTCCGGCAGCGCGAAGCCGGCCAGGCCGGTGTTCACGCCGCACTGGACGAAGCCGCGCTGCTTGATGGCGTCCAGGGTGGCGCCGGCATGGGCCGAGGCGGCGAAGCCCGCCGCGGCGACGGCGGCGACAGCCGCCGCGAACAGAGTACGGAACTGCATGAAGCCTCGCATTTTCGGGATGCCGGCCGCCCCGTCCGCGGGCGCCGCCGGAACGGTCCGACTTGCGTCCTCCGCCCCCGCGCTGTCAAGCAGGCGCGGCGGCATGCCCGATTTTCCGCCCCGGCACCCGGTGGAGGTGGAATCTGTCGCAAAAGCTCCGCCGTACCGTCACGGATAGGCCGGCCAAGCCGCCTCAGGCCAGAGGCGTCCGCGGGTGGGTCTTCAGCCACTCCTCATATTCCGGCCGCGCGGCATCTGACAGCGGGTAGTAGCGGCGGAGGTCGCCGCCCTGAGACAGGCGCTCGCGCGAGAACTCCTCCCACTCATGGTGCTTGGCCGACTGCTCGATCACGGCCGGCGCCAGGGCGACCGGCACCACCACGGCGCCGTCGTCATCGGCCACGATGATGTCGCCCGGCATCACCAGCACGCCGCCGCAGGCGATCGGGATGTTGACGCCGAACGGCATCAGGTCGGTCTGGGTGTGGAAGTTCGGCGTCACCCCGCGCAGCCAGAAGCCGAGGTCGATGCGGCCGGTGTTGGGATAGTCGCGGATGCAGCCGTCGATCACCACGCCGAGGCCGCCGCGGCCCTTGAAGTAGGTCAGCATCATGTCGCCGAACACGCCGCTCTTCATGTCGCCGCGTGCGTCGACCACCACGATGTCGCCTTCCTGGACGTGGTACAGCACATGGCGGTGCAGCTGCTTCTCCGGCTGGGCGTATTCGTCCTCGCCATAGAGGTCCTCACGCTTCGGCATGAACTGCAGCGTCAGCGCCGGGCCGGCGATCGCCTTGCCCTTGGTCCAGGCGGTGGGGCCGCAGATATGGGTGTTGCGGATGCCCATGCGGGCCAGGGTGCTGCTGGCCGTGGCGGCACCGACCGCCCGCAGCGCCGCCGACCACTCGGCCGGCGGCCGCTTGATGTCACTGGTCTCGATCATCTCTGTCCCCGATTGATCATCATTGTATCGGCTTCTGCTTCCCCTCACCTGTCATTGCCCG
This sequence comes from Inquilinus sp. 2KB_23, assembly GCF_052115705.1. Classification (NCBI taxonomy): domain Bacteria; kingdom Pseudomonadati; phylum Pseudomonadota; class Alphaproteobacteria; order Rhodospirillales; family Rhodospirillaceae; genus Inquilinus; species Inquilinus sp. 2KB_23. The sequence goes on along the minus strand of NZ_JBFRHF010000003.1, from coordinate 147,341 downwards.
GCTTGACCGGGCAATCCAGGGCCACCCAGAGCCGCTCTGGCCGCCCCTGGATGCCACGGTCGAGCCGTGGCATGACAAGAAAGCGGGACTGCAGCGTGCCTTAGGGCTCGTCGCCGAAATATTTGGTGCCCGGCTGCAGATGCGCCCGCGCGACATCCTCGTTCAGGGTCAGGCCGTGGCCCGGCCGGTCGTTGAGGTGGATGAAGCCGCCGACGATCGGCGGGCCGCCATCGACCAGGTCGCTCCACCACTCGACGTCATGGGCGTGGAATTCCATCACCAGGAAGTTGTTCATCGCCGCGCAGACATGGGCGCCGGCCACGGTGCCGATCGGGCTGGCGACGTTGTGCGGCGCGATCGGGATGTAATAGAGGTCGGCGTGGTCGGCGACCTTCTTGGCCTCGGCCAGCCCGCCCATCTTCGGGATGTCCGGCGCGATGATCCGCGCCGCCTGCTTCTCGATCAGCTCGCGGTAGCCATGCTTGCGGTACAGGTTCTCGCCGGTGCAGATCGGGGTGCGGGTCGAATGGGTGACGTGGCGCTGCGCCTCGATGTTCTCCGGCGGCACCGGGTCCTCCAGCCACAGCAGGTCGAACGGCTCCAGCGCCTGGGCCAGCTTGATGGCGTCGTTGACCCCGAATTTCCAATGCGCGTCCATCGCCACCATGATCTCGGGGCCGACCGCCTGGCGCACGGCGCGGACGACATCGACCATCCAGGTCATCTCCTGCGACCCGATGGTGCGGTTGAACGGCTCGAACCACTGGCGGCGCGGGTTGGGGTCGTCGGAGATGTCGATGGTGTAGGGGTTGCGGGTGTCGAGGTCGAACTTGATGGCGCTGAACCCGTCCGCCACCACCTCGCGCGCCTTGGCGGCATAGTCCGACGGTTCCGGCGTGTCGCCGGCGTGGCAGTCGGCATAGATCCGGATCTTGTCGCGGAACCGGCCGCCGAAGAAGGTCGAGATCGGGGTCTGCAGCGCCTTGCCCAGCAGGTCCCACAGCGCGATCTCGATGCCGCTAATCGCGGTCACGGTGGCGCCCGCCTGCGATCCCTCGCCGGAGAGGCAGCGGATCATGATCTCGACCAGCTTGCCGATGTTGACCGGGTCCTCGCCGATGATCACCGGCTTGGCCTTGTGCACCAGCTCGGCCACGCCGGCGCCCCAATAGGCCTCGCCCAGGCCGGTGATGCCGGCATCGGTCTCCACCCTCACCAGCACCCAGGGAAAATTCCCCGCGATGACGGCGGTCCGCACATTGGTGATCTTCAAGGATCCGTCCTTCCCTTCGAGAGCCGGCCCCTGTTCCGGGGCCGATGATGGGGGGCTGTCGTCAGGCGTCCGCGAGCGCCATGCCCGTCTTGCCGTCGAACAGGTGCAGCTTGTGCTGGTCGAATTCGAGCCACACCGGCTGGTCGAGCCCCAGCTTGACGTCCGGCGTGACGCTGACGACCACGGTTGCCGAGCCGAGATCGACATGGGCGTAGGTGATGTCGCCGGTCGGCTCCACCGTGTAGACCCGGCCGGGCACCGTTCCCGGCGCCGCCTCGCGGTGCAGCCTGATGGTGCTGTGGCGGGCGCCGAGCACGATCTCGCCGCCGGTCGCGGCTTGCGCCTTCCGGGCATTGGCGTCGGACAGCGGGCAGGTCCAGCCGTCGGGGCCCTCGATCGCGGCGCCGGTGCCGTCGCCCACCACCCGGCCGGGCACCAGGCTCATGGCCGGGCTGCCGACGAAGCTGGCGACGAAGGTGTTGACCGGGTGCTCGAACACCCGCTCCGGCGTGTCGTATTGCTGCAGCAGGCCGCCGCTCATCACCGCCATCTTGTCGGCCATGGTCACGGCCTCCATCTGGTCGTGGGTGACGTAGATGACGGTCGCGTTGAGGTCCTGGTGGAAGCGCTTGAGCTCGGCCCGCATCTGGGTGCGCAGCTTGGCGTCGAGGTTCGACAGCGGCTCGTCCATCAGGAACACGCGGGGGTCGCGCACCAACGCCCGGCCCAGCGCCACCCGCTGCTGCTGGCCGCCGGACAGCTCGCGCGGCCGCCGCTCCAGCAGGTGCTCGATGTCCAGCAGCTTGGCCGCGGCCCGCACCTTCTTCTCGATCTCCGCGCCCGGCAGCTTCCGCATCTTCAGCGGGAAGGCGAGGTTCTTGAAGATCGTCTTGTTGGGATACAGCGCGTAGTTCTGGAACACCATGGCGATGTCCCGGTCCTTGGGGTCGAGGTCGTTGACCTGGCGGTCGCCGATGAAGATCTCGCCGTCGGACAGCTCGATCAGCCCCGCCACCAGGTTCAGCGTCGTGGTCTTGCCGCAGCCGGACGGGCCGACCAGGGCCACGAACTCGCCATCCTCGACGGTCAGCGACACGTGGTCGACGGCATAGATGTCGCCGTAGTTCTTGACCACGTCCCGCAAGACAACCTGCGCCATCGACTCCCCTTCTCGTCAGGACTTGACCGCGCCTTCCGTCAGCGCGCGGACGAAGTATTTCTGCAGGACCAGGAAAAGAACCACGACCGGCACGCTCATGATGAACGACGCCGCCATCAGCCCCGGCCAGTTGGTCGCGTATTCCGTGAAGAAGCGCTCCAGCCCGACCGGCAGCGTCAGCTTGCTCTTGTCGTTGATGAAGGTCAGGGCATAGACGTATTCGTTCCAGGCCAGGACGAAGGAATAGATCGCGGTGGCGATGATGCCCGGCGAGGACAGCGGCATGACCACGAAGAAGAAGGCCTGGAACCGGGTGGCGCCGTCGATCCGCGCCGCCTGCTCCAGCTGCACCGGGATGTTGTCGTAGAAGCCCTTGAGCAGCCAGATCGACAGCGGCAGGCCGAAGGTCAGGTAGGTCAGGATCAGCGACCCCGCCGTGTTCACCAGCCCCATCCATTTCATCATGATGAACAGCGGCATCAGGAAGACCACCGCCGGGAACATGTTGCGCACCAGCACGGCGTAGAACAGCAGCTTGCGGCCGGGGAAGCGGAAGCGGGAGAAGGCGTAGGCCGCCGGCACCGCGATGGCGACGCCGAGGATGGTGGTCGCCAGCGAGACCATGACGCTGTTCAGCAGGTAGTGCAGGAACTCCTGCCCGACCTCGTTGCCGGGCGACAGCAGCCGCTCGTACTGCTCGAACGTCACGTTCGACGGGATCCATTCCGGCGGATACTGCAGGGCCCCGAACTGGGTCTTCACCGAGGTCAGCAGCATCCACACCATCGGCAGCATCGCGAAGATGCCGAGCAGGATGAGATAGACGACACGGACCTTGCCCCAGGGGCCGTCCGGCCGGCGCCGACGGCGCGGCGGGCGGCGTGGCTCCACGGTGACGGCGCTCATTCCGGCCGCCTCCCCTCGCCCCGGGTCAGCGCCCGGACGTAGAAGTAGCCGAGCGCCATCATCACCCCGAACAGGATCACCGAATAGGCCGAGGCGATGCCGAAGCGGATGCGGCCGAAGGCCAGCTGGTAGATCTGGGTGATCCAGATGTCGGTCGACCCCGCCGGGCCGCCGCCGGTCATGATCCAGGGGATGGTGAAGCCGTTGAGGTTGGTCACCACCAGCAGCAGCACGGTCACCAGCGTCACGCCTTTGAGATGGGGCACGGTGATGTGCCAGAAACGCTGCCAGGCGCCGGCGCCGTCGACCCTGGCCGCCCGGTGCAGCTCGTCCGGCACGGTCTGCAGCCCGGCCAGCAGCATGATCATGGCGAAGGGGAACTCCTTCCAGACATTGACCACGATCAGCGACGCCAGCGCGCTGTCGACATTGTCGAGGAAGTTGATCGGCTTGTCGGTGATGCCGAGCGCCACCGAGATCGCCCCGATCACCCCGAAATCGCTGTGGTAGAGCCAGCGCCAGACATAGGACGCGGCCACCGCGCTGATGACGTAGGGGATCAGCAGCATGCCGCGCAGCAGGCCGCGGCCGATGAAGGAGCGGTTGAGCGCCAGGGCGGCGCCCAACCCCAGCACGAAGGCGAAGAAGGTCGAGAACACCGTCCAGACCAGGGTGTTGACCGTGACCTCGCGGAAGCTGGCGCTGGTCAGGATGCGTTCGTAGTTGTCGAGGCCGACATAGACCTTCTCGGACATCGCCAGGCTGGGCGGCGTGTTGAAGAAGGACAGGTAGACCGTGTCGTAGATCGGGTAGCCGATGACCAGCAGCATCACCGCGAAGGCCGGCGCGATGTAGAGGTAGTCCGCCCGATGGCGGACGATCCGCCGGAGCAGGCCGGCACGCTTGCGCGGCACCGCCCGCGCCTTGGGCGCACCGTCCTGCGCAGCAGCAATGGTCAAACCCGAATCTCCTTTTCGTGAGAAAGGGGCCTCGGCCGGCGGCGCATGCCGGCCGGGGCGTTTCGCGGGCGAAGGCCTAGAGGCCGGAGAGCAGGTCCTTGACCTTGTTGGCGGCGTCGTCGGCCGCATCGGACACGGTCATCTTCCCGGTCAGGGCGTTCTGCATCATGTCCGGCACGATGATGTTCATGATCTCGGCCGATTCCGGGATCACCGGGAACGGGATGCCGCTGGGCAGCATCGAGGTGGTGACGTTGAGGAACTTGATCTCCGCCAGCCGCTGCTTCATCCATTTGGTGCGGAAGCCGCGGGTGTTGCCGGGGTTGGACCCGACCCAGGCCACCTTGGTCGACCATTCCGGGCCGGTGGCGAAGGCGACGAAGGCCCGGGCGGCGTCCATGTCCAGCCCGCCATCGACCACGTCGGGCTTGAAGATGTGGGCGTTGGAGCCGCCGAACACCACGGCGCGCCGCGCCGGCCCCTTGGGGATCAGCCCGTAGCGCATGTTCTCGACCACCGCGTCGGCGACCTTCCGGTCGTCGCCGGTCGCCTTCTTCGCCCGATCCAGCATCGTCGCGTATTCGATCGGATGGCTGATCATCATCGCCAGCTGGCCGGAGATGAAGGGGTCCTGGTTCTCGGTCTGGGTGTTGGTCAGGGCCGAGGTCGGCACCGACTTGTCCCGGACATACATGTCGTAGGACGCCTGCAGCGCCGCCTTGGTGCCGGCGTTGTTGATGTAGACGTCCTTGTAGCCGGGGTTCGCCTCGGCCTCGTCCAGCGCGCCGCCGCCATAGGCCCAGCATTGCGGCATGAAGCGGAACGGCGTGTTGCCGGCATTGGTGCGGGCCACCAGCCCGTAGCCGTTCTTGCCGGTCTTGTCCTTGATCTGCTTGGAATAGACGACGAGGTCGTCCCAGGTCGCCGGCGGCGTCTCGGGGTCGAGGCCGGCCGCCTTGAAGATCGCGGCGTTCCAGATCAGCGCCATGGTCTCGTTGTTGGTCGGCACCCCGTAGGTCTTGCCCTGCCAGGTGACCGACTTCATCGCCCCGGGCCAGAATTCGGCGGTGTGGTGGCCGACCAGTTCCGGCGACAGCTCGCTCAGCTGTCCCTTGGCGGCGAATTCGACGCCCCACAGGATCGGCAGCTTCGCCGCCATCGGCGCGGCGTTGCCAAGGGCCGCGGCGCGCAGCTTGTTCAGCATCTGGTTGTAGTCGAGATTCTGCTTCTCGACCGTGATGTTCGGGTAGGTCTTGGCGAAGGCGTCCCAGAACTGGGCGTCGATCTCATGGTCGATCCGCGGCGACGCCTCGTTCGGCCCGACCCACCAGTAGGTCAGGCGGCCCTTGTAGTCGAGCGGCACCACCTTGGCGCATTCCGCCGCGGTGTCGACCTCGAGGGTGCCGGCGATGCTGTTGATGTATTCCGGCGTCCAGTTCGACGTGTCGATGCCGGTGTCCTGGGCCCAGGCGCCGAGCGGGCCGCCGAGCCCCGCGGCCAGCGCCGAGACACCGGCGGTGTAGCCGAGGAAGCGGCGGCGGTCGATCGGATGGGAAAAGAGGTCGCCAGCATGAAACTTGGTCATGGTCGGTCCTCCCAAATGGCCTCGCTTTTCGCTGCGAGTTTCAGCTCAGCCTAGGCACCACCGGCGAACTGCGTCAAGTTGTCTCCGCAACGGATTGCGGTCTTTGTTATGTTGTTAGCTCTCGACGCGACCGGCGATCCGCGCCTCAGTCGAAGAACGCGGCGTCTTCCGGCAGCAGGTAGCGCCGGGCCCGTTCCGGGTTGATGTCGACCCCCATGCCGGGGCGGTCCCAGACCTCGATCATCCCCTTCTGCACGATCGGGTCGGGCAGGCCGTCGACGATGTCGTACCACCAGGCCGGGTCGCCGCTGGGATATTCGAAGGCGATGAAGTTGTGCGGCAGCGTGGCCGAGACCTGGACCAGCGCGGCGAGGCCGAGCAGGCCGTTGCCGGTGCCGTGCGGCGCCATCAGGATGCCGTGCAGGTTGGCGTATTCGGCGATCCATTTCAGCTCGGCGATGCCGCCGACGTCGCAGGGGTCGGGCCCGACCACGTTCACCGCATGGCCCTCGATCAGCGCCTTGAAGTTCTGGCGCAGATAGATCTGCTCCCCGGTGTGGATCGGGGTCGAGGTGGCGTGGGTGACCTCACGATACACGTCGGCGTTGACGTAGGGGACGTAGTCGCCGGTGATCAGATCCTCGAGCCACAGCAGGTTGAACTCCTCCACCGCGCGGGCGAAGCGGATGGCGTCGGGCACGGTCCAGCCCGGCCCGCAATCCAGCGCCAGGCCGACGCCGTCGCCCAGCACCTCTTTCATCGCCGCGACGCAGGCGATGACGTGCTTCATGCCGCGTTCGGTCATCAGCCCGGAATCGAGCGCGCCGTGATACACGCTCTTCTGCGGCGAGCCGTAATAGAAGTCCGGCACCTCGCGCTTCATCGGGCTGTGGAAGCCGATCGCCTGCTTGATCATGGTGAAGCCTTGCGGCAAGGCCAGCTGGCGCCGGGCGTCCGCGGCGTAGTGCTCGGGGTCGTAGCCGCCGAGCGGCACGCGGATCGAGCCGTTGTAGACCCGGACATGGTCGCGGACCTTGCCGCCGAGCAGCTTGTAGACCGGCAGGCCGGCGGCCTTCCCCGCCACGTCCCACAGCGCCATCTCGATGGCGCTGACCGCGCTGCCCCAGGGCTTGAACGCCCCGCGCTGGCGGATCCGCAGCATCACCCGCTCGACATTGGTCGGGTCCTCGCCGATCAGCGCGTCGCGGAAGTGCAGGATGTGGGGTTTCAGATAGGGCTTGTAGGACTCGACCTCGCCATAGCCGCCGATGCCCTGGTCGGTGACGACGCGCACGATCGGGTTCTTGCCGATGACGGCGCATTTCAGATCGACGATCTTCATGCCTTGGGGCGCCCCGCTTGGTGGGGGACGGGCGACACCGCCCACCCGTGTTTCCTCACTCGTCTTTTTTTATGTCCGATTTTTCGGATGCGAGGGCGAGCCTAACACAGGAGAATCCCATTGCAACTTGTTAGGTGGACCGTCGGCGATTTTGGCAAGGCCGGCGCCGCCCCGACGAACAGCGGCGCCTAAGTCGCCTTCTTCGCCAGCTTCAGGATCCGGGCCAGCCAGGCCGTGCCGGCCGCCGGGCCGGTCGAGGCGCGGGTCACGATCTCGGCCACCAGCGCCAGCCGCACCGGCGGGCGGGCGGCGGCCTCGGCGTCGCCCAGGCGGTCGGCGATGCAGCGGACCATGGCGGCGCCGATCTCGACCTGCGGCGTCCGCACCGTGGTCAGGCGTGGCGATACCTGCGAGGCCGCGGCGAAGTCGTTGAATCCGACCACCGAGATGTCCTCGGGCACGCGCAGGCCCAGGCGCAGCAGCTCCGACACCACATTCACCGCGATGCCGTCATGGGCGCAGAACAGGGCGGTGGGCGCGCCGCCGGCCTTGAGATGGGCGAAAAAGGCCTGGCGGAAGCCGTCGGCCTCCTCGTCGAAGATGATGTCGTCGACGGCCACGCCCTCGGCCTCCAGCGCCCCGTCGCGGAAGCCGCGGAAGCGCTCGGCCCGGCCCAGCGGCGTGGTGCTGCCATGGACGAAGGCCATGGCACGGTGGCCGAGCCCGAGCAGCAGCCGGGCCACGGCCACGCCGGATTCCCAGTCGGCGCCGACCACCTGGTCGATCCGCTCCATCGGGTTGACATAGGTGGCGCAGACCACCGGCAGCCCGGTCCGCGCGGCGAGGCCGGAGACCTCCGCCGGCCGCGGCACCGCCAGGATCAGCCCGACCACGGCGCTGTCGAGCTGGCTGCCATCGGCGAGATGGCGCGCCTGGCGCGGCACGATCGACAGGCCCAGCCGCTCTCCCTCGCGCTCGGCGCCGTGCAGCATGTTGTGCCACAGCTCACTGGAGACCGGGTCGATCTCCTGCCGGATGAACAGGATCTGGCCGGTGGCCGTGCCGAGTTCGTGGTTGCGGCGGTAGCCCATGCCATGGGCGGCGCGCAGCACGCGGTTGCGGGTCGCCTCGCCCACGCCCGACTTCCCCGACAGCGCCCGGGACACCGAGAATTTGGAAAGCCCGAGCTTGTCGGCGATGTCCTGGATGGTGACGCGACCTGACGCCATGCGACTATTGGGTTCCGTGTTTGGGTCGAACCTTCTGCCGCAACGGCGCTTCCACCGTCAAGTTCGGCACATCGCCGTCAACCGGCCTTGCGCAACTTGTTTGGTGATGATAGCCAATTGCCTAACGACAAGCAAACTGATGCGGGGGTCGCCATCATGACCATCGGACGTCTGGACGACGCTGCCCTGGGCAGGGTCGAGAACGCCGTGTCGACCCATTCCCGGCCGAGCGACCTCAGGATCACCGACCTCAGGGCCGCGGTGGTGACCGGCAGCGGCTATTATCCGCTGATCCGGATCGACACCAACCAGGGCCTGTCCGGCATCGGCGAGGTGCGCGACGGCGGCCACGCCGAGAACGCGCTGCAGTTCAAGCATGTGCTGCTGGGCCAGAACCCCTGCAACGTCGACATGATCTTCTCCGCCCTGCGCCGCTACGGCAGCTGGGGCCGCGAGGGCGGCGGCGTCTCGGGCATCGAGATCGCGCTGTGGGACCTGGTCGGCAAGGCCTATGGCGTGCCCTGCCACCAGTTCCTCGGCGGCAAGCACCGCGACCGCGTCCGCATCTACGGCGACACCCCGGCACCGGCGCAGATGACGCCGGAGGGCTATGTCGAGGCGGTGCTGCGCCGCAAGGCGCTGGGCCTGACCTTCATCAAGTTCGACCTGCCGCCGCGCTTCTTCAACGGGGCCCCGAACGCCCTGGTCGGCCAGGCCACGCTGCACGAATACGACCTCGCCAAGGCCTGGCGCGCGCCGGGCGCCGGGCGCGGCATCAAGCTGGGCCAGGCCGGCATCGCCGCCGCGGTCGACGTGGTCCGCGCGGTGCGCGAGGCGGTGGGCAACGACATCTCCCTGTGCATCGACCATTTCGGCGAAGGCTACATGACCGCCGACGAGGCGATCCGCCTGGGCCAGGCGCTGGAGCCCTTCGACCTGGCCTGGCTGGAGGATCCCCTGCCCTGGCACGACTTCGCCGGCCACAAGAAGGTCGCCGACGCGCTGCTGACCCCGATCGCCGCCGGCGAGGAGCTGTATCTGTGGGACGGCTTCCGCGAGCCGATCGAGACCCGGGCCTTCGACATCCTGCACCCCGACCTGCTGACCTCCGGCGGCATGCTGGAGACCAAGCGCATCGCCGATTACGGCGAGCGCTACGGCCTGGCCACGGCGCTGCACGCCTGCTGCACCCCGGTCGGGTTCATGGCCAATGTGCATTGCGGCGCCGCCATCTCCGGCCTGGTCGCGGTCGAGCATCACGGGCTGGACATCCCGTATTGGCGCGACCTGGTGACCGGCCTCGACCCCGACTACATGGCCGACGGCTACGTCACCGTGCCGGACGCGCCGGGCCTCGGCGTCGAGCTGAACGAGGAGGCCATCGCCGCGCATCTGCGCATCCCCGGCGCCCTGTTCCAGCCGACCGAGGAGTGGAACCGTATCCGCGTCGGGTTCGAGCGCCGGTCGCGCGGCTGACCCGTTCGCCGTGGCGAACGGCCGGACCGGCTCTGGATCACCCCATCGGCTTCCGCCGCCAGCTGGATGCGCGACCCGGCATCGAGGGTCGGCGAGATCGGGGGCTTGCCATGGGCGCGGTGCAGACCTATGCCATCCGGGCCGGCCAAGGAGGAACGATGGACAAGGTGCGCATCACCGCGCAGGACGGGATCGCGATCGTCACCATCGCCAGCCCGCCGGTCAACGCCCTCGACGCCGCTTTGCGCGCCGGGCTGGCCGAGGCGGTGGGCCGCGCCGCCGCCGACCCTGATATCCGCGCCATCGTCATCGCCGCCGAGGGCCGCACCTTCATCGCCGGCGCCGACATCGGCGAATTCGGCAAGCCGCCGGCGCCGCCTTCCCTGCCCGATGTGATCAACGGCTTCGACGCGGTGACCAAGCCGATCGTCGCCGCCATCCACGGCGCGGCGCTGGGCGGCGGGCTGGAGGTGGCGCTGGGCTGCCACGCCCGCATCGCCGGCCCGGCCGCGAAGCTGGGCCTGCCCGAGGTCAAGCTGGGGCTGATCCCCGGCGCCGGCGGCACCCAGCGCCTGCCCCGCCTGATCGGCGCCGCGCCCGCCTTCAAGCTGATGGCCGAGGGCACCCCGGCCTCCGCCGCCGAAGCGCTCAAGCTCGGCATCGTCGACGCCGTGGTCGAGACCGATTTGCTGCAGGCCGCCATCACCAAGGCCAACGACCTCGCCGCCGCCGGCACCATCCGCCGGACCCGCGACCTGGACCGCCGGTCGGCAGCGGGCGGCCAAGAAGCGTTCGAACAGGCCGCGGCCGCCGCGCTGAAGCGCGACCCGGCCCTGCCCAACATCGCCGCCCTGGCCGACGCCGTCCGCGCCACCTTCACCGAGAGCTTCGAGGACGGGCTGGCTTTGGAGCGCGCCCGCTTCGTCGAGCTGGTCGCCGACGACCGCTCCAAGGCCCTGCGCTACGCCTTCTTCGCCGAGCGAGAGAGCGCGCGGGTGGCGGGCGTGCCGAAGGACACGGCGCCGCGGCCCATCGGCCAGGCGGCGGTGATCGGCGCCGGCACCATGGGCGCCGGCATCGCCGTCTGCTTCGCCAATGCCGGCATCCCGGTCACGGTGATCGAGACCACGGCGGAGCTGCTGGCCCGCGGCCTGGACCGGATCACCCAGACCTATGCGTCCGCGGTGAAGCGCGGCAGCCTGTCGGCCGAGGAGGAGGCCCGCCGCAACGCCCTGGTGTCGGGCAAGGTCGGGTTGGACGCCGCGGCCGAGGCCGACATCGTGGTCGAGGCCGCCTTCGAGGACATGGACCTCAAGACCGAGATCTTCAGCACGCTGGACCGGGTGGCGAAGCCGGGGGCGATCCTGGCCACCAACACCTCCTATCTCGATGTCGACCGGATCGCCGCGGCGACTACTCGGCCGGATTCCGTGATCGGCCTGCACTTCTTCAGCCCGGCCAACATCATGCGGCTCTTGGAGGTGGTGCGCGGGGCGAAGACGGCGCCCGACGTGCTGGCCACCGGCATCGACCTCGGCCGCCGGCTGGGCAAGGTGCCGGTCGTGGTCGGCGTCTGCCGCGGCTTCGTCGGCAACCGCATGCTGGCGCGGCGGACCCAGGAGGCGGAGCGGCTGCTGATCGAAGGCGCGCTGCCGCATGAGGTCGACGCCGCCCTGACCGGCTTCGGCTTCCGCATGGGCCCCTTCGCCGTCAGCGACCTGGCGGGGCTGGACATCGCCTGGCGCAACCGCAAGGCGCTGGGCCAGACGGCGCCGGTGGCCGACGCGCTGTGCGAGGCCGGGCGCCTGGGCCAGAAGGCCGGCCGCGGCTACTACCTCTATCCCGAGGGCGCCCGCAGCGGCGTGCGCGACCCGGAGGTGGAGGCGTTGCTGGCGCGGGTCTCGGCCCGGCTCGGCGTCACGCGTCGCACGATCCCGGCGGAGGAGATCGTCGAGCGGCTGGTCTATCCCATGATCAACGAGGGCGCCCGGATCCTGGACGAGGGCATCGCCCAGCGCCCCGGCGACATCGATGTGATCTGGCTGAACGGCTATGGCTGGCCGGCCTGGCGCGGCGGCCCGATGCGCTATGCCGACAGCATCGGCCTGACCACCGTGGCCGAACGCCTGGAAGCCTTCGCCGCCGCGCGGGGCGAACCCAGCCTGGCCCCGGCGCCGCTGCTGCGCCGCCTGGCCGATGCCGGCCAGGGCTTCGCCGATTTGGCGGCCGCGCGGTGACCCTGGTCCTTTATTCCAATCGCCACGACGCCGGCTTGGCACAATGGTCCGGCAGCGCTTAAGGTCCGCATCGAGTATCTTGATGTGGAGCCATAGCATGGACCGCGCCGACCTCGCCGTCGCCCAATGGGCCCGGGAGCGACCGGAGCTCGACGGGCTGCCCTTGGCGGTGCTGGGCCGGCTCCAGCAGGCCGCGCACATCGTCACGACCGCCCATCTCAACCCGCTGTTCGCCCGCGCCGGGCTGCAGCCGGGCGAGTTCGACGTGCTGGCGACGCTGCGGCGGTCGGGCGCCCCCTACACCCTGTCGCCGACCGCGCTGTACGAGGCGGCGATGATCTCCTCCGGCGCCATGACCAACCGGCTCGACCGGCTAGAGGCTGCGGGGCTGGTCGAGCGCCTGCCCGATCCCAACGACCGGCGCGGCCGACTGGTCGCGCTGACCGCCAGGGGCCTGACGCTGATCGACGACACCATCGGCGCCCATGTCGAGAACGAGAAGCAAGTGCTGTCGGGCCTGAGCCCGCAGGAGCAGGAGGCGTTGAACGCCCTGCTGCGGAAGCTGATCGCCAGCCTCGCCTAGGCCTGTTCGGTCCAGGCACGCTTGACAGCCCCGCTGCCGCGCCCTACCAAACCGAACAGTTATCTAACCGTTTGGTTATCAAATGATGTCGCCCGATCGCCTCAGCTCGACCTTCGCCGCCCTCGCCGACCCGACGCGGCGCGCCATCCTGGCGCGGCTGTGCCTGGGCGAGGCCACGGTGACGGAGCTGTCGCAGCCCTTCGAGATGAGCGGGCCCGCCATCTCCAAGCACCTCAAGGTGCTGGAGCGCGCCGGGCTGATCAGCCGTGGCCGCGAGGCCCAGTGGCGCCCCTGCCGGCTCGAGGCCGCGCCGCTGCGCGACGTGGCCGGCTGGCTCGAGGAGTACCGGCGCTTCTGGGAGCAGAGCCTCGACCGGCTCGACGCCTATCTGCAGCAGGTCCGGCGGGAGGAGGACGGCCAGGGCTGACGCCGGTCCCGGCAGGAGCGCAAAAAAATTCGCGGCGCTGTCGGATCGCGGCCCCGCGGTTCGTCCTTGGGACAGAGCTCCCCTCCGGGAGCCGATCCGGGATCATCCAGACCAGAGAGGAGGACACGTCATGCAGGGCAATTCGGTTTCGCAGGTCAAACCCTACCTGTTCTTCGATGGCCGCTGCGACGAGGCGCTGGACTTCTACCAGCGCGCCCTCGGCGCCGAGGTGCTGCAACTGCTCCGCTTCAAGGACAACCCGATGCCGGCCGCCCAGGAAGGTTGCGTCGGCGGGGGCAGCATGGGGGACAAGGTGATGCATGCCTGCGTCCGCATCGGCAATGCGCAGGTGTTCGCCTCCGACGGCATGTGCCAGGGCAAGCCGAGCTTCCAGGGCATCTCGCTGGCCTACGAGACCGCCAGCGACGCCGAGGCCGAGCGGATCTTCGCCGCCCTGGCCGAGGGCGGCCAGATCCAGATGCCGATCGCCCCGAGCTTCTTCTCCACGCGCTTCGGCATGGTCGCGGACCGCTTCGGCGTATCCTGGATGATCACCGTGGCGCCGGCGGCGGCAGCCGCCTGAGCCGTCCTTGCGATGCTGTTCCGGGCCGGGTGAAGGGCATCGGGCGTTGACGCCCGCATCGGGGCTGGGCTAGGTCAGGCCCTCCCGAACGGGCCGGACCATCCGGCCCCTCACTCGACATCCGGTTGCCCGCGCGGGGCGCCGGCCCATGTCTTTCCGGAACAGCATCGTTTGGAGCCGCCTGATGAGCGAGGATTCGAGCAACGATCCCAGCCTTCTGCTTTTCGCCTCTCTGTGCATCGGCCTGCGCGACTGGGCCCAGACCGGCGCCGGACCGTCGATGAGGCAGCGGCTGAACTGGAAGCGCGCGGTCGAATGCCTGCGCAAGGGCGAGGACGAGGCGGCCGAGGCCGAGATGACCCGCGGCGGCGCCCTGACCGAGGCCGAGGAGGAAGAGGTGCGGCGGTTCGACCTGCGCGCCTTCGACAAGGCCCTGGTGGCCGCCAACGACGTCCGCGGCTGGATGGAATGATCCCGCCGTTTCATGGCCTTTGCCTCGCCATGATGTGAACCGACGCTGCCTCCGCCGCGTAGAAGCGGGGAACTCCCTGCGGGTTCGTTCCGTTTTCGGACATGCCAGCGCGGCATGACCCGTATGTTCCCCGTGGGATGGAGGAGGCAGCGCCATGGTCGACACCGCCCGGATCGATCCCCCGATCAGGTTCCAGCGCAGCGACGGCAGCGATGCGGCGATCGACGCCGCCGGTGACCTGATCGCCTGGCTGGACGCGCTCTATGACGCGATCCTCGACCCCAAGCGGTCGGAGCGGCAGTCGGCCGGCGACAGCCGCGCGCATCAGTTGCAGGAGATCGAAGACCTGCTGATGCGGCTGGAGGACGAGATCGACGCCGGTGCCGCCAGCATCAGCGAGGATCTGCGAATCCGCGCCATCCGGCTGATCGGCGGCTACCGCGACCTCGACATGACGCTCGGCCGCCCGCCCCTGCACCTGCGCCAGCCGAGGGGCCCCCGCCGGCACATCGCCTAGCGCCACGAAAGCCGTGCCCGGGCCGGCCGCGACCCGCTAGACTGGGCCGGCCAAGGTCGGGCGGAACCCGACGCGAATCCGGGGGGACGCATGAGCAGCAAGCCGGCACCGAGCTATGTCAGCGGCACCGCCGATGCGCCGCTGCTGGGCGAGACCATCGGCCAGGCGCTGGACCGCGCCGCCGCGCGCTGGCCCGACCGACCGGCGCTGATCGACCGGTCGCTCGGCATCCGCTGGAGCTGGCGGGATCTGGCCGACCGCGCCGACGCCTTCGCCGCCGGGCTGCTGGCGCTGGGCCTGCAGCCGGGCGACCGCATCGGCATCTGGTCGCTGAACCGGGCGGAATGGGCACTGACCCAGTTCGCCGCCGCCAAGGCCGGGCTGGTGCTGGTGACGGTCAACCCGGCCTACCGCCTGGCCGAGTTGGAATACGCGCTGACCCTGGTCGGCTGCTCGGCCCTGGTCACCGCCACCGCGTTCAAGACCAGCGACTATCTCGGCATGCTGAACACCCTGGCGCCCGAGCTGGCCGGCGCCGCCCCCGGCAGGCTGCAGGCGGCGAAGCTGCCGGCGCTGCGCATCGTCATCCAGATCGGGGGCACCGCGC
Organism: Inquilinus sp. 2KB_23; assembly: GCF_052115705.1. Classification (NCBI taxonomy): domain Bacteria; kingdom Pseudomonadati; phylum Pseudomonadota; class Alphaproteobacteria; order Rhodospirillales; family Rhodospirillaceae; genus Inquilinus; species Inquilinus sp. 2KB_23. The sequence goes on along the minus strand of NZ_JBFRHF010000003.1, from coordinate 131,986 downwards.
CCGGCACCATCCCGTTCGAGGATGTCGCCGGGTTCGGCGGCGCGGCGGAGCGCGACCGGCTGCGGCAGCTGGCGGACACGCTGCAATTCGACGACCCCGCCAACATCCAGTTCACCAGCGGCACCACCGGGTCGCCCAAGGGCGTGACCCTGACCCACCACAACATCCTCAACAACGGCTACTTCGTCGGCCGCGGCTTGGCGCTGGGCGAGCAGGACCGCATCTGCATCCCGGTGCCGCTGTACCATTGCTTCGGCATGGTGATGGGCAACCTCGCCGCCGTCACCCACGGCGCGGCCATGGTCTATCCCGGCGAGGGCTTCGACCCGCTGGCGACCCTGGCCGCGGTGGCGGAGGAGCGCTGCACCGCGCTGTACGGCGTGCCCACCATGTTCATCGCCATGCTCGACCACCCCCGCTTCGCCGAGTTCGACGTCACCAGCCTGCGCACCGGCATCATGGCCGGCTCCCCCTGCCCGATCGAGGTGATGAAGCGGGCGGTGGGTCAGATGAACATCCGCGAGGTCACCATCTGCTACGGCATGACCGAGACCAGCCCGGTGAGCTTCCAGAGCGCGGTCGACGACCCGCTGGAGCGGCGGGTCTCCACCGTCGGCCGCATCCACCCGCATCTCGAGGTCAAGATCGTCGACGCCGACGGCCGCATCGTGCCGCGCGGCCAGCGCGGCGAGCTGTGCACCCGCGGCTATACGGTGATGCGCGGCTACTGGGACCAGCCGGACAAGACGGCGGAGGTGGTGGATGCCGCCGGCTGGATGCACAGCGGCGACCTGGCGGTGATCGATTCCGATGGCTTCTGCAACATCGTCGGCCGGATCAAGGACATGGTGATCCGCGGCGGCGAGAACATCTATCCGCGCGAGGTCGAGGAGTACCTGTACCGCCACCCCAAGATCCAGGACGTGCAGGTGTTCGGCGTGCCCGACCCGAAATACGGCGAGGAGCTGTGCGCCTGGATCAGGCCGCGCGACGGCGCGGCGCTGACCGCCGAGGAGGTCCGCGCCTTCTGCGACGGCCAGATCGCGCACCAGAAGATCCCGCGCCACATCCGCTTCGTCGACGCCTTCCCGATGACCGTCACCGGCAAGATGCAGAAGTTCCGCATGCGCCAGGCGATGGAGGAGGAGTTGGGGCTGAAGGCGGCCCCAACAGCTTAGGAGAGCTTGCTTTTTCTTGTCATGCCACGGTCAAGCCGTGGCATGACAATAGAAAATGGCGGACTTTCCTCTCCGCCCTACCCCGCCCGCGACACCCGGCCCTCGATCGGATAGGCCGGGTCGTTGTAGCCGGGGCTGGAGGCGTGGCCGGGGACCACCAGCCGGTTCACCAGCGCCTCGTCCTCGGCGGTGAAGGCGTAGTCCAGCGCCCCGACATAGTCCGCCCACTGCTCCTCGGTGCGCGGCCCGGCGATCGGGGCGGTGACGATGCGGTTGTTCAGCAGCCAAGCCACCGCGAACTGGCCCGGGGTGATGCCCCGCGCCTGCGCATGCTCCGCCAGCTCGGCTGCGATCGCCAGGCTCTCGGGCCGCCATTCCGTCTCCAGGATGCGCTTGTCTGCGCGGCCAACGCGGGTGTCCTCGCCCGGCGTCGCGCCCGGCTTGTACTTGCCGGTCAGCACGCCGCGGGCCAGCGGGCTGTAGGGCACCACGCCGAGTCCGAAATGGGCGCAGGCCGGCATGTGCTCGACCTCCGGCATCCGGTTCAGCAGGTTGTAGTAGGGCTGGCTGACCACCGGCCGCTCGATCCCGGCCTCGTCGCACAGCCGGCAGATCTCCGCCACCCGCCAGCTGCGATAATTGGAGACGCCGAAGTAGCGGATCTTGCCCTGGCGGATCAGGTCGGCCAGCGCCGATACCGTCTCGGCCAGCGGCGTGGTCGGGTCCTCCTTGTGGAGGTAGAGGATGTCGATGCTGTCGGTGCCCAGCCGGCGCAGGCTGGCCTCCACCGCCTCGAAGCTGCGGCGGCGCGACAGGCCGCGGTCGTTCGGGCCGTCGCCGGTCGGGTTCGCCAGCTTGGTCGCCAGCACCCACCAGGACCGGTGGGTGGCGATCGCCCGCCCGACGATCTCCTCCGACCTGCCGCCGGTGTAGACGTCGGCGGTGTCGATGAAGTTGATGCCCGCCGCCCGGGCCTGGTCGACGATGCGGGTCGCGGTCGGCTCGTCGGTCGGCCCGCCGAACATCATGGTGCCGAGGCAGAGCGGCGAGACCTTCAGCCCGCTGCGCCCGAGATTGCGGTAGTCCATCGGTCGTCTCCTGTCTGCGGGCTCCCAGCCCTCTCCAACCCGTCATCCCCGCGAAAGCGGGATCTCGCAACGCTTTGACCGGATAGAGATTCCCGCTTTCGCGGGAATGACGATGAGGGATGGGCCGCTGTTCTGAAATGCTGTGCCCTGAACCAGACCGCAATCATGGCCCGAAACACCGGGCTTGCGGGTCCCGCGGATCGCAAGGCAGCCGTGCGATCCATCCCGGGACAGGTTAACCTGCGATCAGTCAAACATGGGGAGGAGCGCGGACCCGGCGGCCTGCCGCCAGCATGGAGACGACGACCGAGCGATGAGCGCCCTGCCCTCGTTGATCCGCACCGCCATCGCCATCTCGCCGCGCAGCATCAGCATCGGCGAAGGCCTGCGCGCCGCCGCGTCCTGCGCCGTCGTGGTCGCCATCGGCAGCGCGCTGCAGATGCCGATCCTGGCCTGGGCCGCGATCGGCGCCTTCTGGACCTGCCTGGCCGATCCCGGCGGGCCGAACCCGGACCGGCTGCGGGCGCTGGCCGGCTTCACCCTGATGTCCACCGCCTTCGCGATCATCGGCGCCGCGGCCGCGTCGCAAGGCTGGGGCTGGGCCGCGGCCGCCGTGGTCCCCTGCGCCCTGGTCGGCGGCATGGCCGGGGTCTATGGCGCCGCGGCGCGGCAGATCGGCGCCCTGGCCACCGTGGTCTGCGTCACCGCGATCGACCACCAAGTGGCCTCCCCGGCCGCCCTGGCCGAATTCGCCGCGACTCACCTCGCCGGCTGCCTGTGGGCCATGCTGCTGGCCCTGTCGATCTGGCGCATCCACCCGTTCCGGCCGGCGCGAAGCGCCCTGGCGGCGACCTATCGCGGCCTGGCCGCCATGGCCGCCGGCATGGCCCGCCTGGATTCACGCTCGGCGCCGCTGGACTGGATCCGGCACGCGCAGCGCTACCGCCCGGCGGTCCGCGCGGCGATCGAGACCGCCCGGGCGGCGCTGGGCCGGGCGATGCGCGGGCGCGGCCTGGGCGATTTCGCCGAGCGGCTGCTGGTGGCGCTGGATATCGCCGAGCGCATCTTCGGCCAGCTGATCGCCCTGTCGGACCTGCGCCAGCATGCCGGCCCGGCGGCGGATGGGCGGCGGCCGCTGGAACGGCAGGCGCTGCGCCGCCTGGCGCTGACGCTGTACCGCCGCGCCCGGTCCTTCGACACCGGTCCTGGCGAGATGGACGCGCCGCAGCGGTCGCTGGACCGCCTCGCCCTGCTGGCGGCACGGATGGAGGGACCGGTGGCGGCGGGGCTGGGCCGGATCGTCGAGGAGATCCGCGCCACCGGCAGCGCCCGCCCGGCCCCGGCGCGGGACGAGGCGGCGGCGGTGTCCCGCGGTCTCGCGGCCGGGCTGGCGCCGCTGCGCGCGCATCTGAGCCTGCGGTCCGAGATCCTGCGCCACGCCCTGCGCTGCGCCGTCGCCACCACCGCGGCGGTGCTGCTGAGCCACGCGCTGGGCTTCTCCTATGCCTATTGGATGGCGATCGCGACGGTGCTGGTGCTGCAGTCGTCGGTGGCCACGACCTGGCCGCGGGCGCTGGAGCGCGCGGTCGGCAGCGTGCTGGGCGGCGGGCTGGCCGCCCTGCTCGGGCTGGTGCTGCACACGCCGCTGGCCCTGACCGCCGCGGTGTTCCCGCTGGCGATCGCGACCATGGCGATGCGGCAGGTCAATTACGGCATCTTCGTCTTCTTCCTGACCCCGCTGTTCATCCTGGTGGTGGAGCTGTCGCAGCCCGGCGCCAGCGAGCCGGCGCTGGCCTGGATGCGCGCGCTGTACAACGTGCTGGGCAGCGCCATCGGCCTGGCGGCCGGGCTGCTGCTGTGGCCCAGCCGCGAGGGCCGGCAGTTCCGGCCGCTGCTGGCCGCGGCGATCGAGGCCAATGGCCGCTACGCCGCCCTGGCCTTCGCCCCGGACGACAACGAGGCCGCGATCGAGGCGGCGCGGCGGGAAGCCGGGCTGGCCAGCGGCAATGCCGAGGCCGGGCACGGCCGGACCATGCTGGAGGCGTGGTGGCAGCGCGAGGCGCTGGATGCCGGGCTGACCATCCTGGTGCTGGCCCGCCAGATCGCCGGCGGGGCCGGCACCGCCTGGCTGCACCGGCCGGACGCCGCCGACCGGGCCGAGGATGCGGATTTCGGCCGGTGGATCGGCGCCGAGACCGCCGCCCTGGCCGAGGCGCTGCGCCGCGGCAGCGCCGTGCCCGCCCCGGCGCCACCGCCGGACGGCGCGGCCGACGACCCGGAACGGTCGCGCCTGCTGCAGGAGGTCCTGCTGCTGCGGACGGCGACGGAGCATCTGGTGCCGGGATAGCGGCCGGGATTGTTGGCAGATTGAGTGGCAGGGGACTGGCAGCGTCCCCCAGCCAAGCAAATATCCCCAGATATGCGATGATGATACGAACTTGATGGCGAGGTGACACGGTGCGCCTGAAACTCTCTCAAGAAGAATGGGAAAAATTTCGCCCGTCTCAATCCGAAGTTGAAGCGGGCGCCCATGAGCTGTTTCGGATAGGCAAATTTCACAACTGGTTTAACGGCGGCAATATATCGCGATACGACGAGATGGATCCGCTCGGAAAAGAAGAATTTGAAGATGTCGTGGCGATAATCCTGATCGCCGCAGCCCACGCCAGGTCGGCAACGAAAGAAGGCTGAAGGGCTTCCATGAGTCCCCCTCATCTACGGAAGGCGGGTAACTCACTAAAAAATGCACTGTCACCGTAGTAGAGATCGCATACCGCCCCTTCTTCGTCATTGCGAGGAGGCGAAGCCGACGAAGCAATCCATGGTGCCATGGATTGCTTCGCTGCGCTCGCAATGACGGAGACGGGGGAGGCGCAAGCGCCTCCGACCTCTCCCGCACGGCGGGAGAGGTAACTTAAACAGTCATGGCAGGATTTGGCAGGGAGGGCGCGCGCACCCAGCGGTCAACTGGTATCGGTCTGCTTCCGCGGGAGCGTGGGATCGGGGTTGCGTATCCGGTCCGGCCGGGGACTCCAGCGACGGTGTCCGGGCGGGCGCCGCGGCAGGCCCAGGCCGGCGGCGCCGCGGCCCACCACCGCAGCCTTCGCGGCGAGGCCGGCGGCCTCCGCCTCGTCAGCGGGCAGATCCGGCCAGTCGGGCAGAAGCCCGAGGGCGCGGCACAGGCGCCGGACCAGGATTTCGATCGGCAGGACGGTATCGGCCCGGTCGGCGTCGATCCGGTCGAGCCTGGTCCAGAGGTCGCCCGTCAGCCGCTCGCGGGCCTCGGAGTCATTGGGCGTGGCGGCGTCGATGGCGCGGATCACGCCTTCGGCGACCCCGCGGCGGCGCTCGGCCGTCTCGCGCTGCCGTCCGTCCCGGCGGTCCTCGGCCTGGCGCCGGGCCTCCTCCTGCTGCTCGCGCAGCCGGGCCTTGAGCATGATGGTGCGGCGGATGGAGGCTCGGTCCGGATGTTGGCGTTGTTCATGAATCGATTAGAACATAAAGAGAACAAATGAGTCAAGTTCAACTGCGCGCATCACCTCTCCCGCCAGGCGGAAGAGGTGGCGCAGGCGCACCCCCGCCCTATCTGTAGCTCGGGTCCCGGTACACTTCCTGGCCGCCGACATAGGTCGCCAGGGCCTTCATGGCCTGGATCTTCTCGACCGGGACGGTCAGGAAATCATCGGTCAGGATCGCGAAATCGGCCAGCTTGCCCGGCTCGATCGAGCCGCGGTGGTCGTCCTCGCCGATCAGCTTGGCGAAGTTGATGGTGTCCAGCCGCAGCAGCAGGGCGCGCGAGGCGATCTTCTGGTCGGCGCCGTAGACGCCGTCGGAAATCGTGTCGCGGCTGGCGAAATGATACAGCTCCCAGAAGGGGTTGAACGGAATGACCGGCGAATCCGTGCCCCCCGCCACCAGCAGGCCGGCATCGAGGAAGGTCTTCAGCGGCGTCACCTCGCTGGCCGTGTCCCAGCCCCAGTACTTCTTGAGCACCGGCGCGGCGAGATAGAGATGATCCTGGGCGGAGACCATCAGGTTCATCCCCTTCATGCGGTCCACCAGGTCGGGCCGCACCACGAAGGCGTGCTCGATGGCCCAGCGCTTGCCGGCGATGGGCGTGTCGGCATTCGCCTTCTCATAGGCGGTCAGCACCTCGTCGACCGCCGCATCGCCCACCGCATGGGTGGTGGGGCGCCAGCCTCGGCGATTGATCTCCCGCACCACCGCCTCATAGGCCGATGGCGGGGACACCGTCAGGCCCGAATAGGTCCCGCCCTTGCCGTAGGGCTCCTGGTAGGGCCGGGAGAGATGGCCGCCCTCGAAGCCGCCATCGACGATCAGCTTGATGCCGCCGATCCGCACGAAATCGTCGCCCTCGTCCTGCGTCACGCCCCATCTGGCGATGGCGTCGTCGACCTGCTGGGCGGTGCGGAACTCGAAGCCCGGCATGTAGACGGTGTAGCGCAGCGTCAGGCTGTGGTCCGCGGCGGCCTGGCGCCACAGGCGCAGCGCGTCGAGCATGTTGCCCTTGTAGGAGCCCGGGATGCGCACCGCGGTCATGCCATAGGCGTTCAGCGCCGCCTGGGTGGCGACGATGTCGTCCATCGTCAGCGGCTTCGGCGCGGGCAGCGGCACCAGCGCCTTGGCGGTGTCGAAGATCTCGCCGGTCAGGCCGCCGTCCTGGTCGCGGCTGATCTGGCCGCCGGCCGGCACCGGCGTGTCGGGGGTGATGTTGAACGTCTTCAGCGCGCCGGCGCTGAGGATGATGGAATGCCCGCCGCGCACCAGCACCACCGGGTTGTTCGGCGCCGCCTGGTCCAGCTCGGCCGCCGTCGGCAGGCGCTGTTCCTTGAGCTGGGCCTCGTGCCAGTCCGAATTGGACACCAGCAGCGTGCCGGGCGCGGCCGCGGCGGCGGCGTTGGCGACGATGGTCAGCAGCTCCTGCAGGCTGCGCGCATGCGACAGGTCGATGCCGCTGCCGCCGCCTTCGTTGTGGAAATGGCCGTCGGCCAGGCCGGGGCTGACGAAATGGCCCTGCAGGTCCACCAGCCGGGTGTCCTTCCCGACGAACCGGCGGATTTCGTCATTGCTGCCGACCGCCACGAAACGGCCGCCCGAGACCGCGAAGCCCTGGACCACCGAGTCGCCGGCATCGGCGGTGTAGACCTTGCCGTTGATGTAGACCGCGTCCGCCGCCGTGGCGGCGTGGCCGGACAGGGGCAACGCCGCCGCCAGACAGAAGGCCGCCGCTGCGATGATCCTCAGGTCCATGGCATCCCCCTCGCCGCTATTTGTTTTATGCTTAAAGCATTTGCCCGTTGCCCTGCCCTGTCAAGCCCCGCTCCGGCGTCGGGACATGACAAGGCAGCCGTGCCGGAGACGGCCGGGGTTATCCGCTGTGGTCGGGCGTCAGGCCGCCGCGTCGGCCTTGCCGATGGCCAGGAAGGCGTCCAGCGCCGCGATGTCCTGCTTCTCCCCGGCGACATCGGCGGCCAGCCGCTCAAACAGCCCGGCCATGCCTTCGTAGATCAGCCGGGCGGGATCGTCGGGGCCGAGGAAGCCGGCGATCTCGCGCATCTCCGCCACCCAGCGATAGGCCTTGGCGTACATGTCCGGCAGGCCCTTGCCGAACCGGGCCAGCAGCTGCGGCTGGCTCTCGGCCAGCTCGGCATGCAGCGCGGGCGCCGCACCGTCGCGGCTGGCCGCCAGGATCATCGCCGCGGCCAGGCCGGTCAGGCCCTTGGTGATGCCGGCATAGGACATCTTCAGCGCCGAGGCGGCGCCGACCGGCCCGTCGAGCACGCGGATGCGCAAGCCCAGACCGGCGAGCACGCCGAGATCCTTCGCCGCCGGGCCGGCCAGGTACAGCACCGGCCCAGGGGTGCCGGGCACCGGCGGCATGCCGATGATGCCGCCATCGGCGAAGCCGCTGCCGGTCGGCGCGATGATCGCGGCGATGGCCTTGACCGTGTCGACATTGACCGCGTTGCAGTCGACATAGACCGGCTTGCGCGTCGCGGCGCGCAGGGCCGGCGCCAGCCGCTCGGCCAGCGCCGCGGCCTCGCCCGGCGGCACGATCGACAGGATGATGTCGGCGCCGGCGACCGCGGCCTCGTCGGCCGCCTGCATGCCGGCGGCCTGGGCCCGCGCCCGGCTGGCGGCGCTGCGGCCGTCGAGCAGGGTCGGCACGGCGGCGCCGTGTTCGGTCAGGCGGCGGGCGATGCCGCTGCCCATGGCCCCGGGGGCGATCACGGCAATGGTCGGGCTCATCGGATGTCCTCCGGATCGGTCCGCCGGCGGCCGCCCCTCCCCGGCCCCGACCCGGCGATCATGGCGCGATCGGCCAGGGCCGGGAAGCCGCGCTGTGTCGCGGGCTCGGTTGCGTCAGCCGCGCGCCCCGCCCGCCGGAACGACCACGGGCAGCATCTGTTCGACGGACAGTGGCGCCATGGCCAGCCCCTACCCGCCCCGTTGGAAGCGCAGCACCCGGCTGCGGTTGAGCGCCAGCCGCACGACGTCGCCGTCGAAGGCGAGGCAGATCCGCTTCGGCCAGGGTCCGTCCTTGGCCTCGGCCAGCAGGCGGTTGCCGCCGAGCGGCACCAGCGGCGCCGTGGTGCGGGCCGGGCAGACGCCCATCTCCATCCGGTCGCCGGCGATGGTGAAATCGGCGTGGAACTCCGGGCACGACCATTCGCCCTGCACCCGGTCCAGCACGTCGTCCGGCGCGACCGGACGGAAGCGGCGGGCGACGTGGCCGATCTCGCCCTCGACCGCCCCGCCCGCCCAGCGCAGCCGCATCGGGAAATGGGCGGAGAGCGAGACCGACCAGCCGTCCTCGCCGCGGTGCAGCGTCTCGCCGCTGCCGAGGAAGCTGGCGACGCCGTCCTTCACCTCCAGCCACTCCGGCCCGCGATCGGCCGCATACAGCCCGTCCGGGATCTCGGTACCGCGCTCCGGCAGCGCTTCGCCCAGCAGCGCCGCCATCAGCTTCAGCGCCAGGCCGTGCGAGACCGTGTCCTCGCGGTTCGAGACCACGGCGGCGCCGGTGCCGGTCTCCGGATCCAGCAGGAAATACGTCTTGTAGCCGAGCAGCGACCCGCCATGGCCGACCAGGTGGCGGGGCCCCAGCCGCGACCAGGCGAGGCCGAGCCCGTAGCCGGTCGGGCGGCCATCGGCCAGGTGCCGCGTCGCCCCCTGCCGGGCCAGCACGCCCTGCCCCGGGCCGCGATCCGCCAGCACCGCCTGCTGCCAGCGCACCAGGTCATGCAGACTGCCGGTCAGGCAGCCCGAGGCCGAGAGGTGGCGGCCGGAGGTGGCGAGCTGCCAGGCGCCATCCGCGCCCTTCCAGTAGCCGGGGGCGAGGCCGCGGATCGGGTCGGCCCAGGTCTCCGGCACGCGGAAGCCGACGCCGAGCGGTTCGGCGATGCGGTCGCGGACCAGCTCGGCGAAGGCGACGCCCCGGCGCATCAGCGCCCCGTCGACCAGGCGATAGCCGGTGTTGGAGTAGGAGATCTCGTGCCCGGCCGGGAAGTTCAGCGCGGTGAGGCGGCAGACGAAGTCGAGCGTCTCCTCACGCCCGGTCGCGGCACCCTGTGGGATGCCGAGCAGCGACAGCGTCTCGCCCGCATCCGGCAGACCGCCGGTCATGTCCAGCGCCCGGCCGACCGTGACCGCCGCCAGGTCGCCCTGCAGCGCCGGCAGCAGCCGGCCGAGCGGGTCTTCGAGGCCGATCTCGTCCCGGCACAGCGCCAGGGCGGCGAAGACATGCTTGGTGACCGAGGCGTAGCGCACCACCGTGTCGCCGGAGAAGGCGGTGCCGCCGGCCAGGCTTTCGACCCCGCCGCAGGCCTCGGCCCGGATCTCGCGGGTGTCGAACACCGCGACGCCGCCGCCGGGTTCGCCGGGCCCCCAGCCCGCCGCGATCTCGGCTGCGGCCTCCGCCGCCGCCGACCAGCGCAATTCCCCACCCGCCATCCCTGCCTCCATCCGCCGCCGTCCCGCCTTCGCCGGCACCGGGCCGGCCGTCGCGGAATCATGATGCCCCGTTATAAGCGGGATCAGGGGATTTGGCTTCCCCGCGGCGGCCATCTGTTCCTACCCTTGGCCTCAGAGTCGCGGGGCGGTTGGCCTGAGCGTCGAAACCAGGGGGAAACCGCCGTGCCGGAAATCGACCGCGATGCGCTGTACCGCAAGGTCAGCCTGCGCATCATCCCGTTCATGATCCTCTTGTACCTGGTCAGCTTCCTCGACCGGGTGAATGTCGGCTTCGCCGCCCTGACCATGAATGCCGACCTCGGCATCTCGCCCTATGTCTTCGGCTGGGGCGCCGGGATCTTCTTCTTCGGCTACTTCCTGTTCGAGGTGCCCAGCAACGTCATCCTGGAGAAGGTCGGGGCGCGGCTGTGGATCTGCCGCATCATGCTGACCTGGGGGCTGATCTCGGCCGCCATGGCCTTCGTCCAGGGGGTCTGGAGCTATTCCATCCTGCGCTTCCTGCTGGGCGCCGCCGAGGCGGGGTTCCTGCCAGGCATGATCCTGTACCTGACCTACTGGTTCCCCTCGGCCCGGCGGGCGCGCTTCGTCGCCCTGTTCATGGCCGCGGTGCCGCTGGCCAGCGCGATCGGCGCCCCGGTCTCCGGCCTGATCCTCGGGTCGACCCATGAATGGCTCGGCCTCAAGGGCTGGCAGTGGCTGTTCATCATCGAGGGGCTGCCGGCCTGCCTGCTGGGCCTGGCGGTGCTGGCGCTGCTGCCGGACGGGCCGGCGCGGGCGCCCTGGCTGAGCGATGCCGAGCGCGCCGCCATCACCGCCGACCTGGCGGGCGACCGCGCCGCCAGCGCCCACCCGCCGCTGCACGCGCTGTGGCCGGCCCTGGCCGACCTGCGGGTGCTGCTGCTGGGCCTGGTCTATTTCGGCATCGTCATCGGCCTCTACGGCATCGGGCTGTGGCTGCCGCAGATCGTCAAGGGCATGGGCTTCACCACGGTCGAGACCGGCTGGATCATCGCCCTGCCCTACCTCGTCAGCGCCGGCGCCATGCTGGTGTGGGGTCGCCACAGCGACCGCAGCGGCGAGCGCATCCTGCACGTGGCGCTGCCGGCCCTGCTCAGCGCGATCGGATTCATCGGCAGCATCTACGCCTCGTCGAACGTGCTGGCCCTGGTGTGCCTGGGCGTCGCCGCGATCGGCATCTACGCCACGCTGGGGCCGTTCTGGACCATGCCGCCGGTGTTCCTGGGCGGCACCGCCGCGGCCGGCGGCATCGCCCTGATCAACTCGATCGGCAATCTCGGCGGCTTCGTCGGGCCCTATGCCGTGGGCTGGATCAAGGATTCGACCGGCAGCTTCACCGCCGGCATGGGCTTCCTCGCGGGCGGCCTGGTGGGCGCAGCGGTGATCGCCCTGCTGTTCGGGCGCCTGCTCCACCGCAGGGCGATGCCGCCGCTGCCGGGCTGACCCCCGCAATCCGCCCTTGCCGCCGGCGTAACCTCGCGGCACCACGGTCCGTACAGTTCCCACCGCAACCGGGGAGGCCCGCCGTGCCGTCCATCCAAACCCAGATCCGGATCTGGGGCCGGGTCAACTCGGTCAATGTCCAGAAGGTGCTGTGGTGCGCCGAGGAGCTCGACCTCGCCTATGAGCGGGTCGATGCCGGCCTGCAGTTCGGCGTCAACACCGGGGCCGACTACCTCGCGATGAACCCGAACGGCAAGATCCCGCTGCTGGCGGATGGCGACTACGTGCTGTGGGAATCCAACGCCATCATCCGCTACCTCGCCCTGCAGTACGGCGCCGGCTCGACGCTGTACCCGGCGGATCCCAGGACCCGCGGCGGGGTCGAGCGCTGGCTGGACTGGACCCTGTCGACCCTGCAGCCGGCCGAGCGGCCGGTGTTCTGGGGCTTGGTCCGCACCCCGCCGGCCGAGCGCGACATGGCCGCGATCCGAAAGGCGGCGGACGAGGTGGCGGGGCTGTGGCGGATCGTCGACGCCCATCTCGCCGGCCGCCGCTTCCTCGAGGGCGAGGTCTTCACCCTCGCCGACATCGTGCTGGGCGCCTATGTCCGCCGCTGGTACGGCGTCGAAGGCGTGGCCAAGCCGGAGCTGCCGCAGCTGGCGCGCTGGCATGCCGGGTTGGCGGAGCGCGAGGGCCATCGCCGCTTCGTCGCCCCGGCCCTGACCTGAAAGGCCGGCCCCGATGACGATCGAGCTCCACAGCTGGAACACGCCCAACGGGCGCAAGATCAGCGTGGCCCTGGAGGAGATGGGCCTGCCCTACACCGTCCATCCGGTCGACATCACCCAGGGCCGGCAGCACGCGCCGGAGTTCCTGCGGATCAGCCCGAACAACCGGATCCCGGCGATCGTCGATCCGGACGGTCCGGCCGGGGCACCGATCAGCGTCTTCGAATCCGGCGCCATCCTGCTGTATCTCGGCGAGAAGACCGGCCGGTTCCTGCCCGCCGGCCTCGCCGGCCGGGTGCCGGTGCTGGAATGGCTGATGTGGCAGATGGCCGGCTTCGGCCCGATGCCGGGCCAGGTGCACCATTTCCTGACGGTCGAGAACGAGGCCGACCGCCGCTACGGGCTCGAGCGCTACAGCAAGGAGACGCGGCGGCTGTACGGCGTGCTGGACCGCCGGCTGGCCCAGGTCGAGTTCGTGGCCGGGCCGCTGTCGGTGGCGGATTTCGCCATCCTCGGCTGGGCCTGGCGGCATGAGCGCCACCGCGTCGACCTCGCCGACTTCCCGCAGGTGAAGCGCTGGTACGAGGCGCTGCTGGCCCGGCCGGGCGTGCAGCGGGGGCTGGCGGTGAAGCTGGACTGAGCGGCGGCGGGATCCGGTTCCGTTAAGGCCGGCTTCGCCCTAAGCTGGTGCGATCGACCCTGCGCCGAGCGATGACGACCTTCGATCGCCCCCTCCGCCGATCCGTCCTGCTGGCCTGGCTGGCGCTGGGGGCCTTCGCCCTGCCCGCGGCGGCGCGGCCGATGCAGTTCAGCCTCCAGGGCCCGGCGGTGGATTGCGCCAGCTGCACCTGGATCCTGGCCGAGGGCGAGATCGACTCGGGCACGCCCGACCGGTTCCAGGAGTTCCTGGCGCGGACCCCGGACGCGCCGCGGCTGGTCCGCCTCAACTCCCTCGGCGGCTTCATCGCCTTCGCCATGCGGCTGGGCCAGATGATGCGAGAGGGCGGCTTCGACACCACGGTCGGCCGGGCCAAGCTGCGCAACCCCGACGGCAGCATCACCACCCAGCTGTCCGACTGCTATTCCGCCTGCACCATCGCCTTCCTCGGCGGCATCCGGCGCAGCGTGACCTCCGGCGTGTTCGGCATCCACCGCCCGATGATCCGGCGGTGGCGGGCGACCGACCCCGCCTTCGACCGCGAGCAGACCGAGACGTCGCTGGAGATCTGGAACGTCTATATCGGCATTTACGCGCTGCGGATGGGCGCCAGCGCCGACTTCGCCTTCCGCACCTTCGCCGACCCAGCGATGCGCCGGCTCAGCCATGACGACCTGGCGCGGCTGAAGATCGTGACCGGCCCGGTCTCGAAGCCCGCCGCCGCGAAGCCGGGCCCGGGATAGGCGGTGGCCTCGACTTCACTCAGCGGCGATGGCCGCCGCCCGCCCGATCAGGGACCTGACCTGCTCGAGATCGGCCGCTGTCGCCGGGTTGTAGACGATCATCTGGAGATCCGGCCGCCCGTCGACCGCGAAGGCCGAATACTCCATGGTGATCGGCCCGAGCACGGGATGGTGCAGGCGCTTCACCCCGTCGCCATGGGTCTGCACCTCGTTGTCGCGCCACATTGTCGCGAATTCGGGGCTCGAACGGCACAGCTCGTCGACCAGCGGCTGCACCTCGGCCGCGGCGCCGGCACGGGTGGCATCGGCCCGGAAGGCGCTGACCACGAAGCGGGCAACGCTGTCCCAATCGAACTGCGCGGCGCGGATTCGGGGATCGCAGAAGATCATGCGCAGGACGTTGCGCTTCTCCGGCGGCAGGGCGCCGTAGTCGGTGAGCACGGCGGCCGCCGCGCGGTTCCAGGCGACCACGTCCCAGGCCGCCGTCCTGACGATCGCCGGGCTATAGGCCATGGCGTCGAGCAGCCGCTGCAGCCGCGGCGTGATCGCATCGTTGCCGCGATAGCGGACCTCGGGCGGGCGGCCGAGGCCGATCAGGAACAGATGCTCGCGCTCGACCTCGGTCAGCATCAGCGCCTTGGCGATGCGGTCCAGCACATCCGCCGAGGCGTTGCCCCCGCGGCCCTGCTCCAGCCACGTGTACCAGGTCGCGCTGATGTTGGCGCGCTGCGCCACCTCTTCCCGGCGCAGCCCTGCCGTCCGCCGGCGGCCGGAGAAGCCGAAGGACGCCGGGTCGAGCTTGGTGCGCCGGTTCCTCAGATAGTCGCCGAGCCGGTTGTCGTTCGGGGAAGGCATGCGCAGGCCGTCGCGATCTATACCAGGATAGGAGACCACTTTAACAGGATACCCCTGCGGTGCCCACGGGACCTGCCGAACACCCGGCCCGCGGCCTGCCGGTCCGACCTGCCACAAGAAGGCCGCTTGTGTTTTCCGCCCTGGGCCCCTACTCCCGAACGGCGATCCACGATTTTGATCAGTTCATTGTTTCGAGCCGCCGATGACCGCGTCCGATCACATCGATTACCTCAAGACCATCAACCAGACCTTCCACGACCAGATCCGGAGCGCCGACCAGAAGGCGGCCTATATCTTCACCTTCCTGATCGCGCTGGTCGCCTGGTCGCCGGAGATGCGCAAGGTGTTCTCCTGGACCGGCGACGTCCCGTTCCCATCGGCGAAATGGGGCCTGTGCCTGATCCTGGTCGCGGCCCTGAGCACGGCTTTGGTCTGCGTCGCGCTGGTGCTGCTGCCGCGCAGGCGGAATGGCGGGGTGTCGCTGTACTGGGCCGCCTGGCCGGAGGCCGGGGAGCGGCTGGAGCATGCCGCCCATCGGGCGGATCCCGGCTTCATCGCCGCGGAATACACCGCCAACGCCCGCAACCTCTCGGCGATCTGCTGCATCAAGTACCGCTTCGTCAGCTACGCCTTCCGCTGCCTGGCCGTGGTCATCCTCTGCTACGTCACCCTGCTGACCACGAGCTGATCTCGCGGCTAGAGATGCTTGCCCGTCTCCAGGATCACGGCGGTGTATTCGCGATAGGTCATGCCCAGCTCCTCCGCCCGCGCCAGGCGGCGCAGCGCGATCTCGCGCGGCGGCGTCTTCCACGCGGCGGCATGGGCCTTCTTCCAGCAATAGTGCCGCCACGAGGCCGCGGAGTCCGGATGCTCCTCCAGCGGCGGCCCACCATTGTGGCCGAGCATGGCGGAGGTCGGTGATGGCGGCGAATCTCTCATATGGGAGATATTATCTCATATTCGGGAATCTGGAAGAGGCCTGATGATCGCCCCTGCATCGGCGTTATGTTGCAGCGCGATTGACAGAACCGGCGCGCCCCGTATCCTGGGAAACACTACACGAAATCTTCTTGCCCGAAGGGGCAGGAGCGGCAACGAAGCCCCATCCGCACACCAGCGACGGTGCGGCATGGGGCTTTGTGCGTTCAGGGCACAGGGACAGGCAGCACGGTGCGGACGAGCTACGCGATCGGTCTTCTCTACTCCACCACCGGGCCCTATGGCGCGATCGGCCGCGATGCGCTGGACGGCGCGCTGATGGCGCTGGACGAGGTCAATGCCGATCCCGGCTTCGGCTTCGCGCTGACGCCCTTCGCCGCCAATCCCGAAGGGGTGATCGACCGCTACCACGCGCTGTGCGAGGCCGCGATCCGCGAGGCCGGCTGCCGCCAGATCGTCGGCACCATCACCTCGCTGTCGCGCAAGGAGGTGCTGCCGACCATCGAGAAGCATGACGCCCTGCTGTGGTACATCTGCCCCTATGAGGGGTTCGAGAGCAGCGAGGCGGTGATCTACACCGGCGCCTGCCCGAACCAGCACATCGTGCCGCTGTTCCAGCATGTGCTGCCGCGCTGGGGCACCCGCGCCGCGCTGGTCGGGTCGAACTACATCTGGGGCTGGGAGGTGAACCGCGTGGCGCGCGAGCTGATCGGCGCCTGTGGCGGCGAGGTGCTCGCCGAACGCTACCTGCCGATCGGCAGCACCGAGGTCGGCCGGCTGGTCCAGGAGATCCGCGACAAGCGGCCGGATTTCGTCCTCAACAACCTGATCGGCCCGTCCAGCTACGCCTTCTTCCGGGCCTACCGGGCGCTGGCCGATTCCGACCCGGACTTCGCGCCGGAGCGGCGGCCGATCGTCAGCTGCAACCTGACCGAATGCGAGCTGGCGCTGATCGGCCCGGCCGGCACCGGGCATCTCAGCAGCGCGATCTATTTCGAGGGCGTCGACGGCGCCGAGAACCAGGCCTTCCGCCAGCGGCTGCGGCGGCGCTTCGGCGCCGGCCGCCGCTCCTCCGCCTTCCTTGCCGGCGGCTACACCGCGGTGCGGATGCTGGCCGAGGCGATCCGCGAGGCCGGCACCGACGCGCCGGAGGCCGTGCGCCCGATCCTGCATGCGCGCCGCTTCGACACCCCGCTCGGCCGGCTGTCGATCGACCGGCGCACCAACCATGCGGCGCTGACCCCGCATCTCGGCCGGATCGGTGCGGATGGCGGCTTCGCCTTGGTCGACAGCGCCGCCGCGCCGGTCGCGCCCGACCCCTATCTCGTCGATTTCGACGCCGCGGCCCTGACCCGCAGCGTCCGCGGTGCCGCCCGGCCGCGCCTGAAGCGGGTGAAGTGACCATGGCCACCACCCCCAATTTCCGCGGCCGCAGCGCCGTGGTGCTGCACCGGCCCCATGCCGCCGTCGACGCCGTGCTGCGCCAGCTGGAGCGGCTGGGCATCGCCGCCCGCACCGCCTGGCCCGACCTGACCGCGACGGACTTGGCCGCCGATTTCGTGCTGTTCGACGCCGACACCGCCCATGACGGACAATTCCCGTGGCCGGCCGGGGCACCGCCGATGCCGCTGGTCGCGCTGATCGGGTCGGAGGCGCCGGGCCGGCTGGACTGGGTGCTGGCCCAAGGCGCCACCGCCCATCTGCTGAAGCCGGTCGCCTCCGGCGGCGTGTTCAGCGCCCTGGTGATCGCCGAGCACGGCTTCGCCGAACGCCGCGCCTGGGAGGCCCGGATCGCCGATCTGGAGACCCGGCTGCGGCTGCGCCCCGTGGTGGTCCGTGCCATCCTGGCGCTGATGGCGCAGCGCGGGCTGGACGAGGCGGATGCCTTCCGCGAGATCCGCAGCGCGGCGATGCGGCAGCGCTGCAGCATCGAGGAGTACTGCCTGGACCTTGCCGCCGGCGCGTCCGGCCCGGCCACCGGCCGGCGGGGCGCCTGAGGCGATGCCGGTCCTGAGACAGCTGCTGCGCCGCAAGCTGGCCCTGTTCGGCCTGGCGGTCATCCTGGTGATCGTCGGTGCCGCGATCTTCGCGCCCTGGATCGTACCGTTCTCGCCGGACGACCAGATGTTCGACGGGCTGACGCTGGAGGGCGCCCCCCTGCCCCCCGATGGCAAGTTCTGGATGGGCACCGACCTGCTGGGTCGGGACATGTTCTCGCGCCTGGTCTACGGCGCCCAGACCTCGCTGATCATCGGCGTCGTCGCCAATGGCGCGGCGGTGCTGATCGGCACCTTCTTCGGCGTCGTCGCCGGCTTCTTCGGGGGCTGGCTGGGCGCCGCGATGATGCGCTTCACCGACCTGATGATGGCCTTCCCGGCCCTGCTGCTGGCGATCGTCCTGGCCGCGATCTTCAAGCCGTCGCTGTGGATCGTAGCGCTGGTCATCGCCATGGTGAACTGGGTGCAGATCGCCCGGATCATCTACACCGAGACCCGGTCGATCGCGGAGCGCGACTTCATCGAGGCGGAATGGGGGCTCGGCGCCTCCCGCACCCGCATCCTGGTCCGCCATGTGCTGCCGCACCTGGTCTCCACCACCATCGTCTGGGGCACGCTCGGCATCGCCACCACGGTGCTGCTGGAGGCGACGCTGTCCTTCCTCGGCATCGGGGTGCAGCCGCCGACGCCGAGCTGGGGCAACATCATCTTCGAGAACCAGACCTATTTCTCCTCCGCCCCCTGGCTGGTGTTCATCCCCGGCGCCGCCATCATCCTGCTGGCCCTGGCCTTCAACCTGGTCGGGGACGCGCTGCGCGACATCCTCGACCCGACGCAGAAGGGCCGGCACTGATGGCCGCCTACCTGCTCCGCCGCCTGGTCCAGACCCTTCTGATCCTGCTGGGCGTCAGCCTGGTGACCTTCGTGCTGCTGTACCTGCTGCCGGCCGACCCGGCGCGGCAGATCGCCGGGCGCAGCGCGACGCCGGAGGTGGTGGCGAACATCCGCGCCCAGCTCGGCCTCGACCAGCCGTTCCATGTGCAGTATCTGCGCTATCTCGGCGGGCTGCTGCAGGGCGATCTCGGCCGATCCTACCTGCAGAAGACCGAGGTGGCGACGCTGATCATGAGCCGCCTCCCGGCCAGCCTGCTGCTGATGGTCGGCGCCATCGCCTGCGAGCTGGCGCTGGGCCTGACCATGGGCATCATCGCAGCCCTGCGGCGCGGCACCGTCACCGACCACGCGCTGATGCTGACCTCCTTCGTCGGCGTCTCGGCGCCGCAATTCGTGGTCGGCATTCTGCTGCTCTACATCTTCGCGGTGCAGCTGGGCTGGTTCCCGATCGGCGGCTACGGCACCTTTTCGCACCTTGTGCTGCCCTCGCT
Source organism: Inquilinus sp. 2KB_23 (assembly GCF_052115705.1). Taxonomy (NCBI): domain Bacteria; kingdom Pseudomonadati; phylum Pseudomonadota; class Alphaproteobacteria; order Rhodospirillales; family Rhodospirillaceae; genus Inquilinus; species Inquilinus sp. 2KB_23. The sequence continues at coordinate 112,959 of NZ_JBFRHF010000003.1, read as the reverse complement.
CACGCTCGGGTTCCTGGGGGCGGGCTGGTATTCCAGGATGATGCGGTCGGCGATGCTGGACGTGCTGCGCCAGGACTATGTGCGCACCGCCCGGGCCAAGGGGCTGGGCGTCTGGCGCGTCGCCCTGGCCCATGCCCTGCCCAACGCCTTCCTGCCGATCGTCGCCATGATCGGCATCGACATCGGCCTGTTCATGAGCGGCATCGTCGTCGTCGAATCCGTGTTCGGCTGGCCCGGCATCGGCCAGCTGACCTGGCAGGCGATCCAGCGCATCGACATCCCGATCATCATGGGCGTCACGCTGGTCTCCGCCGTTGCCATCGTGATCGGCAACCTGCTGGCCGACCTGATCGCCCCGTTCATCGACCCACGGATCAAGCTACGGTGACGGACAAAGCCCGCGCCGAACCACAGGAGGTTTCATGCTGAAGTCGTTGCTGCTTGCCGGGGCCGCCGCCCTCACCCTGGCTCTGGCCACACCTGCGATGGCCCAGGACATCAAGCCGGGCGGCACCATGACGGTGACCTACAAGGACGACGTCACCACCCTCGACCCCGCCATCGGCTACGACTGGCAGAACTGGTCGATGATCAAGAGCCTGTTCGACGGGCTGATGGACTACAAGCCGGGCACCACCGACCTGGTGCCGGATCTGGCCGAGAGCTTCACGGTCTCGCCCGACGGCCAGACCTACACCTTCAAGCTGCGCCAGGGCGTCAAGTTCCACAATGGCCGCGAGCTGAAGGCCGCCGATGTCAAATACTCGCTGAACCGCGTGGTGCAGCCGGAGACCCAGAGCCCAGGCGCCGGCTTCTTCGATTCGATCCAGGGCTTCGCCGACGTCTCCACCGGCAAGGCCAAGGAGCTGAGCGGCATCGAGACGCCGGACGACTATACCGTCGTCTTCCACCTGACCCGGCCGGACGCGCCCTTCCTGCACAAGATGGCGCTGAACTTCTCGCACGTCGTGCCGAAGGAAGAAGTGGAGAAGTACGGCGCGGACTTCGGCAAGCACCCGGTCGGCACCGGCGCCTACAAGCTGGCGGAGTGGACGCTGGGCCAGCGCATCGTGTTCGAGCGCAACCCCGACTATTTCCACAAGGGCCTGCCGCATCTCGACAAGATCGTGTTCGAGGTCGGGCAGGAACCGGTGGTGGCGCTGCTGCGGCTGCAGCGCGGCGAGGTCGACATCGCCGGCGACGGCATCCCGCCGGCCAAGTTCCTCGAGGTGATGCAGGACCCGACCTACAAGGGCCTGATCATCCAGGGCAGCCAGCTGCACACCGGCTACGTCACCATGAACGTCAAGGCCAAGCCGTTCGACGATGTGCGGGTGCGCCAGGCGGTGAACATGGCGATCAACAAGGACCGCATCATCCGCATCATCAACGGCCGCGCCAAGCCGGCGAGCCAGCCGCTGCCGCCGTCGATGCCCGGCTACGCCACGGACTACAAGGGCTACGCCTACGATGTCGAGGGCGCCAAGAAGCTGATGGCCGACGCCGGCCAGGGCTCTGGCTTCACCACCGACCTCTATGTCGCCAACACCGACCCGCAGCCGCGCATCGCCCAGGCGATCCAGCAGGACCTCGCCCAGATCGGCATCAAGGCCGAGATCAAGTCGCTGGCCCAGGCCAATGTCATCGCGGCCGGCGGCGACGAGAAGCAGTCGACCATGATCTGGTCCGGCGGCATGGCCTGGATCGCGGACTTCCCGGACCCGTCCAACTTCTACGGCCCGATCCTGGGCTGCGGCGGCGCGGTGCCGGGCGGCTGGAACTGGTCCTGGTACTGCAACGCCGATCTCGACAAGCGCGCGGCCGAGGCGGATTCGATCGCCGACCCGGCCAAGACGGCGGAGCGCGAGGCCAAGTGGCGCGACATCTTCCTGGACGTGATGAAGGACGCGCCCTGGGCGCCGATCTTCAACGAGCAGCGCTACACCATCCGGTCCGCGCGCATGGGCGGTGACGACACGCTGTTCGTCGACCCCGTCCACATCCCGGTCAACTACGACAACGTGTACGCCAAAGATGTCCAGTAAGCCGCACCACCACCACACCATCCACGGCGCGCACCACCATTTCGGCTGGGACCGGTCGTTCCCGCCGGCGGCTACGGTCGCGCCTGGCACCACGCTGGAGTTCGACTGTCTCGACAGCTCGGCCGGCCAGCTGACGCCTTCCAGCACGGTGGCCGACGTGGCCACGCTCGACTTCGGCAGGATCAACCCGACGACCGGGCCGATCTTCGTCGACGGGGCGCAGCCGGGCGACGCGCTGAAGATCACGCTGGACCAGTACGCGCCCTCCGGCTTCGGCTGGACCGCCAACATCCCGGGCTTCGGCCTGCTGGCGGACCAGTTCAAGGACCCGGCGCTGCATGTCTGGAACTATCAGGCCGACACACTGGCGCCGGCCCTGTTCTCGACCCTGGCGAAGGTGCCGCTGAAGCCCTTCGCCGGAACCATCGGCGTGGCGCTGGCGGAACCCGGGCTGCATTCCGTGGTGCCGCCGCGCCGCGTCGGCGGCAATCTCGACATCCGCGACCTGTCGACGGGGGCGACCCTCTACCTCCCGGTCGAGGTGGCGGGCGCCCTGTTCTCGATCGGCGACACCCATGCCGCCCAGGGCGACGGCGAGGTCTGCGGCACCGCCATCGAAAGCCCGATGAAGGTGACGCTGACGCTCGAGCTGGTGAAGGGCGCCAACCTGAAGATGCCGCGCTTCACCACGCCGGGCCCGGTGACCCGGCATCTCGACGCCAAGGGCTATGAGGTGACGACCGGCATCGGCCCCGACCTGATGGTGGGGGCGCGCATCGCCGTCGCCGAGATGGTCGAGCTGCTGTGCCGGACCCGTGGCATGGCGCCGGTCGACGCCTACATGCTGTGTTCGGTCTGCGGCGACCTGCGCATCAGCGAGATCGTCGACCAGCCGAACTGGGTGGTGTCCTTCTACTTCCCGCGCATCGTCTTCGAATGATGATCGAGCTGCCGTTCGAAAAAGAGCTGCCGCGTAGCCTCTCCCGCCAGGCGGGAGAGACTACGCAGAAACCTGGCTTACAATCGTGACTGCGGGAAACACCCCCCTCCTCAGCGTCCGCCACCTCAGCACCCAGGTGGCGACGCCGGCGGGGCCGAGGCTGGTGGTCGAGGATCTGAGCTTCGACCTGAACCCCGGCGAGACGCTGTGCATCGCCGGGGAATCGGGCAGCGGCAAGTCGATGACCTCGCTGTCGATCATGGGCCTGCTGCCGCAGCCGATGGCGCGGGTCGCCGGCGGCCAGGTGCTGCTGGAGGGTCGCGACCTGCTGGCCCTGCCCGAACGGCAGATGCGGCGGGTGCGCGGCGGCGAGATCGCGATGATCTTCCAGGAGCCGATGACCAGCCTGAATCCGGTCATGTCGGTCGGCCGCCAGATCAAGGAGGCCATCCGCGCCCATCGCCGCGTCGATGGCGGCGAGGCGCGGCGGCTGGCGCTGGAGGCGCTGGAGGCGGTGCGCATCGCCGAGCCGGAACGCCGGCTGACGCAGTACCCGCACGAGCTGTCGGGGGGCATGCGCCAGCGGGTGATGATCGCCATGGCCCTGGCCTGCCGGCCCAAGGTGCTGATCGCCGATGAGCCGACCACGGCGCTTGATGTCACCATCCAGGCCCAGATCCTGGAGCTGATGCGCGACCTGCAGCGCCAGTTCGGCACCGCCCTGGTGCTGATCACCCATGACATGGGCGTGGTGGCCGAAGTGGCCGACCGGGTGATCGTGATGCATCAGGGGCGGATGGTCGAAAGCGGGCTGGTGATGCCGCTGTTCGAGGCGCCGCAGCACGACTACACCCGCCGCCTGCTGGACGCCGTGCCCAAGCTGGGCCAGATGGCCGGCCGCGACGCGCCGCTGCGGGCGACCGCCGCGCCGGCCGCGGCATCGGGCGATGCCGCCATCGAGGTCCGCGACCTGACCGTGCGCTTCGACATCGCCGGCGGGCTGCTGCAGCGCACGGTCAAGCGCGTGCATGCGGTGGAGAAGCTGTCCTTCACCGTCGCGCCGGGCGAGACGCTGGCCCTGGTCGGCGAAAGCGGCTGCGGCAAGTCCACCACCGGCAAGGCGCTGATGGGGCTGGTCGGCTGGCAGGGATCGATCCGGATCGACGGGGTCGAGGCCGCCGGGCTGGACGCCACCGCCCTGAAGCCGCTGCGCCGGAACATCCAGATGGTGTTCCAGGATCCCTACGCCTCACTCGACCCGCGCATGACCGTGGGCGAACTGGTGGCCGAACCGCTGGTGATCCATGGCCTGGCCAAGGGCGCCGAGCTGATCGACCGGGTGGAATGGCTGTTCCGCCGGGTCGGGCTGGCGCCGGAGCTACGCCACCGCCACCCGCATGAATTCTCCGGCGGCCAGCGCCAGCGCATCTGCATCGCCCGGGCGCTGAGCCTGTCGCCCAAGGCCATCGTCGCCGACGAATCGGTCTCGGCGCTCGACGTCTCGGTCCAGGCCCAGGTGCTGGACCTGCTGCACGAGCTGCAGGCCGATCTCGGCCTCGCCTATCTCTTCATTTCGCACGACATGGCGGTGGTGGAGCAGATCAGCCACCGGGTCGCGGTGATGTATCTCGGCCAGATCGTCGAGACCGGGACGCGGCGGCAGATCTTCGAGGATCCGCGCCACCCCTACACGCGGACGCTGATGCAGGCGGTGCCGATCGCCGACCCGCGCCGCCGCCGGGACCATTTCCAGCGCCTCTCCGGCGAGGTGCCGAGCCCGGTGCGGCCGGTCGGGTACCAGCCGGTCCATGTCGACCTGGCCGATGTCGGCGGCGGCCATCTGGTGGCGCGGGAGGCGGCCTGACCGCGAGGGTTATACCCTCCAGGACAGGTGCATGTGGTCGACGCGGCGGATGCCGGTGTAGCCCCGGATCGTCGGCGCCACCTCCAGCCGGAGCTGCGGGATGGCGGCGGCCAGCGCGCCCAGGCTTTCCTCCAGCTCGATCCGGGCCAGGGCCTCGCCGATGCAGCGATGCGCGCCGCCGCCGAACACCGGATGCAGGCGCGTCGGCACCGTCCGATGGATGTCGAACACGTCGGGGTCGGCATAGACCCGTTCGTCGCGCATGCCGGACATGGCCGACAAGGCGATTAGCCTCCCGGCCGGGATCACGACGCCGTCGACCTCGATGTCCTCGGCCGACATTCTCCCGGTCGATGCCACGCTGGGCTCGTATCGCAGGCTCTCCGCCACCGCCGCGGGGATCAGCGCAGCATCGCGACAGACCGCGTCCCACTGCTCCTGGTGCTGCAGCAGGAGGGAGACCTGCATGACGATGGCCACCCGGGTCGTATCCGTGCCGCCGATGATCAGCTGGACGATCTGGTACAGCATCTCGAGTGGCGACAGCTCCCCGGCTTCATCGGCCGCGGCCAAAAACCTCGACAGGAAATCGTCGCGAGGCTGCCGACGCCTGTCGTCGAGCATGGTCTTTGCGTATTCCAGCAGTTGCCGCGTCGCCTCTTCGGCCACCGGGATGTCCTCGGGTCGGACGCTGAGGCTGATGAAGCGGGTCGCATCATAGACGTGCCGGGTGAAGGTCGGGATGTCCGCCCGCGGCAACCCCAGGATATCGCTGATCACCAGTGCTGGCAGTCGAGATGCGAAATGCTCCACGAACTCGACACGTCCGGCCGCATGCCATTCCTCGATCAGCCCCTCCGCCGCTTGCCGGATCAAGGGTCGAAGCTCGGCCATGGTGCGGGCTGCGAATGTCCGTGAGAACGGGGCTCGCCGCCGGCGATGCACATCGCCATTGGCTGTCAGCATGCCGTACTCGAAGTTTTCGAACAGCGCTCCATCCACAACGCCCAACATCTTCGGAAACGCGGTCCCGGTGGCCCCGAGGCGGGGATCCTTGCTGAGGCGCTCGATATCGCCCAGGCGCAGCACAAAGCAGCTGCCGGCCTCGTGAGCGACGACGGGATGGTCGGCACGGTAGGACCGGAACGTCGCATGCGGGTCGTCGCTGAACTGCTCCTCCGTGAGGACCGGCAGATCACGGTCCGCGGAGATCAGGGCCGTAGGGGCGTCACCAGGACGGGTTTGCATAAGCACCTCCAAGATCTGGAGGACCATCGCGCAACCGGATTACAGGGGCATGTCCAGGCCCGGCCTTTTCGCTACAGCCGTCACAGGCTGCGCCTCGACCTTGAAGGGGGCAGCACGGCCGAGGCCGCCGGATCGGACTGGAGGGCCGGTATCGGCAGGGCGCTCATCCGCTTCCAGCGCCTGTCCGGCGAGGTGCCGAGCCCGGTGCGGCCGATCGGGTACCAGCCCGTTCCTGTCGACCTGGCCGATGTCGTCGGCGGGCACATGGTGGCCAGAGAGGCGGCATAGGGCTCTCTTCAGGCGGAGAGGCCGTCCGTCGTCGGCCCTTCCCTTCCTTGTCATGCCACGGCTTGACCGTGGCATCCAGGGGCGGTCAGAGCGGCTCGTGGTGGCCCCTGGATTGCCCGGTCAAGCCGGGCAATGACAGAGAGGGAAACGGCATATCCGATGCTGGCCGGTCGCGACGGCGACCGTTCGCGCTTGGTGAATTTACTTCAAATTAATTTCATCATACTATGAATTTCGGACACTTTATTTCTATTACCTTCTTTCCTACCATCGGAGATGGCCGAATTATGCTTCTCGTAGATCATATAGGCGATCTGAATTTTACGCCCGCACATGAAGTCGAAAATCGCCCTTCAGTCGCGGATCTGTTCAAGAAAAGCAGGAGATGTGGAATCTATATTATGGAGTTCCAAAATAATGAGATTTATGTAGGAAAAGCCACGGACGTAGTTCGTCGGTACGGACAGCACCGAAAAATTCACCAGGACATCAAGACGATCAGGTTCCAAAGACTCAAAAAATCCGAACTCGATCAGAGCGAACGCACGCTAATCTATCGCCTGGAGCGCGCCGGCTTTGGCTTGAGGAATGTTACCTTCACCAGCATTCCTCAGCCCGGGTCTGACTTCGAAGCGATCATGCCTAAGGACCAGCAAGATCTCTGGCTTGATCGTAAGCTTAAGGAAAACGGAAGCGTCAATCGCGCTCAAGATGCAGCAATCGACGCACGGTCACTGCGATCGTTCGACAAGCTTCTGAAGATATGTACAATTGATCCACATCTATCATTCCTGCAATATTATATAAATAATCTCATTCCATCTCCAAAGAGCTCGGAAATATCGTTCTGGTCACTCACCGCTCTTGGAAACGGCACAAAGGAACGACCGGGGTCCCTCTACCGTCTCAACTTGTTTTGGCAAGAGGTGATGTGGGTTGCAGGCGACGGCGAGGATGCGGAAATTTGGCTCCGATGCGCAAGATCGCCCCTGGAGGCAGCCCCTGGTGGCCTTTCGCGAGTCGCTCGGCGTATAGACGCAGAGTTTGATGATTTCCACTACAAGCCAGGCGGATCCGATCAGATATCGCTCCATGCCTTTTGGAACGATGATCCGCTGCGAATTCTCCGAGACGAGGACATCGCCAGGAGCATTCGCCTGTTCAATCTTCGACTGATGAACAAGGGGCCGACGAACTTCAGCCGATCGCACTGCTCCGCGCTCGTCACCGCCGCCTATGAAGCTCCGGACCCCGAGACCCGGGAAGCCCAGTTTTGGAGCCGGTTCCGTAAGTCGCCCAGAAATTGAAGAGGCCGGGTCCGCCACAGCGGACCCGGCCTCTGCCCCTACTCCTTCTTCCCCTGCCAGAAGAAGTCGTTCTCCGTCCCCGGGCCCCAGATCAGGCCCTGGACATTCTTGCGGGCCGCCACCACCTCGACCTGCTGGAACATGAAGGCGAAGGGCGAGGTCTGCTCCACCTTGCGCTGCAGTGCCTCGTACAGCGCCTGGCGCTTGGCGGTGTCGGTCTCCAGCACCGCGGCCGCGGTCTCCTTGGTCAGGTCCGGAATGTCCCAGGCGTTGCGCCAGGCCGAGGTCTTCATCGGCGGGTTGTCGCCGTTGTCGACATTCATGGCGAAGGTCTGGGCGTTGGTGTGCGGGTCCTGGTAGTCCGGGCCCCAGCGGCCGATCGCGGTCTCGTGCTTGCGGGCACGGATCCGGCTGGTCTGCTGCTTGTCGTCCGAGGCGATGATCTGCAGCTCCACCCCGGCCTTGGCGAAGGTCGACTGGATCGACTGCGCCATGTCGAGGTTGGGCGACCCGTCGGTCACGTCCATGGTGATCTTGAAGCCGTCGGGATAGCCGCCCTGGGCCAGCAGCGCCTTGGCCTTGGCGACGTCGAGCGAGAACGGCTGGTCGTCCAGCGCGCCGAGGAAGCCCCTGGGCAGGAAATGCTCCTGCAGCACGCCCCTGCCCTTCATGAAGCTGTTGGCCATGCCCTGGTAGTCGATCAGGTACTTCAGGGCCTGCCGGACCTCGACCTTCTTCAAGGGCTCGGTCAGGGTGTTCATCGCGAGGTACCAGATGGCGCCGCGCGGCACCTCCTGCAGCGTGATGTCGGGGCTCGACTTCAGCGATTCGATCTGCTCGCCGGTCAGGCCGCGGGCGATGTCGATGTCGCCCTTCTGCAGCAGCAGAAGCTGCGAGGTCGGGTCGAGCACATGGCGGTAGAAGATCCGGCGGAAGCCGGGCTTGCCCTGCCAGTAGTCGTCGAACCGCTCGAGCACCAGGCTCTCATTCGGCTTCCAGGTCACCAGCTTGTAGGCGCCGGTGCCGGCCGAATGGGTGTTCAGCCAGCCATGGCCGAAATCGCCGTCCTTGGCGTTGGCCTCGACCAGCTTGGAATCGACCACCGCGCCGACCGTGGCGCTGAGGCAGTTGAGCACGAAGCTGGGCGCGTAGGCCTTGTCGGTCTTGAACACCAGCGTCCGCGCATCCGGCGCGGTGACCATGCCGTCGACATTGTCGGCGGTCAGGCCGAACTGGCCGATGATGAAGGCCGGCCCCAAATTCAGCTTGATGGCGCGGCGCAGCGAAAAGGCCGCGTCCTCCGCCGTCAGCAGGTTGCCGGACTGGAACTTCACCCCGTCGCGGATCTTGAAGCTGTAGGTCGTGCCGTCATCCGAGACCGTCCAGCTCTCGGCGATGCCGGGGGTGAAATGGGCCGGGTCCTTGGCGTTGTAGTAGATGAGGCGGTCATAGACCTGGGCGACGTACTCGCTGGTCGAGAACTCGAACACCTCGGCCGGATCGAGCGTGATGATATCGTCGATGCGGTAGGCCTGGACCAGCGTGTCCTTGGGCGTCTCGGCCACCGCCGGCAGCGCCGCGGCACAGCCGATCACGATCGCGGCCACCAGGCCGCGAATGGTTGTTTTCATTGTGTGCACCCCCTGTTTGTCGGGCGGTCCGATGGTAGGTCGGCGGCGCGACGACGACTAGGCGGATTCGCTCACAGTTTGACGGATGCGCCTATTTTGCCGGCGGCTTGAGGATCGCGCCGATCTCGACCGTCTGCGGCGGCTGGTCCGGCAACGCGATGCGCGCGGAGCGGCCCGGCAGCGTGGCGCCATCCGGCAGGGGCCGCGCCTTGACGTCGAAATTGACCGTGACCGCCGTACCGTCGGCGAAGGTCGAGCGCTGCAGCAGCCGGTCGGGCGACAGCACCGCGAAACCGGTCATCGCTTGCGTGAACAGCCGCTGGTGCAGCGGCCGGAACACCCGGTCATAGGCGGCGATCAGGGGCAGGTCGCGGTCCAGCACCGCGGCGTTCAGGTGGTACAGCGGCGGCACCGCGTACAGCAGCTGCAGCAGTGCCGTGGCGTCGCGTTCGGTCGAGAACTTCAGCGAGCCGTATTCCCAGTGATGGGTGGTCACCACGCTGTCGTGCAGCGCGATCTCGTAGAGCGGCAGGCGGAAGCGCGGATCGGTGACGACGCGGGCGATCGCCGGCTTCAGCGGCACCGGGGTGAAGTACAGCGACGGCGTCTCGGGCGGCCAGTAGTTGCCGCGGTAGAAGGGCGACCGCTTGTCCTTGATGTCAGGGTCCATCCAGGCGAAGGGCACAGTGGTCATGCCATGGGCGAAGGCGATCTGCGCCGCGAACAGCGACGACCCGCCCTCGCTGCCAACCACCAGGCCGAGCGACGCGGCAGTGGCCAGCCGCCGGCGGCGGACCTCGGCATCCAGCGCCGCGCTGGTCTCGCGGCCGGGCGTGGTGTCGTCGAACGCCAACCCGGTGGCGTCGACATCGAGGAACAGGCTGTCCAGCCCGGCCGCCTTGGCCACCGCCGCCATCCGCCGCCGGGCATAGGGCTCCGCCGCCGTCGCGCTGACATAGACGCCGCGGCCGGCGAAGCCGGTGGCCAGTTTGCCGTCGAGCCCGCGATAGCCGGCGGCGGCGAGGTCGGCGCCCATCTGTGCCGTCGGCCAGGTCTCGACCAGATCCGGTGGGTGGGCGCTGCCATAGCTGTCATAGACCCCGACCAGGTAGCCTGCGGCCTTGGCCGCGGCGACCGCCTCGGGGTGCCACAGCGCGTCGCGCCAATCCTCGGTGCCCAGCCAGGCCCGGGTCAGCCCCGCCTTCTGCAGCGCCGTGACGGTGTCGAGCGACAGCCCGCCGCCCCAGCGCTGCGGCGGCGCCAGCATCGGGCCGAAGGCGTCGACCAGGGCCGCGCGCATCGGTCCGGCGGCCCAGGCCGCCTCCGCGGCCGGATCGTGCCCGCCCGGCAACGGATCGACCGCCGCCATCGGCACGGCCCGGTGCAGCCCGTCATTCACCGCCCGGACCAGCGCCGCCCGCCGATAGGGCGCGACGAAGCCGGCGCTGCCGGCGGCATCCCTGAACGCGCCTTCGAACTCGACCCGGGTGTCGGCGTCGAAGCCCTGCCACAGCCGGCCGGCGAGATGGGCGGGGTCGGCCTTCTTCTGCTGGAACAGCCGGACGAAGGCGCGCCATTGCAGCACGTCCTCCGGCTTCAGCGGCCCCTTGCCCCAGAGGTAGATGTGCGGCGCACCACCCAGCCTGGCGGTGTCCGGCAGTGCCGCGATCTTGTCGGCCAGCGGAACGAAGGCGCCGGTCGCCTGCAGCCAGGCGCGATAGGCCCGCGCGCCGGCCAGCGGGTCGGCGGGGCCGGGCACGATGCGCACCACATAGGGCGCGCCGGGCGCCAACCGGGTGAAGTCGTGGGTCAGTTGCGGCCGCGGCCGGCCCGCTGCCGCGACGATGCCGAAGCCGGTGTTGAACGGGGTCTCGACGATCCAGCTGATCGAGCGGTCGCCGCGCAGCTCGGTCCAGACCGGCATCGACAGCGCCTCGGCCAGGCTGCCGGGCTCGTAGCGCCGCACCAGCCAGTCCAGCCAGGCCGGGTCGTCGGCCGGGACGTAGCTGCCTTCGCCGAAGGGCATGGCATAGGCGGTGATGCCGGCGGGGTCGGCAGTTTGCGGCCAGGCCAGGGTCGCCGGCCGGTCGGAGCGGATCGACAGGCGCAGCGCGTCGCCTTCGACCCCGGCCTCGACAGCGAAGCCGTCGTCACCGGCGACCAGGTGCCAGCCATGGTCGGTCCGGCCGGTCACCCGCGCCGGGGCGAAGGCCGGTGCGGCCAGCGTCAACTCCGCGCCATCGGCGGTGCGCAGCGACACCGCGAGGGTCGCCGGGTCGATCGCGAAGGTGCCGGCCGGGACCGCAAGCGTGACCGGGCCGCCATCGGCGGCCCGGGCGAAGCTGGTGGACGCGGCGATGCATAGCGGGAGCAGCGCCAGCACGATCGCCACCGGCTTCGGGAACTTCATTTCATCTCTCAGAAAACGACCATAACAACTTGATATTAAATAGCTATAGGGCTGTCCGGAAGCCGCCCGTGTCGCGGCTATTCGTTCTCCAGCGCCGTCCGCGCCGCGTTCAGCTTGTCGCCGAGTTTCGGGTCGACCTTGGGGTAGTGCAGGTCCAACCCCTGCATGGCCTCGACCACTGCGCTGGCCACCGCCAGCCGGGTGAACCATTTGCTGTCGGCCGGGATGACGTGCCAGGGGCCCTGCGGCGTCGCCGTGGCCCGGATCATCTCCTCATAGGCCTTCATGTAGGCGTCCCAGTGCTGGCGCTCGGCCACGTCGCTGGGCTGGAACTTCCAGTGCTTCTCCGGCTCGTCGAGCCGGGCCAGGAAGCGCTTCTTCTGCTCTTCCTTCGATACGTTGAGGAAGAACTTCAGCACCAGGGTGCCGTTGCGGGCGAGGTAGCGCTCGAAGGCGTTGATGTCCTCGTACCGCTCCTTCCAGATCTTCTTGGTCACCAGCTTCGGCGGCAGCCGCTGGTTGGCCAGGATCTCCGGATGCACCCGGACCACCAGCACCTCCTCGTAGTAGGACCGGTTGAAGATGCCGATCCGCCCGCGCTCCGGCAGATTCGCGGTGGTGCGCCACATGAAGTCGTGGTCGAGCTCCTGCGCCGAAGGCTGCTTGAAGGCGGTGACCTGGCATCCCTGCGGGTTCACCCCGGACATCACATGCTTGATGGTGCTGTCCTTGCCGGCCGCGTCCATCGCCTGGAAGAGCAGCAGCACCGACCAATGGTCCTGGGCGTAGAGCATGTCCTGCATCTCGGCCAGCTTGGCCACGCTCTGGACCAGCGCCTCCTGCGCCGCATCCTTGTCGTCCAGGCCGTTGGTGTCGGCGGGATCCCAGTCCTTGAGGCGAAAGCCGTCACCGTCGTCGATCCGGTAGCGCTTCGCCAGCTTGTCCAGCTTGACCATCGTCCCCTCCCGCTGCGTTGCGCCCAGCCTGTCGCATCCGGGCGCGTGCGGTCCACAACGATCGATGGCGGCGTTTGTTCGCCGCCCGATGGCGCGCTGACCGGTGATCGGGGATCATGGAAGACGCACGCGAGATCCGAGGGAGCCGATGCCGCAGACCGTCCATTTCATCACCCATCCCGATGTGGCGATCGACCCGGCGGTGCCGGTGCCGGACTGGCCGCTGTCGGAGCGCGGCCGGACCCGGATGCGAGGGGTGCTGCAACAGCCCTGGGTGGCCGATCTCCGCGCCGTGTTCTGCAGCACCGAGCGCAAGGCGATCGACGGTGCGGCGATCCTGGCCGACGCGCTGGGCCTGCCCGTCACTGAGATCGCAGAGCTGGGCGAAAACGACCGTTCGTCAACCGGTTATCTGCCGAAGCTCGAGTTCGAAGCGATGGCCGATACCTTCTTCGCCCGGCCGCAGGAGAGCGTGCGCGGCTGGGAGCGGGCGGTCGACGCCCAGGCCCGCATCGTCGCCGCGGTCGATGAGGTGCTGCGCCGGGCACCGGCCGAAGGCGACATCGCCATCGTCTCGCATGGCGCCGTCGGCGCCCTGTATCTATGCCATCTCCTGGATCGGCCGATCGGCCGCGATGCCGACCAGCCGCCGGGCAATGGCGGCAACCGCTACGCCTTCGAGATCACCGGCCGCCGGCTGCTGCACGTCTGGCGGAGCATCGATTCACAATGACGGCAAAACAGCCCATTGCGACCGGTTCTTGAGAAGTATTCCGCGATCTTCTTCCCGGCGTCGACGGAATCGCTTCCGGGCTTCGTGGAATCTGCGTGCCAATCAGGCATTCCTTCCCGGAGACCAAGGGGCTCCCGATGCTTCTCAAATCCCATCGTCCTCTGCTGCTTGCGGCCGCTCTGATCCTGGCCGTGCCGGCAACCTTCGCCACGGCCCAGGCCGCCCCGCAGCGCCACGACAACCACCGGCACGCGGAGTCGCTGCACCACCGGCAACAGGCCTCCTGCGGCCATATCCATTCCTCCCATGCCCGCCACAGCTGCGAAGCCCGCGTGTCGCGCGAGTGGCAGCACAGCCGGCACCATTGAACGTTCGCCCGGGTGACGGCATCTCACGGATAACCCTTCTGTGTCCGTGAGTTATACGGCGTAGTTCACGTCACCCAGGGTATTCCTTGAACCCTACCGTCATTGCGAGCGCAGCGACGCAATCCATCCCGCCGTTCTCTCCGGCGAGATGGATTGCCGCGCCCCTTCTGGGCTCGCAATGACGGCGAAGGCCAGTCGACTTCCCCATTCCCATTGCACCCATCCCCGTCCGGTGCGATGACCCGGGCATGATCGCCGCCCCCACCGATGCCGAGATCCTGGCCCGCCTGCTGTACCGCGACGGGATGATGCTGGTGATCGACAAGCCGGCCGGGCTGCCCGTGCATGCCGGGCCGAAGGGTGGGCCGGTGCTGGACCACCATCTCGACGCCCTGCGCTTCGGCCTGCCGCAGCCGCCCGCCCTCGCCCACCGCCTGGACAAGGACACCAGCGGCTGCCTGGTGCTCGGACGCCACCGCAAGGCCACGGCAAAGCTGGGCGACCTGTTCGCTTCCGGCAAGGTGGTGAAGACCTACTGGGCCGTGGTCGAAGGCAGTCCGGCCGAGGATGAGGGCCGCATCGACCTGCCGCTGGCCCGCAAATCGCCGGACCGCGGTTGGTGGATGAAGGTCGATCCGCAAGGCCAGCCGGCACAGAGCGAGTTCCGCGTGCTCGGCCGCGCCGAGGGCCTGAGCTGGCTGGAGCTGCGGCCCCTGACCGGACGCACGCACCAGTTGCGGCTGCATTGCGCCGCCTCCGGCTTCCCGATCCTGGGCGACGCGATCTACGGCACCGCCGGGCGCGGGCCGGAGGCGCCGCCGCTGCACCTGCACGCCCGTGCCGTGTCGGTGCCGCTGTACCCGAAGAAGCCGCCGGTCGCCGCCGAGGCACCGCCGCCGCCGCATCTGGCCGGCACCCTGCGCCGCTTCGCCACCGATACCGCGGCCTGACACGCCAGCCATCCGGCTGCGGTTGCGGCCGCCATCTCCGCCCCCCGATTCCGAGTCGCCCTGCGCTGCCTCTCGCTTGCCGCCGCGATCGGGACGGATGTCGGGCGCGGCCTGGCGGCCATGCCGGGATCCCAGCGCCCGGAGACCTGGCGAAAGCTTTGCAATTCGGCCGCGATCGGAACGATCCCTCACACAACACATGGCGGTTCACTGCCATGGGAACCACAACCTGTTGCATATCCGGATCGAACCGGGTTCAATGGTGATGAAACCCCTGTGTTGACGGCCGGATCGCGCCCGGCTACGCCCCTGACCGTGACAACAGCAGCTCGCCCCCGCCCCGCCATCCGTTTCCGTGGTCGCTCCTTCATGGCGCTCGTGCTCGCGCCCGAGCCGCCGATCACGGACTGGCTCATCGAACTCGACACGCAGATCCAGCGGTCGCCTGCGTTCTTCCAAGGCCGGCCCGTGGTGGTCGACCTGTCGGCCCTGCCGATGCGCAAGCAGGACCTCACCGCGTTGATCGAGGACCTGCAGCGCCGCGACATCCGGCTGATCGGGATCGAAGGCGCCGACCCGGCCTGGCTCGGCTCCGAGGCCTGGGGCCTGCCGCCGATGATGACCGGCAGCCGGCCGGCCGGGCTGATCGAAATTCCGGACGGCGCGCCGGCTGCCGCGGCGCCCGCCGAACCTCCGCCGGCGGCGTCGCTGCTGCTCGACCGGCCGGTGCGATCCGGCCAGTCGGTGATCTTTCCGGAGGGCGACGTGACCGTGGTCGGGTCGGTGGCATCGGGGGCGGAGATCATCGCCGGCGGGTCGATCCACATCTACGGCACGCTGCGCGGCCGGGCCATCGCGGGGTCGAACGGCAACGGGCAGGCCCGGATCTTCTGCCGGAAGCTCGAGGCCGAACTGCTGGCGATCGACGGGCTCTACAAGACCGCCGACGACATGGAGCCGAAGCTGCGCGGCAAGACCGTGCAGGCCTGGCTCGACGGCGATGTGATGATCATGGCAGCCCTGGACTGAGGCATTAGAGGAGAGCAGCGAATATGGCCAAAGTCTTGGTCGTGACATCCGGCAAGGGCGGCGTCGGCAAGACGACCTCCACCGCCGCGCTGGGCGCCGCATTGGCGCAGAGCGGGCAGAATGTGGTGGTGGTCGATTTCGACGTGGGATTGCGCAACCTCGACCTGGTGATGGGCTCCGAGCGCCGGGTGGTGTTCGACCTGATCAACGTGGTGCAGGGCGACGCGAAGCTGGCGCAGGCGCTGATCCGCGACAAGCGGATCGACACCCTGTCGCTGCTGGCCGCGTCGCAGACCCGCGACAAGGACGCGCTGACCATGGAAGGCGTGTCGCGCGTCATCAACGAACTGAAGGAAAAGTTCGACTGGGTGATCTGCGACAGCCCGGCCGGCATCGAGAAGGGCGCGGTCCTGGCGATGCGCCATGCCGACACTGCCGTGGTCGTGACCAACCCGGAGGTCTCCTCGGTCCGCGACTCCGACCGCATCATCGGCCTGCTCGATTCGAAGACCGAGCGCGCCGAGAAGGGTGAGCGCGTCGAGAAGCACCTGCTGCTGACCCGCTACGACCCGGTCCGGGCCGAACGCGGCGAGATGCTGAAGGTCGACGACGTCATCGAGATCCTGTCGATCCCGCTGCTCGGCATCATCCCCGAGAGCGAGGAGGTGCTGCGGGCCTCGAACATGGGCGCGCCGGTCACGCTGAACGCCCCGATGAGCGCCCCGGCCCGGGCCTATTTCGACGCCGCCAAGCGCCTGCGCGGCGAGACCCTGGAGATGACCGTCCCGAGCGACAAGAAGGGCATCTTCGCCAAGCTGTTCGGTCGGAGGGTGGCATGAGCCTGTTCAGCTTCTTCAGCAAGCGCAGTTCCGCCCCGGTGGCTCGCGAGCGGCTGCAGATCCTGCTGGCGCATGAGCGGTCCTCGATCGGCGGCCGGTCCGACCTGGTGGCGATCCTGCAGGAGGAGATCCTGGCGGTGATCGCCAAGCACATCGCGATCGACCGCGAGAAGGTGCAGGTCAAGCTCGACCGCGGCAATTCGGTCTCGACCCTCGAGGTCGACATCGAGATCCCGACCCCGGCCGGCCCGGCCCGGGTCGCACTGCGCGGCTGAACGCCCGGCCGGTCTCACACAGAAGGGGCGATGCGGAAGCCCCTCGTGAGAACCGGTCCGGCGGTCCGGGGACAGCCGTTGCAATCGGCACCCCGCTCCTAGACCATCCTCAGCCCTTCACCGCCTCGATGGTGACGCTGAGCGGCAGGTTCGGCCGGTCCGCCGGCATCCGCCACATCCCGTCCGCCCCCTGCACCAGGCAAGGCCACATCTGCCAGGCGGCGGCATCATGCTCGCGCAAGGCCGTCAGCCGCATCCCGGCCGCCAGCAACGCGCCGATGACGGCGCCGAGCGGATGGTCCCATTCGACCGTGCGGGTGTGGGTGAAGGCGGCACCGCGGTCGGCGTAGCTGCCCTGGCCTTCGAACACCAGCGGCGTGTCGCGGAAGTAGGCGTAGGTCGGCAGGATCGGCGCCTCGGGCCCCGCCTGGTCCAGCGCCCGCGCCGCCGGGTGCCCGTCGAGGAAGTAGAGCCGGCCGCCCGGCTTCAGCAACGCCGCCACGACCTCGGCCCAGCGGACGATGTCCGGCAGCCAGATGATGGTGCCCCAGCTGGTGAAGACGAGGTCATGCAGCCCCTCGCCCAGCAGCCGCGGCGCATCGGTGACGTTGCCTTCGACGAACTCGGCGCTGCTGCCGGTCTCGGCCGCCAGGGCTCGCGCCGCAGCGACGGCGTTGGCCGAGAAGTCGAGCCCGGTGACCCGGGCGCCGCGCCGGGCCAGGTACATCGTGTCCATGCCGAAATGGCACTGCAGGTGGGCCACCCGGAGGCCGGCGATGTCGCCGATCTCCGCCGCCTCGATCGGGGTCAGGTCAGTCTCGCCGCGCCGGAAGCCGTCGACATTGTAGAAGGCGGAGCGGAGATGGACGGCCACCCGCTCGTCCCAATGCGCCCGGTTGATTGCCACGCCGTCTTCCATCGCATCCCCCCATCGCAGCCGTCTTGTTCGAGCGGCGTTTTCTACCAGATGGTGCGGGCGTCAGATACGGACGGCTCCGGGAGATCAGGCCGGGCTGCGGCGGGCGGGCATCGCCGACATGCCGTCGATCGCCGTCAGGATCCCGGCATAGAGCAGCCGCGCCACCCGGGCGGAGGTCAGGATCACGTCGATCTCCTCGGGGTCGTCCAGTGGCGGCAGGGCGTTCGCCAGGGTCCGGACATAGCCTTCCTTCGTGTCGGCCCGGTTGCGCAGCAGGCGCACCGCCTTGCGGATGCCGGGAATCCGCGCCGACCGGACCAGCCCGTCGGCCACCGGGCCGGCGCAGACCGAGGCGAGGTATTCGAGCACATAGGCGTTGCCGAGATAGCCGGACGGATGGTCGCCATGGCCGAGGAAGTTGATCCAGGCGATGTAGGCCCGGGTGGCCGGCGCCGGGACCGAGGTGATCACATCCGCCCGGCTGAAGCCCAGCGCCTCGAGATCGTCCAGCGCCAGGAAGTCCAGCCCGGTCACCTCGCCCGCCTTTTCCTGCAGCAGCAGCGCGAGCGGCAGGTGGCGGCCGATTTCCAGCATCCGCTCCGCCGCCAGCGCCAGGGTCGACTGGGTGGCGTGCAGGTAGTGATAGGCCTCGCGCAGATAGTTCGCATAGGTCGCGATCCCGGCCGAACCGTCCATCAGGCTGGACGCGCTGCGGGTCCGCCGGACCGCGGCGACCAGGGTCATGGCCTCGACATGCAAAGTCTCGAGAAACGCCGCGCCCATCCGCGTCTCCACCATTTACGGTATATGTGAAAATCCTACATGCTATTTTTCAGAGAAGGCAATCGCGATTCGAACAGGCGTGGGTTGCCGCCGGCCCGAGGCCTGCTCGGGCGGCGTGCAATCTTCCGTCGCTCCGCAACCGATCTCCACCACGGAATGCGGTCCTCCGCAACTCGCGCTCGGCCGCCCTGACGCCGCTGCGCTTGCCCCCGGGCCCCCGCGACGATACCAATGCCGCCCATCAGCGCCCTGCGCTTTACCTATCTTCCGGAGTCACGTCCATGGAGCTGCACGATCTGTACCGCGGGCTTGGGCTCGATCCCGACGCCCTGACCGGCGGCACCCTGCTGGTCCGGTCGCCGGTCGACGGCACCGAGATCGCCCGCCTGCCCGAGCACAGCGCCGCCGATGTCGCAGCCGCGATCGAGCGGTCGGCCAACGCCTTCCTCAACTGGCGCACCGTGCCGGCGCCCCGCCGCGGCGAGCTGATCCGCCTGCTGGGCGAGGAGTTGCGCACCCACAAGGCCGAGCTGGGCCGGCTGGTCTCGATCGAGGCCGGCAAGATCCTCCAGGAGGGCCTCGGCGAGGTCCAGGAGATGATCGACATCTGCGACTTCGCGGTCGGCCTCTCCCGCCAGTTGTACGGCCTGACCATCGCGTCCGAGCGCCCCGGCCACCGCATGGCCGAGACCTGGCATCCGCTGGGCCCGGTCGGCGTGATCTCGGCCTTCAACTTCCCGGTCGCGGTGTGGTCGTGGAACGCGGCGCTGGCGCTGGTCTGTGGCGACCCGGTGATCTGGAAGCCGTCGGAGAAGACGCCGGTGACGGCGCTGGCCACCATGGCGATCTTCCGCAAGGCGGCGGAGCGCTTCGGCGGCGTGCCGGACGGCCTGGCCGAGATCCTGATCGGCGGCCGCGAGGTCGGCGAGGCCCTGGTCGACAGCCCGAAGGTGGCGCTGGTCTCGGCCACCGGGTCGACCCGGATGGGCCGCGAGGTCGGTCCGCGGGTGGCCAGGCGCATGGGCCGGTCGCTGCTCGAACTCGGCGGCAACAACGCCATGATCGTCTGCCCGTCGGCCGATCTCGACATGGCGGTGCGCGCCATCCTGTTCGGCGCCGTCGGCACCGCCGGCCAGCGCTGCACCAGCCTGCGCCGCCTGTTCGTGCATGACAGCGTCTACGACAAGCTGCTGCCCGCGCTGAAGCAGGCCTACGGCGCCGTTCGCATTGGCAGCCCGCTGGAGACCGGCACGCTGGTCGGGCCGCTGATCGATCAGGCCTCGTTCGACGGCATGCAGAAGGCCCTCGCCGCGGCGCGCGACCAGGGCGGCACCATCACCGGCGGCGAGCAGGTCACGGCGGGTGTGCCGGCCAACGGCTTCTACGTCCGCCCGGCGATCGCCGAGATGCCGAAGCAGAGCGAGATCGTCGCGCACGAGACCTTCGCGCCCATCCTCTACGTCCTGAAGTACCGGGATTTCGGCCAGGCGCTGATGCTGCACAACGAGGTGCCGCAGGGTCTGTCCTCCTGCATCTTCACCACCGACATCCGCGAGGCCGAGACCTTCCTGTCGGCCGCGGGCAGCGATTGCGGCATCGCCAATGTCAACATCGGCACCTCGGGCGCCGAGATCGGCGGCGCCTTCGGCGGCGAGAAGGAGACCGGCGGCGGCCGCGAAAGCGGGTCGGACGCCTGGAAGGCCTATATGCGCCGGCAGACCGCGACGGTGAACTACAGCCGCGAGCTGCCGCTGGCCCAGGGCATCGTGTTCGACCTCGGTTGATCGGACAAAAGCAGGCGGCCGGCGGGTTCCTTGACGGGCCTCCGGCCGCCTGCGCTAATTGGGACCAGACGCCCGGCGGAACCTGCTGGGGGCTACAAATATGGGGGGTTACATCGTGCACATCAGTCGTTTTGCGCTCGCAGCGGGGGCTGCGCTGACGCTTCTGTCCTCGGTGACCTTTGCTGCGGACAAGGTGACCGTGGCCGTGACCCAGATCGTCGAGCACCCGGCCCTGGATGCCGCCCGAGACGGCATCAAGAAGGCGCTGGAGGAGGCCGGCTACAAGGACGGCGACAACCTCGTCTTCCTGTCCGAATCGGCCCAGGGCAACCCGGCCACCGCCGCCCAGATCGCCCAGAAATACGTCGGTGAGAACCCGACCGTGATCGTGCCGATCGCCACCCCCTCGGCCCAGGCCGTGGTCGCCGCGACCCAGGACATCCCGGTGGTGTTCACCGCCGTGACCGACCCGCTGGGCGCCCAGCTGATCAAGAACCTCGAGCATCCCGGCGGCAACGTCACCGGCATCTCCGACCTGTCGCCGCTGGCCGACCACCTGAACCTGATCAAGGAGATCGTGCCGACCGTCAAGAAGATCGGCGTGCCCTTCAATCCGGGCGAGGCCAATGGCGCGGCCCTGCTGGCGGCGCTGCAGGAAATGGCGCCGGAGTGGAAGGTCGAGATCGTCGAGGCCCCGGCCTCGAAGTCGGCCGACGTCCAGGCCGCGGCGCAGAGCCTGGTCGGCAAGGTCGACGTGATCTACGTGCCCACCGACAACACCATCGTCTCGGCCCTCGAGGCGGTGATCCAGGTCGGCATCGACAACAAGATCCCGGTGTTCTCCGGCGACACCGACAGTGTCGTGCGCGGCGCCATCGCCTCGGTCGGCTTCGACTATTTCGAGATCGGCCGCCAGACCGGCGCGGTCATCGTCCGGGTGCTGAAGGGCGAGAAGCCGGGCGACATCGCGGTCAAGAACGCCACCGGCACCGACCTGTTCGTCAACACCAAATCGGCGGCGGCGATGGGCGTCACGGTCCCGGCGGCGGTGCTGAGCCGCGCCAAGAAGGTGATCAACTAAGCGTCCCGAGCCCCTCTCCCGCCGCGAGGTCTTCTCGCGATCCTCTCCGTGTCCTCGGTTGTCATTCCCGCGAAAGCGGGAATCTCTTGCCGATCGTTCGGTGACAAGATCCCCGCTTTCGCGGGGATGACGAGGAGAGCCCTCATTTCGGGAGAGGGATATCTATTGGGGCCCTTTCGTTTCCGCGGCCCTGCCCGGCCGTTCCGCAGGATGTATTGATGAGTCTGTTCGCCTTCCTCGGCGCGATCGAGATCGGGCTGATCTATGCCCTCGTCGCCCTCGGCGTGTTCCTGTCCTTCCGGGTGCTGAACTTCCCAGACTTGACCGTCGACGGCAGCTTCCCGCTCGGCGCCGCCACCTCCGCCACCCTGATCGTCGCCGGGGTCGATCCGGTGCTCGCCACCCTGGTCGGGGTCGCCGCCGGCGCCGTCGCCGGGCTGGTCACCGCCTGGCTCAACGTCCGCTTCGGCATCCTGCACCTGCTCGCCAGCATCCTGACGATGATCTCGCTGTTCTCGATCAACCTGCGGATCATGGGCAAGCCGAACGTTGCGCTGATCAACCAGGACACGGTGATCAACCTGTTCAGCTGGCTGACGCCCACCCTGGAAAGCCTCGGCCTGCCCGGCAGGGCGTCGCTGAAGGTGGTGGTGCTGGCCGTCATCGTGCTGATCGTCACCCTCCTCCTCGGCCGCTTCCTGACCTCGGAGTTCGGGCTGGCCATGCGGGCCACCGGCGCCAATTCGCGGATGGCGCGGGCGCAGGGCATTTCGACCAAGCTGCACATCTATGTCGGCATGGCGCTGTCGAACGCGCTGGTGGCCCTGGCCGGCGCCCTGTTCGCCCAGACCGCCGGCTTCGCCGACGTCACCGTCGGCACCGGCACCATCGTGGTCGGCCTGGCCGCCGTGATCCTCGGTGAGACCATGATCCGCACCCGCCGGATCGTGGTGATGCTGGCCGCCTGCGTGCTGGGCGCCGTGATCTACCGCATCGTCATCGCCCTGGCGCTGAACACCAGCTGGCTCGGGTTGCAATCCTCCGACCTCAACCTGGTGACCGCGCTGCTGGTCGGCATCGCCCTGATGCTGCCCGGCATGCGCAACCCGTTGAAGTCCCTGTTCCGGCGGAGCGCCTGAGATGATCGCGGTTCAGGACGTCCACGTCACCTACGGCCGGGGCACGCCGCTGGAGAACCGGGCCCTGCGCGGCCTCGACCTGACCATCCCGGTCGGCGAGTTCGTCACCGTCATCGGCTCGAACGGCGCCGGCAAATCGACCCTCCTGAACGTGCTGAGCGGCGACGCCAGCCCCGAGCGCGGCCGGGTCGAGATCGACGGCATCGACGTCACCCGCTGGCCGTGCCCGAAGCGCGCCGGCCTGGTCGCCCGGGTGTTCCAGGACCCGATGGCCGGCACCTGCGAGGCGCTGTCGATCGAGGAGAACATGGCGCTGGCCTATGCCCGCGGCCGGTCGCGCGGCCTCGCCCCCTCGATCGACGCCCCCCGGCGCGGCGTGTTCCGCGAGAAGCTGGCGGTGCTGGGCCTGGGGCTGGAGAACCGGCTGGGCGATTCCATGGGCCTCTTGTCCGGCGGCCAGCGCCAGGCGGTCAGCCTGCTGATGGCGACGCTGACCGGCATGAAGATCCTGCTGCTGGACGAGCACACCGCGGCGCTGGACCCGCGCACCGCGGATTTCGTGCTGCAGCTGACCCGCAAGATCGTCGAGGACCAGAAGCTGACGGCGCTGATGGTGACGCATTCGATGCGCCACGCGCTGGACTACGGCACCCGCACGGTGATGCTGCATGAAGGCCAGGTGGCGTTCGACGTCGCCGGCGACCAGCGCCGCGGCCTGGAGGTGCCCGACCTCCTGAAGCTGTTCAGCAAGGTCCGCGGCGGGCAGCTGGACGACGACAGCCTGCTGCTGGGGTGACACGGTCTGCCGGTGCGTAGGTCGGGTTCGGCCGCCGGCGAACCCAACCTGCTCGGAAGACGCCCTAGAGCCCTGTCAGGCGGAGCGCGCGCAGGTCGTGTTCGACGATGGCGGGGATCGCCCTCTGGAGCTCGTCCAGGTCCTCCACGCCGCGCAGCATCCGGCCCGCCAGCCGGTCGAAGCGGCCGGCCGCGATCGCGGTGATCAACGTCGCGGCACGGGTCGGCGGGATGTCGATGCCCTTGTCGAAGAGCTCCGCGATGTTCGGCAGGTGGGCCTTGCCGCTCGCACTCTCGAGCTGGAATTCGGTCATGGCAGTGCGCACGAGGCCGGGATCGACGGCGAAGGCGAGCGGGCCGGCCGCCTTCAGCGTGTCGTTCAGGCATTCCGTGAACCGCATGATCGCGGCCTTGCTCGACGCGTAGCCCGAGCCGTTCGGGAACGACACGCCGGTGCCGCCGCCGACCAGGTTGACGATCCGGCCCCGGCCGCGGCGGATCATGCCCGGCGCGACGGCGCGGGCGGTGTGGAAGGTGCCGCGCAGATTGGTCTCGACATCGCCCCACCATTCGCCCGGATCCACCTCCCAGACCGGGCCGATGGCGCGGAACGAGCCGTGGTTGTTGACCAGCAGGTCGACCGGGCCGAGGTCGGTCCCGATCGCCGAAAACACCGTCTCGACCGCGGCGAGGTCGACCAGGTCGACCGGGTAGGCGCGGGCCACGCCGCCCGCCCCCGCGATCAGCCCCGCGGTCTCCTCGATCTCCGCTTCCGTGCGTGCGAGGACGGCGAGTTTCGCCCCGGCCCGGGCCAGGTGGAGCGCCGTCTCGCGCCCGATCCCCCGTCCCGCTCCCGTAACCACCGCGACCTGATGCTGAAGGCTCATCTGCGTTCCCCGAGAACGGCCCGTGATGTGCAAGTCGACCCCGGATCGCGGCGACCGTCAACCCGCCTGCGACCGCACGACCGGACGATGATCCCAACGAACCAAGTGAAGTGAAGCGGAGCGGCAGATCATGGGATTTTATGTCTGGCCATGCTGCAGCGCAGCAGGCTACCCTGAAACCGCAGTAATTGCCCTTGAGGTGAGATCCGGAAGCGAGGAAAGGGGACTGTCGGAATGACATCCATCGCGGTTGAACAAGACGGAATTAAGCGAAAAGTCAGTGCAACCTTCTTTCGCGGCGAGACGACGAATTTCTATCCCAGCGACAAGTCGCTGAAACGCAACACCAGCATTGCCGAATACCTGGCCAAGGGCTGGATGCCGCAGGAGCGGTTCGTGACCGAGGGCACGCGGATCGTGGCGTTCGGGTCGTGCTTCGCCGACAACATCAGCAAGTACCTGGACAAGGCCGGCTTCAACGTGCTGACCCGGCGCGACGACGTGGCCTATGTCTCGAAGATGGGCGACGGCATGGTGAACACCTTCGCCATCCGCCAGCAGTTCGAATGGGCCTGGCTCGGCGCGACCCCGCAGGGCGAACTGTGGCACGGCTACGACGCCGCGGAATTCGGCTATGACGAGACGGTCCGGCTGCGGACCAAGGCGCTGTTCGATGCGGCGGAGCTGTTCATCATCACCCTCGGCCTGTCCGAGGTGTGGTACGACGAACCGACCGGCGAGGTGTTCTGGCGCGCGGTGCCGAAGGACAAGTACGATCCGGCGCGGCACCGGTTCCGGGTCTCGACCCATGCCGAGAACCTCGCGAATCTGCAGGCGATCTACGACCTGATCCGGCGCTTCCGCCCGGACGCGGCGGTGCTGTTCACGGTCTCGCCGATCCCGCTGACCGCGACGTTCCGGCCCCATAGCTGCATCTCGGCCAACGCCGTGTCCAAGGCGATCCTGCGGGCGGCGGTCGACGAGTTCCACCGCCGCAACGCGCCCGGCGACGACAGGCTGTTCTACTTCCCCAGCTACGACATCGTCATGCACTGCTTCAACCACCAGTGGCGGGACGACCGGCGGCACGTCTACAGCCATGTGCTGGACTTCAACATGAAGGTGTTCGAGCGCTATTACTGCCAGACCGCCCTGGGCGACGAGGAGCTGGCGGAGTCGTTCCGCGCCGCCCGGCGCCTCGACGAGCGGATCGGCCGGCTCGGGCATGATTCGGTCGTGGTGCGGACAGCCGAGACGCCGGAGGAGCGCAAGGCGGCGCGGCTTGCCCGGCGGGAGCTGGAGCGCGAACAGATCCGCGAGGCGCGGCGGCAGGAGCGGCGGGAGGCGCGCCGGATGGCGGAGACAGCGAGAATCCGTGCCGCGGACCGGATACCGTCGCGACCATCGGCGTCGTTCAGCGAACTTCGGACCTGATCGGACCTGCCCCGGAGGCCGGGCTCCCTCCTCCACGGGGCTGGGCCGGCCCGGTGTCCGCGGCGGCCGGATCGAAGGCCGGTTGCCAAGCGGTGCCTGACGCCCTACGGAGGATGCCTCGAACCGATGGCAATTTGGGCGGAGGATCTCATGAGCATCTCGAACCTGGTGGACCGGATTGCGGCCGACAACGATCTGTCGCGGGTGCAGGCAAAACGGATCGTCGAGAGCGTCTTCAGCGGCGTCCTCGACGCCGCGGCGAAGGGGGATGAGGTTTCGGTCTCCGGCTTCGGCAAGTTCAAGGTGAAGGACACCGCCGAACGCGAAGGCCGCAACCCGGCGACCGGCGAGACGATCACGATCGCCGCGGCCCGGAAGCTCGTCTTCGTTCCGGCCAAGGCCGCTCGTGAAAAGCTCAACGGCTGAGGACTGACCGGCAGGCAGGCGGGCATGCTGCGTCCGCCTGCCGGTTCACCGGGCGCTACCTGCCGGCGACCGGCGCCGCGGCCTGGAGGTGCCCGACCTCCTGAAGCTGTTCAGCAAGGTTCGCGGCCGGCAGCTGGACGACGACAGCTGGGGTGACCATGCGCCAGACGATCGAGGAGGTGTGCCGCGAACTGGGTCTCGCGCAACCGGGTCGGATCGGTGACATGCTGCCCTCGGAGCAGATGAAGCAGCTCCTCCGGGACAACCCGGAGGGCGTGCATCTCTGGGTCACGAATGTCTTCCAGGAGGTCATCGAGCGCATCCCGCCCAGGCGGTGCTTTCACTTCTGGAAATCCGAGGTCCAGCAACGCCTGATGGAAGACGGCGGGTTCGCAAACGATATGTGGCCCGGACGCTACGCGTATCTCGCCCAGCAATGGAAATCGCCGTTCGGAGAACCGCTCGTCCAGTTGATGCAGTGTGATTAGCCTTCAGACCGAAACCATGGCCTCGATTTCGGCGCCCGGCAGGCCGACGGCTTCAGCGGCGGCGAGGATGTCGCCCCAGGTCGCGTCGTCGATCGGGATCCCCTCGGCCCGGCGGCGCCGACGGGTTGCGGCCTCGACCTCCCCCGGCAGCAGCACCGGCGCCGCTGGATCGGCCGGCGGCGATGCCTTCACCCAGCCGCAGAAACGCAGGATCTCCGCCGTATAGGCCGCGCGGTCGGGCAGGCGCGCCACGTCGATGGCGATGCTGGTCATGGTGTTCTCCAGCACCGTGACGCCGGGGGCGGTGCAGCCGCCGCCCGACAGCGCACCGGAGAGGATGTCGGTCAGGATGTTGAGGCCGGCGCCACGATGACCGCCGAAGGGCAGGATCGCGCCGCCGGCGTAGAAATCGGCGGGATCGGTGGTCGGCTGCCCGGCCTGGTCGACGATGATGCCCGGCGCGACCGCCTCGCCCTTGTTCTTCGCCACCAGCAGCTTGCCCTCGGCGGTCATGGCGGTGGTGATGTCGAGCAGGATCGGGTCGCGGCCCTCCACCGGCACGCAGATCGCCATCGGGCTGGGCGACAGTCGCCGGTCGGTGCCGCCGAACGGCGTCACCATCAGCCCGAGGCCGGTGGTGTTCAGGAAATGCAGCGAGACCAGGCCGTGGCCCGCCAGCCGCTCCGCCCACTCCCCCAGCCGGCCGAGATGGCCGGACCGGCGGATGGTGGCCAGGGCGATGCCATGCGCCTTGGCACGCTCGGCCAGCAGATCGATCGCCTGCTCGCCGATGGTCTGGCCGAAGCCGAACTGCCCGTCGATCGCCAGCAGGCTGCCCCCGTCGAACACCAGCTCGGCGGTGCGGCCGGTGTGGACCTTGCCGGCGCGCAGGAAATCGATGTAGCGCCGGGTGCGCACCACGCCGTGGGAATCATGGCCGCAGAGGTTGCTGTCGACCAGGTGGCGGGCGATGCGGCCGGCCTCGTCGGCGGCGCAGCCCCCGGCCGCGAAGATCCGGTCGACGATGGCGGTCAAAGCCCCGGCGCCGATCTGCCGCATGACGTCCTCCCCCTCGCTGTTGCGCTGCCTTTGACGGGCAGTATAGCGTTTCGCCGGGACGATGACGCCGCCGCCGAAAGAAGGACGCGCACCATGATCGACGATCCGCCGCTGCTGACGATCCGGCGCCGCTTCGCCCGGCCGGACCCGACCCTGGTCGATGCCCTGCGGGGCGTCCAGACCGGCTTCGTCGTCGACGGCATGGACGGCTCCGGCGCGCTGCATCACCGGATCAAGCCGATCGACCCTGCCCTGGCCGGGTTCGTCGGGGTCGCGGTGACCTGCGATTGCGGCCCCGCCGACAATCTCGCGCTGTTCGCGGCGCTCGACATCGCCGGGCCGGGGGACGTCCTGGTCTGCGCCACCAACGCCTATGAAGGCACCGCGGTGGTCGGCGACCTGATGGCCGGCATGGCCCGCAACAAAGGCGTCGTGGCGCTGGTCACCGACGGGCTGGTGCGGGACCAGATCGGGCTGCGCCAGGTCGGGTTGCCGGTGTTCGCGGCCGGCGTCACCCCGAATTCGCCGGCGCGGCAAGGGCCGGGCGCGGCCGGGCTGCCGATCATGGTCGGCGGCGTGTCGGTCGCGTCAGGCGACGTCCTGGTCGGCGATCTCGACGGGGTGGTGGTGATCCCGCGCGAGCGCCTGGCCGCGGTGGTCGAGCGACTGGTCGTGATCCGCGAGAAGGAAGCGGCGCTGGATGCCGCCGTCCGCGGCGGCCTGACCATGTCGGATTTCGCCCGGCGCATCCTGGACTCCGACCGCGTCCGCTCGGTCGACTGAGCTGGCCGGGACCTCGGTTCGGGCGCCGGCAGCAGCCGCTACTTGCTGCGGGCGCCCAGCGGCCGGCCCGAGAGCAGGCGGCGCACCATCGGCATGACCAGCATGATGGCCAGCCCCAGCGCCACCCAGCGCACCCAGAGGTCACGCGGATCCGTCATCAGGTTGATGACCAGCAGCAGCGCGAGCAGCATCACGCCGCCGATCAGCCGGCGCCGGAAATGCCCGAACAGCGATCCGTCATCCGCCACCACCGGCGCGACCTGCGGCGTCACCGTCTCCACCCGGTGCGCATCCGCCCCGACCCGCAGCGCGTAGACCCGCACCGGCTCGGCGATGTTCTTCATCGGCCGGGGACCCAGGTCGGCGAACCCGGACTCGATCCGGCCGCGCACCTGGTCATGGACCGCGCCGGACAGACAGATGCCGCCGGGCAGCGCCACCTCCTGCAGCCGCGCCGCGACATTGACCCCGTCGCCAAGCAGGTCGGCGCCGCTGACCACGACGTCGCCGAGATTGACGCCGATGCGCAGCCGCATCCGCTGGCCCTCGGGCTGGTCCGCGGCCCAGACGCCGAGGCGGTCTTGCGCCGCGATCGCCGCCTGCACCGCGCCCAGCGCGCTGGGGAATTCGGCCAGCAGGCCGTCGCCCGCCAGGTTGAAGACGCGGCCGCCCTGCGCCGCGATTGCCGTCTGCAGGATGGCGCGGGCCTGGTCCAGCCGCGCCAGCGTGCCGGTTTCGTCCTGCCCAACCAGTCGGGAATAGCCGACCACATCGGCACAGAAAATGGCGGTCAGGCGGCGTTCCGGCGGGGGCATCGTCGACCTCGAAGCGATTCCAGGGCGGGATCATACGTCACCGGCGCCGAGATCGCGAGCCCAGCCAGAACATCCAGTGAACACAGTCCTATGTCGCAGCCAGCGTGACGGCCGTAACCTCTTTTCGGAATCGTGGACACGCTTCGGTAGGCTCGGCTCGGGAGACTGCCGATGCCGTGCCGACGTCACGGCGACCGATATCGCCCTGCGAAAGGAAGCGCCGTGTTCGACGACCTCGCCGCCCCCGCACCTGCCGATCGACCGGCGCCGACCACCTCGCCGAAGCCCCGCTACGACTTCATCGTCTGCGGGTCAGGCTCGTCCGGATCGGTGGTGGCGCGCCGGCTGGCCGAGAATCCCGCAGCCAGCGTCCTGCTGCTGGAGGCCGGCGGCAGCGACGACGTGCCCAGCGTCATGGACGCCCGGTCCTGGCCGCTGCTGCGCCACAGCGAGCAGAACTGGCTGTTCCGGGCCACGCCCAACCCGCAGCTGAACGGGCGATCGATCCCGATGGCCATGGGCAAGGTCCTGGGCGGCGGCTCCAGCATCAATGTCATGACCTGGGCGCGCGGCCACCGGCACGACTGGGACCATTTCGCCGCCGAGGCCGGCGATGACGGCTGGAACTACCGGTCGGCTCTCCAGATCTACCGGCGCATCGAGGATTGGCACGGTGCGCCCGACCCCGACCGCCGCGGCACCGGCGGCCCGCTCTTCGTCCAGCCGGCGCCCGATCCCCACCCGCTCGCCGGCGCCATGCTCGAGGCCTTCGCGGCGGCCGGCGTGCCGACGGTCGCCGACCTGAACGGCGTGATGATGGAAGGGGATGGCGGTGCCGCCATCAGCAATGTCTGCATCCGCGATGGACGACGCCAATCGGTCTACCGGGCCTATGTCCATCCCTATCTGGACCGCCCCAACCTGACGGTGCTGACCGGCGCGCTGGTCACCCGCCTGACCTTCGCCGGCCGCGCCGTGACCGGCGTGGAGGTGCTGCGCGAGGACGGGCTGCACCGCATCGAGGCCACGCGCGAGGTCGTGCTGTCGCTGGGCGCGATCCACACCCCGAAGCTGCTGATGCAGTCGGGGATCGGCGACGAGGCGGAGCTGGCACGGTTCGGCATTCCCGTCCTCCAGCACCTGCCCGGCGTCGGCCGCAACCTGCAGGACCATTTCATGGCGCCCTGCGTCTGGGAGGCGCGGGAGCCGGTCGAAGGCCGCAACAACCTGGGCGAGGCCACCGCGATCTGGAAGAGCGATGCGGCCCTCCACACGCCGGACCTGTAGACCTTCATGGTCGAGCGACCCTATGCCAGCCCAGACGTTGCGCCGGACGGGCTGCCGCCGCACGCCTGGTCGCTGACCACGGCGGTGCTGCGCCCCGCCAGCCGTGGCCGGCTGCGGCTGACCGGGGCCGATCCGCGCGACCCGATCGAGATCGACGTGAACTTCCTTGGCGATCCGGCCGACCGCAGGACGCTCAAGACCTGTGTCGAGTTCTGCCGGGACATCGGCAATTCGGCGGCGCTGCGGCCCTTCGCCAAGCGCGAGCTGCTGCCGGGCCCGGTCGATGGCGCCGGCCTCGAGCAATTCATGCGCAACGCCACGGTCAGCCACTCGCACCAGAGCTGCACGGCGGCGATGGGCCGTGACACCCTGTCGGTGGTGGACCACCGGCTCCGGGTCTACGGCATCGACCGGCTGCGCATCGCCGACGCGTCGATCCTGCCGCGGGTGACCACCGGCAACGCCATGGCCCCCTGCGTCGTCATCGGCGAGCGCGTCGCGGAGATGCTGAAGATCGACCACGGCCTGTGAGCCGGGCAGCCATCTCCGTCATTCTGTAGTCTTCTTTCCAGAAATCGTTGACGGTCCGATCCAGACCTGACAGTTATTTCTGTATCGAAGATTAAAGAATACGGACGGACGATGGACATCGAGGCGGAGATCCGCAGCGTCGCGACGCGCACCGGCATGGTGGCGATCCCTGCTGAGCTGCAGGCGGATGTTGACCAGTTCCACTACGCGCCGGCGCGCCGGGCGGGCGACACCGTCCATCTATCGGGCGTGGTGGCCTGCAACACGCAGTTGCAGCCGATGGACAAGGCGGGGTTCCAGGAGGAACTGCGCCGGGTGTTCCGGCAGATCGAGCGCCTGCTGGCCGCCTGTGACGCCACGTTGGCGGATGTGGTCGAGCTGCAGATGCTCCATGTCTTCGGCAGCGACCGGCTGGCGCTGGACAAGGCCGGGCAGCTGGCGGCGATCGCGGCGGTGCGGGACGAGTTCTTTGCCGCGCCCTACCCGGCCGCCGTGGAGCTGGCGGTCGCCGAGCTGAACCCCGAGGGCGGGCTGGTCGAGATCAAGGCCACAGCCTTCGCGCCGCTGTAGCCGCTGGGCGGCCGGTAACGGTCAGCCGGCTTCGCCGGGCCGCCACAGCCAGGCGGCGCCGCGGACGCCGCTGCTGTCGCCGTGCTTGGCGCGCAGGATCGGGGTGGCGCATTCGCGGCCGAACACGATCGGCGGCAGGCGCTTCGGCAGCTCGTCATAGAGCCGCATGACGTTCGACATGCCGCCGCCGAGCACGATGGCGTCGGGGTCGAGCAGGTTGACCACATGGGCGAGGCCGCGGGTCAGCCGGCTGATGTAGCGCTCCAGCGTGGCCGAGGCCGCGGGGTCGCCGGCCTCGGCCCGCGACACCACCTCATGGGTCGAGATCTCCTGGCCGGTGACGCGGATGTGATCCTTGCCGAAGCCGGTGCCGGAGATCCAGGTTTCCAGGCAGCCTTGCTTGCCGCAGTAGCAATCCGGCCCCGGCAGCTCCTCGGGCGTCGCCCAGGGCAGCTGGTTGTGGCCCCATTCGCCGCCCAGGCCGTTGCCGCCGCGATGGGCGCGCCCGCCGACCGCGATGCCGGCGCCGGTGCCAGTGCCGATGATCACGGCGAACACCATCCCCTGCCCCGCCGCGGCGCCGTCGGTCGCCTCCGACACGGCCAGGCAGTTGGCGTCGTTCTCGCAGCGCACCTCGCGGCCGAGGGCGGCGGTCAGGTCCTTGTCGAAGGGCTTGCCGATCAGCCAGGTCGAATTGGCGTTCTTGACCAGGCCGGTCTGCGGCGACATCACGCCGGGCATGCCGACGCCGACCGTGCCGCGCTCGCCCACGGTGACCTCGACCCCCTCGACGAGCTGCTTGATCGCCTGGACCGTGCCGTCATAGTGGCGCGGCGTCGGGATGCGCTGGCGGTGCAGCTCCGCCCCGGCATCGTCCAAGGCGATCGCCTCGATCTTCGTGCCTCCGAGATCGACGCCGATCCGCATCCTCGCCTCCGCCCATCCGTCACGTCACGACCGTGACAAGTCACGAAAATGGCCCCGCTCCCTCTCGGGACGCCTGCGGGGCCGTTTTGGCACCATGCGCGCCCGCGGCTATTTCGCCGCGAGCACCATGATCATCTGACGGCCTTCCATCTTCGGCATCTGCTCGACCTTGGAAAGCTCCTGCAGCTCGTCGCGCACCTTGACCAGCACGTTCATGCCGATCTCCTGGTGCGCCAACTCACGCCCGCGGAAGCGCATGGTCACCTTGACCTTGTCGCCCTCCTCGAGGAAGCGTCGCGCGCTGCGCATCTTCACGTCATAGTCGTTGTCGTCGATGTTCGGTCGGAGCTTGATCTCCTTGACATCGATGACCTTTTGCCGCTTCCGGGCTTCGTTCTTCTTCTTCTGCGCTTCGAATTTGAACTTGCCGTAATCGAGAATCTTGCAGACCGGCGGCTCGGCGTTCGGCGAAATTTCGACGAGATCGAGCCCTGCCTGCTCGGCAGCCCAAAGGGCTTCGCGCAGCGGCACGACACCGATCATCTCGCCTTCCGCACCGACCAGCCGCACTTGTGCTGAATCGATCTCGCGGTTCACCCTGGGCCCGTCGCGGGTCGGCAGGGCATTCTGTGGTGGTCTAGCTATGGATGGCCTCCGTCAATTGCTGCGACCTCGTCTGCACCCTCCCCCTTTCGGATGTCAACGGGGATCGCGCTTCTTCCACAAGTTTACGAACGGCTTCGTCCAGGGCAAGGACTTCCTGCGCGTCCCCGCCCAGACGACGCAGCGCCACGCTGCGGTTTTCCGCCTCGCGTTTGCCAACCACCAGCATCAGCGGCACTTTCTTCAGGCTGTGCTCGCGGACCTTGTAGTTGATCTTCTCGTTGCGCAGGTCGATTTCCGCGCGGATCCCCGCCTCCGCCAGCGCGGCATGCACTTCGGCGGCGTAGGAATCGGCCTCGCTGGTGATGGTGGTGACCACCGCCTGGACCGGCGCCAGCCACAGCGGCAGCTTGCCGGCGTAGTTCTCGATCAGGATGGCGATGAAGCGCTCCAGCGACCCCAGGATAGCGCGGTGCAGCATCACCGGCCGGTGCTTGGCCCCATCCTCGCCGACATAGTTGGCGTCCAGCCGCTCCGGCAGCACGGAATCGAACTGCAGCGTGCCACACTGCCAGGTCCGGCCGATGGCGTCGGTCAGGTGGAACTCGATCTTCGGGCCGTAGAAGGCGCCCTCGCCCGGCAGCTCGTCGAATTCCAGCCCGGCCGAAACCAGCGCGTCGCGCAGCGCCTGTTCGGCGACGTCCCACTGCTGGTCCGACCCGGCCCGCACATCGGGGCGCAGGGCCAGCTTCACCGCCACATCGGGGAAGCCGAGGTCGCGATAGACCTCGTACTGCAGGGCGATGTAGCGCGCCGATTCCGACACCGACTGCTCCTCGGTGCAGAAGATGTGGGCGTCGTCCTGGGTGAAGGCCCGCACCCGCATCAACCCGTGCAGCGCGCCCGAGGGCTCGTTGCGGTGGCAGCTGCCGAACTCCGCCATCCGGATCGGCAGGTCGCGGTAGCTGACGATGCCCTGCTTGAAGATCTGCACATGGCAGGGGCAGTTCATCGGCTTGATGCCGGCCAGTCGCTCCGGAGAGCCGTCTTCCTTCTGGCCGATCGCCACCTTGAACATGTTGTCGCCATACATGTCCCAATGGCCGGACGCCTTGAACAGGCTGGAATCGACCAGCTGCGGCGTCTTCACCTCGACATAGTCGGCCCGGGCCAGCTTCTCCCGGATGTAGTTCTCCAGCGTCCGGTACAGGGTCCAGCCCTTCGGATGCCAGAACACGCTGCCGGCCGCCTCCTCCTGCAGATGGAACAGGTCCATCTCGCGGCCCAGCTTGCGGTGGTCGCGGCGCTCCGCCTCCTCCAGCTGGTGGAGATGGGCGTCGAGCTCCTTCTGGTCGCGCCAGGCAGTGCCGTAGATCCGCTGCAGCACGGCGTTGCGGTGGTCGCCGCGCCAATAGGCGCCGGCCACCTTCATCAACTTGAAGCCCTGGCCGACGCCACCGGTCGTGGGCATGTGCGGGCCGCGGCAGAGGTCGAGCCAGTCGCCCTGGCGGTAGACCGAGATCGGCTCGCTCTCCGGCAGGTCCTCGATGATCTCGGCCTTGTACTTCTCGCCCTTGGCCTTGAAGAACTCGATCGCCGCGGTGCGGTCCCAGACCTCGCGGGTGAAGGCGGCGTTGCGGCCGATGATCTGGCGCATCTTGGCCTCGATCTTCACCAGGTCGTCGGGCGTGAACGGCTCGTCGCGGGCGAAGTCGTAGTAGAAGCCGTTCTCGATCGACGGGCCGATGGTGACCTGGGTGCCGGGATACAGCTCCTGCACCGCCTCGGCCATCACATGCGCGGCGTCGTGGCGGATCAGCTCCAGCGCCTCGGGCGAGCTGCGGGTGACGATGCCGACCTTGGCGTCGCGGTCCAGCACGGTGGCCAGGTCCGACAGCTTGCCGTCGACGGTCATGGCGAGCGCGGCCTTGGCCAGGCTCTTGGAGATGTCGGCGGCGATGTCGGCGCCCGAGACCGGGCGGTCGAAGCGACGAACCGCACCGTCGGGCAGTGTGATGGCGATGCCGGCGGGCTCGGCCATGAGTCTATCCACGTTTTGCATCTGGAGAGGGCGAGGCACTGTAAGGAGCAGGGCAGGCCTGTCAAGCCGCCGCGGCCTCGGACAGGCCCGGCAGGCATGGAATAGCCCGGTCGGGAGACGGGCCGCCAGCCATGCGGAGAAGGCTGGGCGGCCGGGCGCGGCGGCACGTCGCTTGAGCCGACCGGGACCAACATGCTAACCCGACGTGCAAGCGAACGGAAAATGCTCCTGATGGTCAACGTCATCTGCGCGAAGTGGGGTCCGAAGTACGGGCCGGAATACGTCAACCGGCTGCACGCCATGGTCAGCCGGAACCTGGCGCGGCCGCACCGCTTCGTCTGCCTCACCGACGACCCCTCCGGCCTCGCGCCCGGGATCGAGCACATGCCCATGCCGGTGCTGCAGGTGCCAGAGCCGCACCGCAACCTGCCGTGGCGCAAGGTCACGCTGTTCGGCCCGCTCGGCGACCTCCAGGGCCCGACCCTGTTCCTCGACCTCGACATCGTCATCGTCGACAGCCTGGACCCGTTCTTCGACCATCCCGGCCGGTTCTGCGTGATCCACAACTGGACCCATCCGCATCGCCGCGTCGGCAACACCTCGGTCTACCGCTTCGACATCGGCGCGCACCAGGACGTGCTGGACAACCTCCTGGCCAACCACCGGCAGATCTTCGCCCGCTACAACAACTCCCAGACCTATGTCTCGGACCATATCGGCGAGCTGACCTGGTGGCCGGACGACTGGTGCAAGAGCTTCAAGAAGCACTGCATGCCCGGCGGACCGCTGGGCCTGTTCAACTGGTTCATGACCCCGCGCTGTCCGGAGGGTGCCCGCATCGTGGTGTTCCACGGCGACCCCAAGCCGGAATACGCGATCAGCGGCCATTGGCCGGGGCGCTGGTCGAAGCATGTCCGCCCCACCCCCTGGATCGCCGAACACTGGGGTTGACCATGCCCCGACAGCGATGACCGGAACGGCCGGCGCCCCCGCGATCCGCTGCTGGATCGTCAGCGAGAGCAAGGCTGGCACCATCGCCCAGTGCCGCGGCGTGGCCGAGAAGTTGGGCGTCGCGGCCGAGACCCGGCTGGTCAATCGTCCCGACCCGGCGAAGACCGGGCTGGCCCGCCGCCTGAACCGGCGCTGGACCCATATCCGCAACGTCCATCTCAACCGCATCCGGCCGCCCTGGCCCGACCTCGCGATCTCCTGCGGGCGGCAGGCCGAGCCGGCGGTGCTGGCGGCGTCGCGCCGCTCGGGCGGCACCATCTTCACGGTGCATCTGCAGATCCCGACCGCCGGCTTCGACCGGTTCGACCTGTGCTTCGTCGGCCGGCACGACTGGCGGCCGGAATTCGACGGCCGCGACAACATCCTGCCGATGGTCGGGGCGCCACACCGGGTCGACGCGGCGCTGGTGGCAAGCCACCGCGCGGCGGCGGAGCAGCGCTTCGGCGCGCTGCCTGGGCGGCGGGCAGCGGTGATCATCGGCGGCCCCAATCCCGGCTACGCCTTTTCACTGGCGCGCATCGACACCATCATCGGCCAGCTCCGGGCCCTGCAGGAGGCCGGTTGGAGCCTGCTGGTCACGACCTCGCGCCGCTCCGACCCCTCGGTCCTGCCGAAGCTGCAGCAGCGGCTGGACCCCGCCTCGGCCTTCGTCTGGGACCGGGTGAGCGAGAACCCATACTTCCAGTACCTGGCGATCGCCGACGCGGTGCTGGTGACGGTGGATTCGATCACCATGACCTGCGAGGCGGCGTCGACCGGCAAGCCGGTGTACTCGATCCCGCTCGACGAGAAGCCCGGGACCTATCTCGAGAAATTCCACCGCTTCCACCGCGACATGCAGGGGACGCTGGGACTGACCCAGTCCTTCACCGGAACCATCGAGCCCTACGCCTACACGCCGCTGGACGAGGCCGGCCGCATCGCCGGCATCATCCGCGACCGGCTCGCCGCCCGGCTGCGGCGCTGAGGCTCAGCCGGTCCAGCGGCCCAGGCGACGGCGCCAGCGCTGGCGCATCCGGTCGAGGCGCTCGCGCAGCCGGCCACGGGGCGTCACCGCCGCAGGCAGCGTGAAAGGTTCGGCGATCGCCTGCGGCACCCGGTCGTGCGGCAAGGCGAGCAGCCGGGCGAAAGGCTCGCCCGTGGCGATCTCCTCCGGCGTCCATTGGCACCAGGCAAGGCGCTCGAACACCGGCTCGCGGTCGGGATAGGCCGGGTGGTCGACATCGGTGCCGCGCCGGCACAGCTCGTGGCAGATCAGGCTCGGCCCGCAATAGAAGGCCGGCACCCCGGCGATCAGCCCCTTGACCGCCGCGGTGCTGCTCCAGGTCACGGTGCACCAGGCGTCGCGCAGCTGGTCGTCGAGCGGCGCCGTGGTCTTGCGCGTGCGCCGGACCACCGGCCGCCGGGTCGGCAGCGTCAGGCTGTGGTCCCAGCCCTCCGGCATCCGCCGTGCGTCCTGGTCCGCGCCCTTCAGCTTCTGGCCGATGACCAGGACATGGCGGCCGTTCCGGTTCCAGTCCAGCAGCGGCACGTTCCAGCCACGCCAGCGTTCCGGCCCGCCTTGCGGGTACCGCCCCTCCCCGTTCCAGCCGTCGAGCGCGACCTGGAAGAAGCGGCGGGAGCCGATCGGCGACAGCCAGCCATTCTCCATCACGATGGCGCGGCCGCCGGCCGCCTTGATGGCGCGCAGCGCGTCCAGCCGATCCGTGCCCAGGAAGGGCGACCAGCAGATCAGCACATCGTCGGGTCCGGCATCGCCGTCCGGCATGCCGATGGTGACCGGGCCGAGACGGCGCGCGCCGGCCGCCACCTCGTCATAGGGCTTGACGTTCTTCTGCCCCGGCGTCGGCGGATCGCCGAGCACGATGAAGATGCGCATGGCGCTTTCCCCCCGCGCCGTCATGACATGCCCAGCCGGCGGCGGACCGGATGGTCGCCCGGCAGGCGCAGGGCCAGGTCCCGCACCCGGCCGAGCAGCGTGTAGCGCGAGGGAGCGGCCGGCGGCGCCTCCAGCCGCACCGGGGCGCCGTCATGCGGCATGTCCAGCAGCCGCGCCAAGGGCTCGCCAGTCGCGATCTCGGCCGCGCTCCACTGGCACCAGGCGATGCGCTCGAACACCGGCAGGCGGTCGGGATAGGTCGGGGAATCGACGCCGAGACCGGGCGTCGACAGCTCGGGCACCAGCGTGTTCGGGCCGCAATGAAAGGCGGGGATCCCGGCGATCAGGCCCTGGATCGCGGCGGTGCTGGTCCAGGTCACCGTGCAATGGGCGCCGCGCAGATCCTCGGCGAGCGGGCGCGCCGCGCTGGGCATCCGGCGCAGCACCGGCCGGGCGGTGTCGAGGCGCAGGCTCTGGGCCCAGCCGGCCGGCATGCGCCTGGGGTCGCTGATCGATTGCGCCTTCTGGCCCAGCACCAGCACATGCCGGCCGTCGCGCCGCCAATCCTGCAGCGCCACGCCCCAGCCAGCCCAGCGGCCAGGCCCACCATCGGGGAAGCGGCCGGTGCCGTTCCAGCCGTCGAGCGCGAACTGGAAGTGGCGGGGACGGCCGGGCGGCGAGAGCCAGCCATTCTCCAGGATGATCGCCCGCCCGCCCGCCGCCCGCACGTCGCGATGGGCGGCCCAGCGCTTCGACAGGCGGAATGGCGACCAGGTCAGCAGCACGTCGTCGGGCCCGAACCGCTCCGGCAGCTCCGTCGCGGTCGGCCCCAGGCGCTCGCAGGCGGCGATGCATTCGCGCCAGGGCTTGCGATCGCCTTGCGGCAGATAGACGAAGAAGCGAGAGGGCACGCCGGTCACCGCAGTTCAGGCAGAAATCCTGTCCACGATCCCGGTATCAGCCCGTCCGGGCCTTCGGCAAGCCTGGCGATGGTCAGAGCCCTGAGCCCGAGGCGACGGGACGCCGGATTCCGACATTCGTTCGTTCGATCGCGGCCAGGATCAGCGCCCGATAGATCTCGCTGTAGTACGGCCGGCGCGCCGGGATGACGTGGTCCTCGGAATCGCCGACATCGGCGCGCGGCAGGCAGACCGGCGTCCCCTCCACCGGAATCAGCCCGTCCTGGCGTGCGGCATCGGCGATCGCCTGGGCGTAGCCCCGGGAAGCCTCGCATTGCGGGTTCAGATACGGCCCGCTGGCATAGAGGCAGGTCAGCCCCTGGTCCCGGCAGAAATCGCCGATGCGGCGCAGCGACGCCGCCGAGTCCTTGCGCACCGCCCCGGGCTCGTAGGTGCGGGGGTAGAGCGGGCCGCCGAACCGCGCCGGGTCCTGGGGGACGTAGTCGAGCTGGACGATGGCGGGATCGACGCTCTCGCCCTTGGCCGCTGCCTGCAGCATGCCGGCCGTGATGTCCCAGGTGGCCAGCGACGACAGCATCACCGCCGGCGGCACCTCCGCCAGGTCGCCCAGGGTCTGGGCGGTGTAGAGCGCCCCCGGCCAGGACGGCCGGCGGCGCATCATGTCCAACGTCTGCATCACCACCACGACGCGCGGCCGGGTCTGGCGCAACGTCCGGCGCAGCATGTTCAGGGTGCCTTCGAAACCGTACGTGCCGACCAGCGGCAGCGACACCACCGAAAGACCAAGCCGCCGGCTCCAGTCCCGCGCATCGATGCCGTTGCCCAACGAGCTGTCGCCCACCAGCAGGATGTCGATTTGCGGGCTGCGATCGATCTTCTCGATCTGATAGCGCAGCAGCTCCGATTCCCGCCATTCCGACAGGCCGTTGCGCATGCCCCACAGCGAGACGATACAGATTGCCACGACCATCGCCACGGCGACGGCCCCGGCCGTCAGCAGATAGCGTCGCGCCTCAGAAGCGGAAATAGATGAATTCGGAGACATCGTTCAGCTTCAGGATGCAGGCAGCCAGGAGGATCCCGGCCAGGACGGCGGTCGCAGGGCTCGGTCGCCACCCCAGCCCCAGGCGGCCCAGCGCCGGGGGTTCGATGCCGTCGGCATAGCCATGGGTGGGCAGGCCGACGCCATGACGGCGGAACAGCGTCTGGACATTGGGCAGGCACAGGCAGGCCAGGAGGCCTGCCAGCCCGGCGCCGAGCGACAGCCACACATTCCAGGCCAGGCCCGGAAGCAGCGCGGTCAGGATGATCTCCAGGGTCGCCGACGGCGCGTAGTCGAGCGCGGCGACATGCAACTCGCCGGTCATGCCGAACATCGCCGCGTAGATCCGTCCCGCGGTGGCGAAGTCGGCGGCGCGGAAGGGCACCCAGGCCAGGACCACCGTCGTCATGGTCAGCACCCAGCCGAGGGCGGCCGGCATCGGCACGTGATGCCGGCTGCTGCGCCAGGCCTGGCAGGCGACGATCAGCAGCCCGTGCATCGCCCCCCAGATCACGAAGGTGAAGCCGGCGCCGTGCCAGATGCCGCCCAGCAGCATGGTGACGAAGACGTTGAGGTAGCGCCGCGCCGGCCCGTGGCGGTTGCCGCCGAGCGGGATGTAGAGGTAGTCGCGCAGGAAGCGCGACAGGGTGATGTGCCAGCGCCGCCAGAACTCCACGATCGAGCCCGAGCGGTAGGGCGAGGCGAAGTTGATCGGCATCTGGATGCCGAACATCCGGCCGAGGCCGATCGCCATGTCGGAATAGGCCGAGAAGTCAAAATAGATCTGCAGCGCATAGGCCAGCGCCGCCGCCCAGGCGTCGAGCAGGCCGGGCTGGGTTCCCTCCGCCACCGCGTTGAACACCGGCGAGGCGATCAGGGCGAAGCTGTCGGCGACCAGCACCTTCTTCGTCAGGCCGATGGTGAAGATCGACAGGCCGATCACGACATCGCCGATCCGTGCCGTCCGCGCCCCGCTGGCGAATTGGGGGATGAGCTCGCGGTGATGGACGATCGGCCCGGCGATCAGATGCGGGAAGAACACGACGAACAGGGCATAGCGCGGCAGCGGCCAGGGCTCACCCTGCCCGCGAGCGACATCCACGAGATAGGCGATCTGCTGGAAGGTGTAGAACGAGATACCGACCGGCAACGCGATGTGCACCGCCAGCCCCGGCCAGCCCAGCGCCTCGGCCGCCAACTGCGAGGTGAAGCTGGTATATTTGAAGACGAACAGGAACAGCAGGTTGCCGGCGACCGCAAGCCGCATCCAGGCGCGGCCCCGCGGCGTCTCGCGATGCCGGTAGATCACCAGGCCGAGACGATGGTTGAGCACGATCGCCGCCAGCAGCAGCAGGATCTCGAACCGGGTCGAGGCGCCGTAGAACACCAGGGACGCGGCCAGCAGCACGCCGATGGCCCAGGACACGCCGGCAAAGCGGCGCGCCACCGTCCACAGCGCGTAGGTGAGCGGCAGGAAGAGCAGGATGAAGGCGTAGGAGTTGAACAGCATGCGGGCCGGCGGCTCTCAGGATGGATGGTCGATCCCGCCGGGCCGGCGCGATCCGCGGAACCCCTCTAGCCCACCACGCGCTGCGCCAGTTTCGCCAGCGGATTGCGTCCGTGCTGCGCGGCAAGGGCGCGCACCCGTCCGGCCAGGGTCCAGGCCGACGGGACGGCGTCGGGATCCAGGAGGACGGCCGGCCTGCCGTCATGCGGCAGCGCCAGCAGGCGGGCGAACGGCTCCCCGGACCGGATCTCGGCCTCGGTCCATTGCATCCAGGCGTAGCGGCGGAACACCGATTCGCGATCCGGATAGATCGGGTGGTCGACATCCAGCCCGCGCCGCATCAGTTCGCCGCAGTTGATATGCGGGCCGCAATAGAAGGCCGGCACGCCGCGGATCAAGGATTTGATCGCGACCGTGCTGGTCCAGGTCAGGGTGGCGAAGGCCTCGTCCAGCTGCCGCTCCAGCGGCGCCTCGGTGAAGCGCGTCCGGCGCACCACGGGACGGCGCGTGACCGGGGCGACGCTCTGCGCCCAGCCCGGCGGCATCGCCCGGGGATCCAGGTTGATGCCCTTCGGCCGCTGTTCGACGACCAGGATATTTTCCCCATCCTGGCGCCAGTCGCTCAGGGGCACGCCCCAGGAGTCCCATCGGCCAGGCCCGCCATCCGGGAAGTCGCCGGTGCCGTTCCAGCCATGCAGCGCGACCTGGTAGTATTTCTGCCCCTGGATCGGCGACAGCCAGCCATTCTCGCAGATGATCGCGCGGCCGCCGGCGGCCCGGATCTGGCGATAGACGTCGCTGCGGAAGGTGCCGCGGAACGGCGCCCAGAGAATGGCGACGTCGTCCGGCTCGAACCGCGCCGGGGTGCTCATATGGACGATGCCGAGACGGGACGCCCCTTCGGCCAGCGCGGAGCCGGGCTTCCCGATCGTCACCCCCCAGAACACGTAGACCCTACCCATGGGTGCCGTCGCCCCGGGCCTCGGCATAGATCGCGTGCGGCTGCTCGACATCCAGCGCGTACTGCGCCTCGAGTGCCGAGGCCGCGCGTGCGAACACGGCATCCTCCTTGCGGGCGCCCTTGGCCGACCAGATGACGCTGTCCTCGCCGAATTCGACATCGACGAGATCGATCGGCATGTGCTGCCACCGGATCCGCGGCTTGAGCAGCCGGCGGATGGCGTAGAGGTAGTAGATCACCGGCTGGTCGATGTGGTCGGTGGGGCGCATGTGCAGCGCCTTCCAGATGCCGGCCGCAAGCTTCTCGCAGAAGCCGAGGGCTTCCTTGGTGTGGCTGACCCCGACCGCGCCGGCCATCACCCGACGCCAGACCCGCCGCTCGCCGAGGCGGAAGTGCAGCGTCACATCGGCACGCTCGATCATCTTGAAGACGTTGCCCAGGGGGCGATGGATGATGCCGTCGATATCGACGCACAGGATCGGCGCGCGGCACGCCAGCAACAGATGATGCAGGACCAGGAACCGCGCCGCGGAGAAATAGATCGGCCTGGGAAGAGAAAGCTTCCGGTACGAATCGTCTTCCCAGGTGAACGACAGCCTTACATGGGCCAGCGATCGCCTCATCCGGTCGATATGGTCGAGAGTTTCCTGGGACGGCCCACACAGGTGGACATGAATATGCAGAGGCTCGCCCAGCTTCTCTGCGGAGAGCAAAAAGCTGGGGGCGAATTTCCGGTAGTACCCATCGTCGCAACCGCAGAAGACGATTCCCGGCGCGCCCATATCCGGCGTGTTGCCTCGAATCCTAAGACGGTAGTCCTTGACCGCGCCCTTCGACTGGGTATCGATCAGGTTCTCCAAAAGAATGGAATATGACAACCGCCTCAAAAACAACCGGGATAGTCTTTTAAGTGAAGCGCCGCTCATGACGTCTTGTCCAAGACCCTTAGTTCCTTGCACCAAGCGACGATGGACTGTCGCCCCCCACCGCCGAGTGGCCGCTTACCTGAGAGCTAGCGGAAAAAGAAATACCATACTGTGGCGGGCATCACATCATGTTTGCGGCTGGCCAACCCGCCCAGCCCGGCTTGCCTGCACCACAGCCGGACAGCAGGATCCGCTCACGGCGCGGCCTGGGATTCCGCCG
The DNA here is from genome assembly GCF_052115705.1 of Inquilinus sp. 2KB_23. Classification (NCBI taxonomy): domain Bacteria; kingdom Pseudomonadati; phylum Pseudomonadota; class Alphaproteobacteria; order Rhodospirillales; family Rhodospirillaceae; genus Inquilinus; species Inquilinus sp. 2KB_23. The sequence continues at coordinate 69,258 of NZ_JBFRHF010000003.1, read as the reverse complement.
GGCCCAGCCTCGGCAAGGCGCCGTATTCCGGGGCGTGCTTGCTCTGCAATTCGCCGATCACCCGCATGAACGACGCATCTTCCTTCCGCGGCCCCTTGGCGGTCCAGATGAAGCTGTCGTCCTGGAAATCGTAGTCGACCAGGCTGAGCGGCAGATGCTGCCAGCGGATGGCCGGCAGCCAGCGCCGGGCGAACCGGTAGGCGTGGTAGAGAATGGTCTGGTCGGTGTGGAAATCGGGGCGCAGACGCAGGCTCGCCAAGATGCTCCGCGCCGCGCGTTCGCAGAACCGCAGCCCCTCCGGGGTGTGGTTGAAGCCCACCGCCGCGGCGAGGATCCGGCGCCAGACCCGCCTCTCGCCGAATCGGAAATGGAAGGTCACGTCGGCCTCCCCGATCAGGTCGAACGCGCCATCGAGCGGACGGTGAATGAAGCCGTCGATGTCGACCCCGAGAATCGGAGACCGGCATTCCTGCAGCAGGTGATGGATCATGATGAATCGCGCGGCAGCGAAGTAGATGACGTTGTCGATCCCGTATCTTTCATAGCGGTTATCCTCCCAACTGTAAGTCAGTTGGGTATGGCGCAAGCCCCGCCGCAGCGCGCCGATATGGGCCAACGTTCGCGCCGATGGATCATACAGGTGCAAGTGGATGCGATGCGCATATCCTGTGTCTTCGGCTGAGAACAAGAAGTCGGTCGCGAAACGCGCGTAATAGGCATCATCGCAGGCGGCAAAGACCACTCCCGGCCCACCCGGCGCGGGCAGTTCGCCCCGTAGGCGGCGGCGATGATCCTGCAGGCGGCGGGCATTGCCGGACTTCCGAAGATTTTCACGCAGTACGGCCAAAGCCATGCGCGCCCGCAGCAGGCGGGACGGGCGTTTCCTCATTCGGCGCGCCCTTTCATGCCACGCCGTCCGGCAGGCCAAGCGGCACCGATCCATCTGCCACACATGTCGACCACCCGAGCGTCCTACGCTCTCTCATCCGATTCCGGCGGCAGGCGGCTATTCGTCGGCAGCCGGGACCGCGTCGCAGAATTCGACCGGCCCGCCTGCCGGCGCCGCCGGCATCGCTCCCCCACCCGATCCATGGCACAGATGGGTTAAGTTGTCTTTAGCGTCGCTCACAATTTCTCACGCCGCGCATTCAGCGTCCTGGCTTCGGCTGTGCCAGCACCGCGTCGTAATCCGCCCGCTCCAGCCCCATCACCGCGCCGCCGCGGCCGACATTGCGCAGGATCCGGCCATCGGCATCGAAGGCCTGGCGCAGCGTGCCGAACTCACGCGCGTAGATCTCGTCCTCGGGCCGGGCGTACTGGTTCGTCTCGCTCTGCCCGGCAGCGTAGAAATAGGTCGTGGCCTGGGAGTAGTCGAGATCGACGCCGAGGATGTAGACCTCGGCGAAGCCGAGGTAATGCGCGATCTGGGCGGCGAACAGGATGACGGTCGAATCATTGCCCAGGCCGTGCCAGGGCTGGTGCCGGAACCCCTGCTTGCGCAGGCCGCCGCGATAGCTGGGGAAGGTCACCACCCGGTCGGCGGGCGGCTGGAACTCCGGCTGGGCGGCGATGGTGTCGCGCACCAGATAGGTCCCGACCGGCAGGGTCGAGACATCGGCCTTGATCCGGTCCCAGCCGCGCAGGTCGCTGAGCACATAGTACGGGATCGGCGACGGCAGCCCGTGCTCCAGCGCCTTGTAGCCCTTCTTGACCACGAAGAACTGCTCGCCGGCCAGCTTCGACAGGTCGAACTGCACCAGCGACGGCGCATTGCCCAGCAGGAAGCAGCGCTCGCCGGCATGGCGGTTCTTCAGCCGCATGATCCGACGGGTGCGGCCGGGCGCAGCCAGGGCCCCGGCCAGGGCGTAGGTCTTGGCGAGCAGCGGCAGCATCGCGACGTCCCTTAGCCGCCCGACGGGGCCGGCGCGCCCAGCAGCTCCTGGTAGACGCGCAGGGTCGCTCCGGTCATGGCTTCCTTGGTGTACTGCCCCGCGACCGTGGCGATGGCCTGCTCCGCCATCCGGCTACGCGCCTCGGGCGTCAGCGACAGGGCCTGGCCGATCGCCGCCGCCAGCGCGTCCGGATCGGCCGGCGGCACCAGCCAGCCGGTCTCGCCCTCGACCACCAGCTCCGGCGGCGCCCCGATGTCGGTGGCGATCACCGGGCGGCCCAGCGCCATCGCCTCCACCACCACCCGGCCGAAGCCCTCGGGGTCGGTCGAGGCGTGCACCACGACGTCGGACAGCATGTAGGCGGCCGGCATGTCGTCGCAATGGTCGACCAGCTGGACCACGCCGTTCAGGCCCTTGGCGGCGATCCGGTCGATCAGTTCCTTGCGGTAGCCGGTGCGGCCCTGGTCGCTGCCGACGATCAGGCAGTGCAGGTCGCGCCGGCCCAGCCGTGCCAGCGCGTCGATCACCACCGCCTGGCCCTTCCACCGGCTCAGCCGCCCCGGCATCAGCACGATCGGCCGGTCGTCCGGCGCGCGCCAGGCCCGGGCCAGGGTGATGATGCGCTGGGCCGAGACCGCCTCGATCGCGAATTGCCGGAGGTCGACGCCGCGCGGGATGGTGCGGATCCGCGCCGGGTCGGCGCCATAGGTCTCGACGATGTGGCGGGCGATGAAGTCGGAGATGGCGATCACCCGGTCGCCGCGCACCATGATCGAATTGTACAGCCGCTTGGCGGCGCTGTGCTGGTTGTAGGGCGCGTGCACCGTGGTGACGAAGGGGATGCCGGCCCGGCGGCAGGCGGCCTGCGCGCTCCAGGCCGGGGCCCGGCTGCGGGCATGCACCAGGTCGACGCCGCGGTCGCGGATCACGGCTTCCAGCCGGCGGATGTTGCGCCAGATCGTCAGCGGGTTCTTGCCGCCGAGCGGCAGGGCGATGTGATCGGCCCCGGTGCGGGCGAGGTCGCGCAGCATGGCGCCGCCGGCCGAGGCGACCAGGGCCTTCCCGCCCGCCACCTCGATCGCCGCGGCGACGTCGACGCAGCCGCGCTCGGCCCCGCCGGTGCCGAGCGCCGGCAGCACCTGCAGGATGGTTCGCCCGTGGAGGTCGACCGGTTCGGAACCCTGGTCGGCGGCGTCGTCTTGGGGAAGGAGATTTACAGTCACGGGATACGATATAACCGGACCGGACCGGGCGCGCACCCACCATCAGCGCCGGGATGCGTGCCATGCGGCGACATCGGGGCCGGCGGCCCAGCCCCCGGCCCGACCCGTCAGCCGGCGAAGCCCCAGCGCAGCGACATGCAGGACAGGCCGGCATCGAGCTTGCCGGTCTCCGCCACATCAAGCGGCACGACGCGGTAGCCGAGCCGGTCCAGCGCCTCGGCGGTGCGCGGAAAGGCCGCCCCCACCATGACGACGTCGTTCACCCGCAGGGCGTTGGCCGCCGCCTCCTCGCCCTCCGGCACCGGGACCACGCGCAGCCCGGGGAAGAAGCCGGCCAACTGCCCGGTCGCCAACACCGTCTCGGAGTCGAGCAGCGAGCAGGCGGTCTTGAAGTGCAGCACGCCGGGCGGCGGCGTCACGATCTCCGCCTTGCGGCCGAGCTCGGCCAGCAGCGCGGCCAGGGCGCCGGCGCCGCGGGCATCGGTGCGGGCGGACAGGCCGATCATCACCGCGCGCGGGGTCACCAGCACGTCGCCGCCCTCGGCGAAGCCGGCCTCCATCGCCAGCACCCGCTCGAATCGGGCGCGCAGCTCGGCGGCGACCTCGGCGGCCTCGCCCAGCCGCGACGGCGCGCCCGGCCGCAGCAGGATGGCGCCTTCGGGGAAGGTCAGGGCCGGGTCCTCCATGAACACCGAATCCGGGAAGCCGTCGAGCGGCGGCAGCACCTCGACCGCCACGCCGGCAGCCTCCAGCGCCGCGAGATAGGCGGCATGCTCGGCCCGGAACCGCACCATGTCCGGCGCGCCGCGGTCGACGGCGCGCAGCCCGTCCACGGCGGAATCGGCGGGCCGGCGCGCCAAGGCGCGATCGAACCGGAACACTTCGGCCATGCCAACTCTCCCTGCTTCCCTGCTCTTCTGGCGGCGCCGACTCTATCGCGCCGCCCGGCCGGTCGCCACGCCGGAAGCGGCGTGAAAAATCGCGCATTTGCCCGCTTGCCGAAGCAGGGCCTCGTGAGTATTGTCCGGCCTCCAGCGGAGGGGTGGCCGAGTGGTTGAAGGCGCTCGCCTGGAAAGCGGGTATACGGTGTTGAGCCGTATCAAGGGTTCGAATCCCTTTCCCTCCGCCAATGATTTCAACAAGTTGTTGATTTGGCCCGGAAATGTTGAAGGCTGATAAACCGGCCTACACATCGGCGCACCCACCCAGCTGACCCCGACTCGACTCCCCTGGCCTTTCGGTGACGATCAGGCATTTCAGGGAAGGATTTTGTCGTGACAAGGCATTCCGACCACGCACCGCCTCGATCGTTCGGGGCCGCCCTCCCGCGTTCGAGACCGAGGACCCTGCTTCTGTCGCGAACGGGCTCGCCCTGGCGCGCAGCGCCCTTACCCGACCGGATGCAGCGCGCGTCGTTCGTTCGGCACGCCACTTCTGCGCTTGCGCGTCGCTTCGCGCGCAACGCCTTGCAGTTCGCCCAGCCACCCCATACGCCCCACCCTGCCCTTTTACGCTTCCTCCTGAGCCGAATGGCTGACTAGACGCTCTCGCCCGGCAATGGTGACGTTCGTCCGGCCGCGGAGGTCCTCTGCCTGCCCCGCGGCCCGAGGCCCGGCCTGTACGGGGGAGCCCATGCAGACCGGGTCTTTGGATTGCTCCCAAATGCGCGCCAGCCCGGAGAGTGACGTGGCAAAGGGCCTATCGCCATCTGATTGGTCGGTGACGTGGGACGGCAAGAATGGCACCGTTTCATGTGCACGTTACGCCGGTCGGTTCACCGTGTTCCGAAACCGGTTCGTCAGACTTCGGTGGGTTGACGGTCCGCGCAGGGATTACCAGGCGATCGAGCGTGCGGCGAAGGAGGCGGCGTCTGACGCGGTCAAAGGAAGCGGGCAGCCCGGCATCTAAGTTCGTTGGCCTCCGGGCCGCCCGAACGCCATCGCATCTTGACATACCGCGGTTTGGCCCAAGGGTGCGCCGGGGCGACGATACCTTTCTCGAAGGGTCCGCTTCACGTTGTTTGCGGCGACCTTTGGCGCGAAAAATCCCCCAATAAGCTGAAGCGGACCACAGGCCACCTCCGGAAGTGGCGGTTCCCGTTGAGGGGCGACCCCTCTAGGCTTTCCCTCGGGTTTCCATGCGGCCTGCCAGAGAACCCCCTTCACGCTGGCCATGTGGCTTCCCTCAGGTGGGGTCGGGCAGGCGTCGTCCGCAACAGCGCTTGCCCGACCTCACACCCATTGTTCACGGCCCGCCGAGATTGGTGCTTAGACCACGCCCAAAATGGTGTATTGCCACATGCACCGTACAACCTATGGTTTATTCTCGGAAGGGTCCGTTGCGGCGTGTTCTGGATCCCCCTTCCGGGCAAACCGCAGCGGGTCCGTCCGGGGGTTCGGGCGGGTCACTTGCAAGGCGACCTGCCCGATCCTTCCCCTCCGTGAGAGCCCAGCGATTGCCGATTCCCACCCGCCGAGAGTAAAATCGTGACCGGAGACCCCGGGTGGTCGGAGAAGGCTGATGACCAGCCCCATGGAGGGCGGCTGCTTCTGCGGGGCAGTGCGGTACCGGCTGCTGTCGGCGCCGATGTTCGTGAATTGCTGCCATTGCCGCGACTGCCAGCGCCAGACCGGCAGCGCCTTCGTGGTCAACGCCCTGATCGAGACCGACCGGATCGCCCTGCTGTCGGGCCGGCCGGAGCCGGTCGCCATGCCCACCGATAGCGGCCGGCCGCACGACATCCACCGCTGCCCTGCCTGCCGCACGGCGCTGTGGAGCGACTATGGCGGCCGCCCCGCGCTGCGCTTCGTCCGCGTCGGCACGCTCGACGATCCCACGGCGCTGGCGCCGGACGCCCACATCTTCACCCGGTCGAAGCTGCCCTGGGTCGTGCTGCCCGAGGGCGCCCCCGCCTTCGAGATCTTCTACGACATCGAGACGCTGTGGCCGCAGCCGAGCCTGGAGCGCCGGCACGCCATCCTGGGCTGACCGTTCTCAGAGGAACACCGGCTGGGCGCCCTCGCCGAGCTGCCCGTGCGGCAGCGCCATCGTCGGGATCTCGCTGTCCGTCCGCGCCGCGGCGAAGACCAGGTCACCGCGCGCCGGCGTCCAGGCCTTGTCCTTGGCCAGCACCGTCGGGCGGTTGTCGGTGCGGCACAGCATCAGCGCGCCGGAGGGGTGCGCCCACTGGTCGAAACCGAGCAGGTCGGGAAACTCCCGCAGCGCTGCCTGCAGCATCCGCGCCGTACCCTCCGCCGCCAGCAGGCGCCGCGACAGGGTGTTGCGGTAGAGCTTCAGACCATCCCGTTCCCGGACTTCGCGTGTGACCGCCATTCCCGATCTCCTGTGACCGGACGGCGACTCCCTCGCCGATCCGACAAGATTGGAACATAATGCGAACACGCGTCGGAGTCCAGAAAAAAGAACAATTCAGGAACCGTCCGTTTCGTTCAAGCCGGGCGACGGCGGATCGGGCAGAATCCGGCGACATCACAGTGAGGCCCGCCATGTCCCTGCCCTCCCGCACCCTCAGCGTCTGGATCGATCGCGACCCCGACGCCGTCTACGGTTTCCTGGCCATCCCCGAAAACTTCATGAAATGGGCCAGCGGCCTGGCCGGATCGCTGCGGCACGACGGCGACGGCTGGGCCGCCGAGACGCCGGACGGGACCATGCGGGTGCGCTTCACCCCGCCCAACCCGTTCCGCATCGCCGACCATTGGGTGATCCCGCCCGCGGGCGCCGAGATCGCCATCCCGATGCGGGTGCTGGCCAATGACGGCGGCAGCGAGGTGACGCTGCACCTGTTCCGCCAGCCGGAGATGGACGACGCCAGATTCGCCGCCGATGCCGATTGGGTGGCGCGCGACCTGGCGACGCTGAAGCGCGTGCTGGAGTCTTGAGGCCGCCTCAGCCGAAGAAGCGGGCCGGGCGGAAGGTCGCCAGCTCGGGCCGCGTGATGCCGCGCGCGACCTCGTCGGCCACCGCCATCCCGAGGAAGGCCGCAAGGGTCACGCCGCTGTGGGTCACGGCGGCGTAGTAGCCCTGCACCTGCGGCAGCGGCCCGACGGCGGAATAGCCGTCGCGCGGGATGGCGCGGATGCCCAGGCGCACAGCCTCGGGTTCCACCGGGCCGATCGCCGGCAGGATGACGCGGGCGCGGCGGAGCAGGTCGCGCACCTCGGGCAGGTCGACACTGGGCCGCGGCGCCGCGGCGGGGTCGAATTCGGCGTCGTTGCGGCACACCAGCAGCCGCCCCGCCCCATCCGGCCGGATGTGGCAGTCCGGCGCCTGCAGCACGCGGTCGAGGCCGGTCGCCACCGGCGGCGTGAACACCAGCAGGCCGGCGGTCGGCGCCAGCGGGATGCGCAGGCCCGGCTCGAAGCCGGCATCGTCGGCCCAGCGCCCGGTGCAGTTAACCACGGCGTCGGCGAAATGGGCGGTGCCGTCGGCCGTGGTCACGCCGGTTGCCTTGCCGGCCCGCACATCCACCCGCGCCACCCGGGCGCCGATCACCACCCGGGCGCCGAGTCGTCCGGCCGCGGCCAGCATGGAATGGGCGTAGACCACCGGGTCGACCCAGCCCTCTTGCGGGAACCACGCCACCGGCGCGTCGCCGACCGCGGCGGGGTCGATGTCGGGCGCCAGCTCGCGCAGCTGCGCGGCCCCGATCCATTCGGCGGCATAGCCCCAGCCCTGCAGCCGCTCGACCCGCTGGCGCTGCTTCTCCCGGCCGGCCTCGTCCGCCCATTCCAGGCAGCCATTCTCATGCAGCCAGGGCGTGGCCGCGAACTCGTCGCGCAGCGCCCGATGCGCCTTCATGCCGGCGACGTTGAGGTCGTGGTAGGGCCGCGGCGCCTTGTCGTGCGCGTTGGTCCAGCAGAAGCTGGTGCCGGAGGTGCCGGCGCCGATCCGCGTCGCCTCCAGCACCGTCACCGACGCGCCCGCCTGGGCCAGCCGGAAGGCCACCGAGGCGCCGATGATGCCGGCGCCGATCACGATCACCGCTGCCATGGTCGTCCTTCCGTCCCCGCCTCAGCGATGCGCCGCATAGGCTTCCGGGTTCGGCGCGATGCCGAGCGCGTTGTTGATGCGGTTGCTGAAGTTGAAATAGGCGGCGACCGCGGCCGCCTCCAGGATTTCCGTGTCGGCCAGGCCGGCGGCGCGCAGCGGCGCGAGGTCCGCCTCCTCGATCTCGCCCGGCGCCCGGGTGATCTTCAGCACATAGTCGGCGATCGCCCGCTCACGTTTGCCCAGCTCGGCGTGGCGGTGGTTGACCTCGACCTTGCCGACCCACAGCGCATCGCCGGTGATCCGGCGCAGCTCCGCGGCATGGCCGAAGACGCAGGGCTGGCATCGGTTCTCGCTGCTGACCACCAGCGCGATCAGCTCACGCTCGCGGTCGCTCAAGGTCCCGTCGGGGTCGCGCATCACGGCGCGGCTCAGGCCCTCCTGCGCCACGAGCAGCGCCGGCTTGTGCGCCAGCAGCCGCTGGGTGGTCCTGACATAGCCGATGCGCGCCTCGGTCTGCGCGAACACCGCCTTGGCCGCGGCGTCGGCCCGCAGCACGCCGAGCTTCAGCCAGGACAGGGCCTTGGCGGCTGCCTTGCCGGGCTTCTTCTTCGCCTTCGCCATCCGATCCTCCCTGTTCAGAACCCGCTATCGGCGGGAATCCGGGCGGCGGCCGCGGCGCCGCCGGATGAGCAGACGTGGGTTGGGTTCGCGGATGCGAACCCAACCCAAGAAGCTCAATTCTTCTTCACATCCTCCAGGTAGAACCGCCCCAGCGGGGTCTGGCCGAAGCCTTCGATGTTCTTGCGCGAGACCGTGAGGTACGGGCTGTAATACAGGTCGATCCAGTTGACGTCGGCCTTGGCCATCTTCTGCAGATCGACATACATCGCCTCGCGCTTGGCCGGGTCGGTCTCGACCCGGGCCTTGGCCACCAGCGCCACCACCGCGTCGTTCTTGTAGCGGGTGTAGTAGTTCAGGTTGGCGTCGTAGCCGAGCACGAAGGTGGTCTTCTGGTCGGGGTCGATGATGTCGTTGGTCCAGTAGTTCATCGCCAGGTCGTAGTCGCCGGCGACCTCCATGTCCCAGCTCTGGCTCGGGTCGACCTTCTGCAGGTTGACGGTGATGCCGACCTTGGCCAGCTGCTGCTGCACCAGCACCGAGACCTGCTCGTCCACCGTGTCGCCGGTCTGGACCAGGTAGGTCAGGGTGACGTTGCCGACCCCGGCCTGCTTCAGCAGGGCCTTGGCCTTCTCCGGGTCGTAGGGCCGCGCCCCGTTGTCGTCGGTGTGGTACAGCGCGCCCTTGGGGATGTAGGAGTTGGCGACGCTGCCGATGCCGAAGGTCACGGTGTCGACGATCGACTTCTTGTCGATGGCGTAGTCGATCGCCTCGCGCACCTCGAGCTTGTCGAGCGGCGCATGCGAATGGTTGATCAGCAGGTGGTCCTCGCGGGTCGAGGGATCCTGGTGCATCGTCAGGTTCGGGTCCTTCTCCAGCTCCGCCACCTTGGCGAAGGGCACGAAGATGGCGCTGTCGATCTCGCCGGCCTGGACCTTCAGCATCCGGGTGTTGTCGTCCGGAATCGACAGCCATTCGACGCCGTCGAGGCTGACCTGGTCCGCCTGCCAGAAATTCGGGTTCTTCTTCAGCACCACCTTCTCGCCGCGGCGCCACTCCTCCATGGTGAAGGCGCCGGAGCCGATCGGCTTCTCGGCGAAGGCGTCCTCGCCCATCGCGGTCACCACCTTCCGCGGCAGCACCGCGGTGCCCGGCAGCGCCAGGCTGGCCAGGAACGGCGTCGCCGGCTGGGTCAGGGTGATCACCAGCGTGTGGTCGTCCTTGGCCTCGGCGGTCTTGATCACCTTGTAGTTGTCGGCGATCAGCGACCCCGGATTGTCGCGCGCCCGCAGCAGCGAGAAGGCGGCGTCATCAGCGGTGAGCGGCGAGCCGTCGGAGAACTTGGTGTCGCGCAGCTTCAGCGTGTAGACGGTGCCGTCGTCGGAGATGGTCCAGCTTTCGGCCAGGCCGGGGACCAGCTTGGTGCCGTCCTTGCTGACCCGGACCAGCACGTCATAGACGTTCGAGAACACCCAGTAGTCGACATTCTGCGAGGTCTTGATCGGGTCGAAGGTGGTGCCGTCCTCGCGCCGGGCGATGGTCAGCACGCCCGCCGCCTCGGCCATGGCGCCGCCGGCGACCAGCGCCGCCAGGAAGGCGGCCGAGAAGGCGCCGAGATGTCTCCTGCTGCTTCGTGTCATCGAAAAGCCTCCTGTGATTTGCTCCCCGCCTCAGGATCGGGCGGGGATTGCGGGATAGAGATGGCAGGCCGTGAAGCGGCCCTCGGCCGGGCGTAGCGCCGGTGGCAGCCCGGCCCGGCATTCCGGCATGGCGAAGCTGCAGCGCGGATGGAAGGCGCATCCCGGCGGCAGGTCCAGCGGGCTGGGCGGTTCGCCGCCCAGCAGCTCCGCCGGCAGCCGCCGGTCGGGATCAATCTCCGGGATCGCGCGGACCAGGGCCTGGGTGTAGGGGTGCTTCGGCGCGGCGAACACCGTCTCCGCCGCCCCCTCCTCCACGATCCGGCCGAGATACATCACCGCCACCCGGTCGCACAGCCGCCGCACCACGGCGAGGTCATGGGCGATGAAGATCAGCGCCAGGTTCATCCGGGCCTTAAGCTCGATCAGCAGGTTGATGATCTGGGCCTGGATCGAGACGTCGAGGGCGGCGACGCATTCATCGGCGATGATCAGCTTCGGCTCGACCGCCAGCGCCCGGGCGATGCCGACGCGCTGGCACTGGCCGCCGGACAGCGCGGCCGGGCGGCGTGACGCGTGTTCCGGCCGCAGCCCGACCAGGGTCAGCAGCTCGGCCACCCGCGCCGGGATCCGGTCGCGCGGCACCTTGCGGTGGACGCGCAGCACCTCGGCGACGGCCTCGCCCACGGTCATGCGCGGGTTCAGCGCGCCATAGGGGTCCTGGAAGATCATCGCGGTCTCGCGGCGCAGCCGGGCCAGCCCCTCGCGGCCGCCGGTCGCCACATCGGCGCCGCCGAAGCGGATGGCGCCGCCGGTGAGGTCGCCGAGGTGCAGGATGGCGCGGCCGAGCGTGGACTTGCCGCAGCCGGATTCGCCGACCAGGCCCAGCGCCTCGCCCGGCGCCAGGGTGAAGGAGACGCCGTTGACCGCCCGCACCAGCCGCGTCGGCCGGCCCGGCAGCGGCAGGCCCCCGGCGCGGAAATGGACCTCAAGGTCCTGGACGTCGAGCAGCGTCATGCCGCGTCCTCGATGATCCGATGGCAGGCGGCCATGTGGCCCGGCGCCGGCCAGGACGGCTCCGGCCGTTCCGCCGAACAGCGGGCGAAGGCCCGGTCGCAGCGCGGATGGAAGCGGCAGCCCGACGGCAGGTCGGCCAGGGACGGCGGCTGGCCGGGAATGAACGGCATCAGGCGGCCGGCTCCGGCGGACGCAGGCTGGCAGGCGATCAGCCGCGCGGTGTAGGGGTGGCGCGGCGCAGACAACACCGCCCGCTTGGTCCCGGTCTCGCACAGCGTGCCGCCATACATCACCGCGATGCGGTCGCAGGCCTGGGCCACCACGCCGAGATCATGGGTGATCAGGATGATGGCGAGGCCGCGCCGGTCGCGCAGGTCGAGCAGCAGCCGCAGGATCTGTGCCTGCACGGTGACGTCGAGCGCGGTGGTCGGCTCGTCCGCGATCAGGATCTCCGGGTCGCAGGCCAGGGCGGTCGCGATCATCGCCCGCTGGCGCATGCCGCCGGAGAATTCATGCGGGTAGTTGCCGGCCCGCCGCTCGGGGTCCGGGATGCCGACCTGGCGCAGCAGGTCCACCGCCGCCGCCCGCGCCTCGCGCCGCGACGCATCGCGGTGGAAGCGGATGCTTTCGGCGATCTGGTCGCCGATCCGCATCACCGGGTCGAGATGGCTGGACGGGTTCTGGAAGATCATGCCGATCTCGCCGCCGCGCACGCCGCGCAGCGCCGCCTCGTCCAGCCGCACCAGGTCGCGCCCCTTCAGCAGCACCGACCCGCCGGCGATGCGCAGGGATCCCGGCAGCAGCCCGATCAGGGCCCGGCAGGTGACGCTCTTGCCCGACCCGCTCTCGCCGACCAGCCCCAGCACCTCGCCCGCCTCGAGCGCGAAGGAGACGCGGTCGACCAGGGTGACCTCCCGCCCGGCCTGGGCCACGGCCACCGAGAGGTTGCGGACATCGAGCAGCGGCGCGGTCATTCCCGCACCCCGAGCCATTCGCCCAGCCCGTCGGCCAGCAGGCTGAAGCCGAGCGCGATCACCGCCAGCGCCACGCCGGGGAAGGCCGCGATCCACCAGGCCCGGATGATGAAGTTCTGGCTTTCCGACACCATCAGCCCCCATTCCGCCGTCGGCGGCTGGACCCCGAGGCCGAGATAGCTGATCGACGCGCCAAGCAGCATGGTCAGCACCACGTCGGACATCGAGAACACGATCGAACTGACCACGGCGTTCGGCAGGATGTGCCGGGTCATGATCCGGATGTGGCCGTAGCCCAGGCTGCGCGCGGCGGTGACGAAGTCGCTGGCCTTCAGCACCAGCACCTGGGCCCGCACCAGCCGGGCGTAGGACACCCAGCCGACCAGGGCCAGGGCGATGTAGAAGCTGACCAGCCCGGGGCCGAGGATGGCGATGATCGCCAGCATCAGCACCAGGAACGGGAAGGCCAGGACGATGTCGACGATGCGCATCACCACCATGTCGACCCAGCCGCCGAAATAGCCGGAGACGCAGCCGATCGCGGTGCCGAAGACGAAGGGGAAGAAGACGCCGATCACCCCCATCATCAGGTCGATCCGGGTGCCCCAGATCAGGCGGGACAGCACGTCGCGGCCGAAATTGTCGGTGCCGAGCGGATGGTCCAGCCCGGGCGGCAGCAGCGCGTTCGCCGTGTCCTGCGCGATCGGGTCGTAGGGCGCGATCCACGGCGCCAGCAGCGCCACCAGGACGAAGCCGGCGACCACGGCGGCGCCCCACCACAGCGCCCCGGGCAGCCGCGGCAGACGCAAGCGCAACCGAGCCGGTGAAGTACCGGCAACGGCGCTCACAGCTTCACCCGCGGGTCGATGGCGACGGTCAGGATGTCGGCCAGGAAGTTGACCGCGACGCTGGACACGGCGAAGGCCATCGCCACGCCCTGCACCACCATGTAGTCGCGGGTGAAGATGCCGCGCACCAGCAGCTGGCCCATGCCGGGGATCGAGAACACGTTCTCGATGATCACGGTGCCGCCGATCAGCCAGCCGATGTTGACCGCCAGCAGGTTGATGGTCGGCACGATGGCGTTGGGCACGACATGGCGCCAGAACACCATGCCCTCGGGCAGGCCGCGCGCCCGGGCGGCGGTGGCCTGGTCCGAGCGCAGCTCGGCGATCATCCCGGCCCGCAGCGTCCGGGTCAGCACCGCCGACAGCGCCAGGGCGATGGTCAGGCAGGGCAGCACCAGGTGGTGCAGCCGGTCGGCCCAGTCCTCGCCATAGCCCGCCACCGGGAACAGCCCGAGGGTCAGGCTGAACACGATGATCAGCATGATCCCGAGCCAGAACGGCGGCAGCCCGAGGCCGGTGGTGGAGACCACGCGGATGATATGGTCGGCCAGGCGGCCGCGGCGCCGGGCGGCGATCGCGGCGAAGGGCACCGCGATCAGCAGCGACAGCAGCACGCTGCCGAACACCAGGAAGAAAGTCGGTTCGATCCGTTCGACGATCAGCCCCAGCACCGGGATCTTGTACAGGATCGACCGGCCCATCTCGCCATGGGCCAGGTTCTGCAGGAAGTAGACGTATTGCGTCCACAGCGGTTCATCGAGCGCGAACTGGGCGCGGATCCGGGCAATGGCGTCGGGCGTGGCCTTGAAGCCGAGCAGCACCCGCGCCGGGTCGCCGGGAATCGAGCGGACGAGGACGAAGGTGATGATGCTGATGCCGAACAGCACCGGAATCAGCTGCAGCGGTCGGGTGAGGACGAAGCGGAAGCGATGCATCGCCGGTCAGTCCCCGCCCTGGCGGCGGCCAACGCAAATCCCGTCCCGCCGGTCCGGCGTGATCTCCATCCGTGCCTGCCCTGTCTCTTCTTTTCGCAACCGCGAGACGCTAGACCGATCGGATAAATCAGACAAGTCGGCCGACGGGGTGCGGCGATAACCTGCAGTTGAGGCGCAGCCCCCGGGTCCGGGGATCAGGATTTCCCGTAGGACGGCACCACGGCGCCGCGGGTGACCTGGTTGCGCGGCGAGGCCAGGAACAGGATGGTCGCCGCCACCTCCTCCACTTTCGCCCAGGCGGCGTGGTCGGCCTTGGGCATGGCGGCGCGGTTGGCCGGCGTGTCCATTGTCGAGGGCGCCACGGCGTTGACCAGGATGCCCTGCCCCGCCACCTCCTGCGCCAGGGCCACGGTCAGGGCGGCCAGCGCCGCCTTGGCCGCGGTGTAGGCGACCATGCCGGCGCCCTGGCGCCATTCCAGCGCCGGGCGGGAGGAGACGTTGACGATGCGGCCGCCGCCGGCGCCGCGCCCGATCGCGGCCACCGCGGCGCGGCAGCACAGGAAGCCGGTGACCAGGTTGGTGTCGAGCTGCTGCTGCAGCGCCGCCTTGTCGGTGTCGCCGATCGGCGCCATGGCGAAGCCGCCGGCGACATGGATCGACGCCCACAGCGCCGGCAGCGCCGCGTAGAACGCCGCCACCGCCGCCTCGTCGGTCAGGTCCGGCACCGGGGCCAGCACCACCCGGTCATGGCCGCGATGGGCGAAGCGGCGCGAATCCGTGAGGCTGCGGACCGGGATGTGGCAGGTGGCCCCGGCCTCCAGCAGCAGCCCGACCACGGCCGAGCCGAGCGCGCCGGTGCCGCCGGTGACCACGACGTGACGGTCCTGGAATTCCATGATGGTCTCCTCGCGCGACTGGGTCAGATCACCGACCCTACTGGATTATCACCATGCCTTCACCGTCATCGCTGGTCGATCCGGCTACCTCGCCACCGAGCTGATCCGAGCCCGTTCGAGAATTCGTCTGGCGTGAGTCGGCTGGTGGTGGTCTCGAGAACCGGCGCGCAGCGGACATGGTCGTCCGTGAGCACCGGAAGCGCAGAGACCGCCATCAGACGGCCGCGCCAGGCGAATTATCGGACAGGCTCCCGCCGATCCTCCAGGATCATGGCGGAAGCCTTCTCGGCGATCATGATGGTCGGCGAGTTGGTGTTGCCCGAGGTGATGGTCGGCATGATCGAGGCGTCGACCACGCGCAAGCCCGCCAGCCCGTGCACCCGCAGCCGTTCGTCGACCACCGCCAGCGGGTCCCGGCCCATCTTGCAGGTGCCGACCGGGTGGAAGATGGTGGTGGCGATGCGGCCGGCGGCCTCGGCCAGGTCGCCTTCGTCCTCCACCGCCGGGCCGGGCAGGACCTCCTCCGGCCGATACACAGCCAGCGCCGGCGCCGCGGCGATCCGCCGGGTCAGCCGGATGGCCTCGACCGCGACATGGCGGTCGGCCTCCTCAGACAGGTAGTTCGGGCGGATCGCCGGCGACGCGGTCGGGTCCGGGCTCTTGATCCGGACCGAGCCGCGGCTGTGCGGCCGCAGGTTGCACACCGAGGCGGTGAAGGCCGGGAAGGCGTGCAGCGGCTCGCCGAAGCGGTCGAGGCTGAGCGGCTGGACATGATATTCGAGGTTCGGCGTCTCCTGCGCCGGATCGCTGCGGGCGAAGGCGCCGAGCTGGCTGGGCGCCATGCTGAGGGGCCCGCTGCGCCGCAGGGCGTATTCCAGCCCCATGCCGAGCTTGCCGAGCAGCCGCCCCGCCCGCTCGTTCAGGGTCGGGACGCCGCTGACCTTGTAGATCAGGCGCAGCTGCAGATGGTCCTGCAGGTTCTCGCCCACCCCCGGCAGGTCGTGCATCGGCTGCACGTCATGCGCCGCCAGCAGGTCGGCCGGGCCGATGCCGGAATGCTGCAGGATCGCCGGCGAGCCGATGGCGCCGGCCGCCAGGATCACCTCGCCCGAGGCCGCGGCATAGGCCTCGGTGCCGTCCGGCCGGCGGAACACCACGCCGGCGGCGCGCTTGCCCTCGAGATGCAGCTTCAGCACCTGGGCGTGGGTCTCGACCCGGAGGTTGGGCCGCGACAGCGCCGGCTTCAGGAAGCCCTTGGCCGTGGTCCAGCGGATGCCGCGGCGCTGGTTGACCTGGAAGTAGCCGCAACCCTCGTTGTCGCCGGTGTTAAAATCCTCGGTCGGGCGGATGCCAGTCTCGGCCGCGGCCTGGCGGAACGCCTCCAGGATCTTCCAGGACAGGCGCTGCGGCTCGACCCGCCATTCGCCGCCGGCGCCATGGGCGGCCGAGGCGCCCTGCCAGTGGTCCTCGGATCTGCGGAACACCGGCAGCACATCGTCCCAGCCCCAGCCGGCATTGCCGAGCTGCCGCCACTGGTCGTAGTCGCGGGCCTGGCCGCGCATGTAGATCATGCCGTTGATGGCGGAGCAGCCGCCCAGCACCTTGCCGCGGGGATAGTTGATCGCCCGCCCCCCCAGCCCGGCCTCGTGCTCGGTCTTGAAGCACCAATCCAGGCGCGGGTCGCCATGGGTGTAGAGGTAGCCAACCGGGATGTGGATCCAGATGTGGTTGGCCTTGCCCCCGGCCTCGAGCAGCAGCACCGAGACCTTCGGGTCGGCCGACAGCCGGTTGGCCAGGACGCAGCCGGCCGAGCCGGCGCCGACGATGACATAGTCGAAACTTCCGATCGCCCTGGTCATCGACCGGTCGCTCTCATCACCGCCATCGCCAACTCCCCGATTCGCCTTGGTTTTTCGTCGTCTCCGACGATCTTCCTACAAGGCCGGGGATCGCACAATGAACAGCACGCGCCGCCACGCTCGACGCGCCGGGCGCCGCGCGTTAACCATAGCCATTCCCGGTCCGACACTCCGAAAGATCCTCGGCATGGCCAGTGACGTCGAAACCGTGACCGCCACCCCGGACTCGCCGCCGCGGCAGCGCATGGCGGCGCATCTGGCGGCGATCGGGCGCGGCCCCGGACGGTCGCGGCCACTGACCGAGGCCGAGGCGCAGGACGCCTTCGGCATCATCCTGTCCGGCGAGGCCGACCCGATGCAGGTCGGCGCCTTCCTGCTGCTGGAGCGCTATCGCGGCGAGACGGCGGCGGAGCTGGCCGGCATGATCCGGGCGGCGCGGGCGGTGGTGTCGGCGGCCCCGGCGACGCGGCCGGCGCTGGACTGGCCGTCCTACGCCGCCGGCAAGACCCGCGGCGCGCCCTGGTTCCTGCTGTCGGCCCTGCTGGTCGCCCGCGCCGGCCATCCCGTGCTGATGCACGGCGTCAACGTCCGGGTCACCGAGGGCATCGAGACCGAGGATGCGGTGCGCGCGCTGGGCCTGCCGGTGGCGGAGACCCCGCGCGAGGCGGCGAAGACGCTGGACGCCACCCGCTTCGCCTATCTGCCGCTGCGCGCGGTCAGCCGCACCCTGACCCAGCTGATGGAACTGCGGCCGGTGCTGGGCCTGCGCAGCCCGGTCAACTCGGCGGCGCGGCTGCTGAACCCGTTCGAGGCCAAGGCCAGCTTCGTCGGCGTGTTCCACCCGGCCTATCAGGATTTGCACCGCGACACGGCGCGGCTGTTGGGCCAGAGCGACCTCTGCGTGGTCAAGGGCGCCGGCGGCGAGGCCGAGCGCACGCCGCTGAAGGCGCTGTCGCTGCAGCGGCTGGTGGCCGGCGAGACGCTGGACGAGACGGTGGCGCCGATGCTGGGCGAAGGCCGCGGCGAGAAGGTGGCGCGCAGCGACCTCGACCACTGCCGCGCGGTGTGGACCGGCGCCGCTGAGGATGCGGTGGCCGAGGCGACCGTGATCGGCACCGCCGCCGTCGCCCTGGCCATCATCGCCGGCGACAGCGGCGACGCCGCGCATGCCCGGCATCTGGAGCGGGCAGCGACGCTGTGGCGGGAAAGGAATTCCCAGGCGTAGGTTGGGTTCTCGGCTGAAGACCCGGCCGCTCGCACCTACTCACCCCAGTTGTCATGCCACGGCTTGACCGTGGCATCCCGGGGCGGCCAGAGCGGCTCTTTGTGGCCCCTGGATTGCCCGGTCAAGCCGGGCAATGACAGTATAGGGAAGGTCGTCGTAAGGCGTGATTGGGTTCGCGCCTTGCGAATCCAACATCCGACCGATGCTCCGCCCTCAGTGGGTCGCAATACGGGCGCGCCAGATCTCCTCGAATTCCTCCTTTGTGATCTCCTCGGGGAGGAATTGGGGGGGCCGAGCCGATTTCCTTGAGTGTTGGCGCGGCCTCGAATCCCAGGCGCGTTCCTCCGATCTCCACGCCTTCCGCGGCATATCCCTTCGAGCCATCGGCGAAGATCTCGACCTTCCGCGTCTCCCTGCGGTTGCCGTCAAGTTCGGAAATCAGCCAGACGGGCTCATCTGGAAATGAATGAACCCACTGGACTCGAATGTAGCTCATAGGCTCCTCAAGCGTAGGTCGAGTTCGCGCCTTGCGAACCCAACATCCAACCGGTGCTCCGGCCCGTTAGGTTCGCGAACCGCGAACCCGACCTACGCGTGGCTTGCCTTCCACGCCGCGATCGTGTCGGTGATCAGCCGGTGGTCGTCCTCGTGCGGCAGGCCGGAGACGCCGATGACGCCGACCACCTGGGCGCCGATGCGGATCGGGAAGCCGCCGCCATGGTCGATCATCGGGGTGCGGACCGACGGGCTCTCGGCCAGGGTGCGGCCGCGCGCCTTGAGCCGGTGGTGCAGCCACAGGGTGCTGTGACCGAACTGACGGACGGCGGCAAACTTCAGATCAAGCCAGATTTGGTTGTCGGCCGAAGTTCCGTCGAGCGCGGCGGCGAACAGCACCCGGTCGGCGACCTGGATGCGGATGGCGATCGGCGCCGACGCGGCCTCGACCAGTGCCCGGCCGATCGCCCAGGCCTCGGCGAAGTCGAAGCGGTCGAAGGCCAGCCGCGTCTCCTCGGTCTCCAGCTCGGCGGTGCGGGCGGCGTGGTCGGTCATGGTCCCCTCCTCGGAATCAGGGGCCGATCCTGCCACAGGCTCGCCGGACTTGGGCACCCTCTCTGGCCGGCTACTTGATCCCGACCACCACCGAATAGGGGCCGACCAGGCTTTCCTGCCGGATGGAGGCGAAGCCGGCCTCGCGCAGCCAGCCGATGCAGTCCGCGCCGGTATAGTCGAAGCCGCCCGGCGTCTCGATCAGCATGTTCAGGCTCATCAGCAGGCCGGCCGCGTTCTCGCGCCGGTCATCGTCGATCATCCGGTCGTAGACGATCAGAGCCCCATCCTGCGGCAGCGCCGCATGGGCCTTGGCCACCAGCATCCGCTTCTCCTCCAGGTCCCAGTCGTGGAGGATGTGGCCCATCACCAGCACGTCGGCCGGGGGCATCGGCCCGCGCATGAAGTCGCCGTCGTGGAAGCGCACCCGGCCGGCCAGGCCGCGCTGCGCCACATAGGCCTCGAAGACCGGCCGCACCGGGGGCAGATCGAAACCGCCCGCCTCGAGATGGGGATGGGCGAGGGCGAGCTCGACCGGCACCGACCCCGCCGCGGCGCCGATGTCGATGACGCTGCGGTACCCGGCCCAGGGAAAGCGGGCGGCGAGCGCGTGCGCCAGCGGCAGGCTGACGCCGGTCATGGCGTTGAGGAAGCCGGCGACGCCCTCGGGGGTGGCATAGATCGCGGCGAAAGGGTCGCCGCCCGCCTTGGCCTCGTTCTGTGGCCGGCCCGTGCACAGCGCTTCGGTCAGGTTCCCCCAGGACGGGTAGAGCCGTCGGTTGGCCATCTCCAATATGCCGCCGACATAGGAGGGCTTGCCGCGGTCGAGATAGAGATCGGTCTCGGCGGTGTTGGCATAGGCGCCGTCGGTCCGGTCCAGGAGACGCAGCGCCACCAGCGCGTCGAAGAAGTCGCGCGCGCCGCGCGGATGCAGGCCGAGCCGCGTCCGCAGCGCCTCGGCGTCGAGCGGGCCGCCGGTCAGCACGGTGAACACCTCCAGCTCGACCGCGCTCAACAGGGTCTTCGAGGCCCAGAAGCCGAACCCCAGCTGCATGATGAGCTCGGGCGTGACCGGGGCCTGCCGGCCGGCGGGGGCTGCGGACATGATGGCTCCTTCCCAGGGCGTACACCATCATGACGATCGCCGGATCGAAGCGGCTGCGGCAATCCCCCGATTGGGGCCCCAATTGGGGGCCGTCGGCGGAGGGGAATCGCCGTCAGTCGCCGTCGCGCAGGGTGATCGAGCCGTCGTTCGCGCCGAGGACGCGGCAGACGACAGGGGAACGGGCGGTCATCGGCATCGAAACTTTCCTGTGGACCGGAGGCGCGGAAGAGTGCCTGAACGGCAGTGCCGGAGCGCCTTCAACCCATGGATCGCATGGGTGGTTCCAGACCGGCGCAGAGGCTGCGGCATCCCGGGCGATAGGACAACGATGCTAGGATGGAGCGGCACCGCAAAGGCGAGAGGAGAGTCGATGACCCGATCGAACCGCGAGGACATGCTTTGAGGCCGGAGGAGTTCGACCGGCTGCCGCCCCATCTCGACCCGCGCCGCGACGCCTGGCGCCCGGCGATCCGGCCGCTGCCGCCGGGTCGGGCGGTGGCCGCGATCGGCGATGTGCACGGCCATGCCGAACTGCTGGCGGCGCTGCACCGGCTGATCGCGGCGGAGTTCACCGCCCTGCCGGCCGGCACCGAATGCACCCTGATCCATCTCGGCGACCTGGTCGACCGCGGCCCGGAGAACCGGCGCGCCCTGGCCCTGGCGCGCGACGGCATCCCGGGCGCCGAGACCATCACCCTGCTGGGCAACCATGACGACCGCATGCTGTCGGTGCTGGACGACGCGGCCGACCGGACCGGGCTGGAGTTCTGGCTGACCTATGGCGGCGACACCGTTCTGGCCGAATGCGGCGTCACCGACATCCTGCACGGCGACTGGCGCGCCGCGGCACGGGCCGCGATCGGGGCGGAGGTGCTGGACTGGCTGCGCGGCTGCCCGGTCAGCCACCGCATCGGCGACCTGCTGTTCGTCCATGCCGGGATCGACCCCAGGCGCCCGCTGGCGGAGCAGGAGCGCGAGACGCTGCTGTGGATCCGCCGCCCGTTCCTGGACTGGCCCGGCGCCTTCCCCGAGAACGTCGCCGTGATCCACGGCCACACCCCGGCCGACCGGCTGGACCTGGACCACCCGCACCGCATCGATGTCGACACCGGCGCCTTCGCCACCGGCTGCCTGTCGGCCGTGCTGATCCACGGCGACCGGATGCGCGGGCTGCGGGTCTGGGCGCTGTGAGCTACTCCGGCTCGAGCGTGAACAGCTCCTGCGGGACGCGCACGCCGCGCAGCGCGTAGCGGCCGACCGAGACCAGCTTGGCCTCGGCCCCGCCCGCCGCCGCGGCGAAGGCGGCCGAGACCAGCATCGGCTGGTCGGCCGACCGGCACAGGTCGGCGATGCGGCTGGTCTCGTTCACCGCCGGGCCGACCACGGTGAAGTCCAGCCGGTTGGCGCTGCCGACATTGCCGAAGAAAACCTCGCCGATATGCAGCCCGGCATACATCTGCGTCACCGGCAGGCCTTCGGCCTCGCGGCGCGGATTGAGCTCCTCGATCGCGGCCTCCGCCCGGCGCACGGCCTCCAGCGCCGCCCGGCACGCCGCGGCGCGGCCGTCGGAGCCGTTGGCCTCCGTCCGGAAGATCGCCAGCACGCCGTCGCCGATCAGCTTCAGCACGTCGCCGCCCGCCTCCTGCACCGCCGAGATCACGGCGTCGGCATAGTCGTTGAGCAGCGGGATGATCTGCTCCGGCGCGGCGGTGTCGGTGATCTTGGTGTAGCCGCGCAGGTCGCTGAACCACAGCACGGCGTCGATGCGGTCGGCGACGCCGCGGGCGATCCGCCCGGACCACACGGAGTTGCAGGCGTCGCGGCCCAGATAGGTCTCCAGCAGCGTCGAGGCCATCCGCGCCAGGGTGATCGCCTTCATCGCCATGGCCAGGATCGGCATCAGGCGCAGCAGCGCCGCGATCTCCTCGTCGCTGAAGCCCCCCGGCTGGTCGGTGGTCCAGGCCGAGAACAGCCCGTCCCAATCGGCGATGGCGCCTTCGGCCTCGAAGCGGTTGAGGATGCCGACATAGTCGGTCATCCCCTCGTCCCGCGCCGTGGCCACGGCGGAGAACTCGGCCGCGCTCTCCGGCGTCACCCGCCGGCGCATCCATTCCTCGCCGGTCTCGATCAGCAGGAAGAACGGGCTGGCGCGCCACTTCTCCTCGCGCTCGTCGCTGTCGGTGCGGCCATAGCCGGTGAAGCTGGCCTCGGCCTCGCCGCGGCGCCAGCGCACGGCATTGCCCTCATAGACCGGATGCAGCGTGTCGATCACCAGCAGGCCGCTGGCGATCGGCAGGCCGGCGAAGACTGCGCGGGCGCAGAAGCCGGCCAGCAGCTGGGTCTCCAGCAGGCCGATCAGCCCGGCCTCGGTGATCCAGTTGGCCAGCGCGTCGAGTTTGGCGTCGTCCATCGGTCTTCCTCCGGCCATCGGCCGGGCGGCGTGCGTTGCCGCAGCATTACACCATTCCGGTGTAATGGCGCATCCGCTTCAAACCACCGGCGGCGCCGGGCCTCAGCGCCGCGCCAGCAGCATGGCGAGGCCGAAGCCCAGGCCGACCGCGGCGGCGGCGCCCGGGAGGACGAACAGCGCTTGCGCCACCGCCAGGTCGCTGCCCGGCGGCCCGAACGCCGCCACAAGCCCTGCGGCCAGGCCGGTCGCCGCCACGCCGCAGACGCAGGCCAGTGAAGACCCATCTGCCGGATCGGTGAGGCGGGACGACGAGGCCATGGTGAGATCCTCCGGGACAGCTGCGCCTGCCTGAAGTCTATCGCCTCCACGCGAATTGCCGGTATCGATCCGGTTCGTCTATCATCCTTCCGCATTCCGCAAGGATGAGCGCCCGCATGGACCGGTTCGAGGCGATGGCGGTGTTCGTGAAGGTGGCCGAGTCCGACAGCCTGTCGGCGGCGGCGCGCGGGCTCGGCCTGTCGCTGACCTCGGTCAGCCGCCAGATCACGGCGCTGGAACAGCGGCTGGGCACCCAGCTGGTGGTGCGCACCACCCGGCGGCTGGCCCTGACCGAGGAGGGCCGCCTGTACCACGCCCAGGCCCGGCGCATCCTGGCCGAGGTCGAGGAGGCGGAGCAGGCCCTGGCCGCTCAGCAGGCCGAACCGGCCGGCCGGCTGCATGTCGGGGCGCCGACGCTGATCGGCCGGCTGCGGCTGGCGCCGCTGCTGCCGGAGATCCTGGGGCGCCATCCCCGCCTGGATGTCGACCTTACATTGACCGATCGTCCGGTCAATCTGGTGGAGGACGGGATCGACGTGGCGATCCGCATCGGCCGGCAGCCGGATTCGAGCCTGATCGCGCGCCGGCTGGGCACCCTGCGCATGCAGGTCTGCGCCGCGCCCGGCTATCTCGCCCGCCGCGGCGCGCCGGCCACGCCCGCGGACCTGGCCGGGCATGACTGCCTGGTCTTCGCCGAGGCGCCCGGTGCCGCGTCCTGGCCGTTCCAGATGCCGGAGGGGCGGGTGATGGTCCCGGTATCCTCCCGGATCCGCGCCAACAGCCTGGATGCGGTGGTGGCGGCGGCGCTGGGCGGCGCCGGGCTGGTGCGGGCCCCGTCCTGGCAGCTGGCCGATGCCGTCGCCGCCGGCCGCCTGGTGCCGGTGCTGACCGGCTATGAGCGGCCGTCGACGCCGGTCCAGGCCCTGTTCCTGCCGAACCGGCTGCTGTCGCCGAAGATCCGGCTGTTCGTCGATTTCCTGGCCGAGCGCTGGGGCGGTGGGGAGTTCGGGCCAGGGACAGGCCCGGCCGCGTAGGTTCGGAGCGCTATCGGCGTGGGGCTCGGTTCGAGCCGTTACGGATTTCGTCGTCGTCGACCTCGACCCGGTCGATCATGGGTCGGATATGGGCTCCGCGTGTTGGGCAGTTGAGCTGACGGCGGCGTGGATTGCAGTGCAATGGCGAACGAGATTGGCATGCGAGGCGACGAACTGCTTGAGCGGTGTATCGATCGGGTAGAAGTAGATATTGGCGATGAAGCCGTAGATACCGGCGTCGATGCTGGTCGGCTTCGGCCCATACAGGTAGTCGGTCGCCGGAATGAGGTTTGCCAGCACCCGAAGATCCGCAAGCCCACGCGCATAGGCGGCAGCCGGAGCATAGCGGCCGATACCTTGGTAATAGTAGCGCTGAGAATTGAATTCCTGCGCCTTGCGCAGCCCGTCTTCCGTCAGGATCGGATGCTCCCGGCGCAGCGCATCGCGGAAGGCCGGCCAAAACTGCTCATCCTTCCAGCGTGAATAGGACATGACCCAATAGAGATCGTCGAGCATGCGCGTGATCAGATGGCCCGTGTCGCGCTGCGTGTCGCTTAGCCCATCATCGATGGCCAGACCATATTTGCGAATAAGGTGCCCGATGATCGCGTCGCTGTCACCGATCGCCTCGCCTTCGTCGATGATGTAGGGAAGTTGCCCGCGCGGGGCGGCCGAGGCGTCGAAAATGTGTTGATGGACGAATGGCAGGCCCGTCAATTTGAGGAACGCAAATACCTTGAGCCCGTAGCCATTGTTGTCGGCGACGCCGAAAAGTTCGGGGTAGGAAAAAAGAGTGATCATGGCGTCTCTCCGGACTGGCTCAGCGTAACCGACTCCGGGCGTTTGGTCAGCCGGGCTTTGGTGGGCCCCGCCCTACCCCTTCAGCCCGCGGCCGCGCACGCGGAAGCTGGCGCGGTACTGGGCCGGGGTGACGCCGAGGCGCTTGGCGAAGACGATGCGCATGCGGTCCGGGCTGCCGAAGCCGCAATCATAGGCCACGGCCTTGAGGGCGCGGTCGCTGCCCTCCAGCAGGTTGCGGGCGGCGTCGACCCGGGCGCGCTCGACGAACTCGTGCGGCGTCACCCCGGTCTCGTTCACGAACAGCCGGGCCAGGTTGCGCGCGCTCATGCCCGCCACCTCGGCCAGGGCGTCGACCGTGATGTCGGCCCCGATATGCTCCATGACATGGGCCTGCGCCCGGGCGATCGGCGACCCGTCATCGGCCGGCACGGTCAGGAACGGGCTGAACTGCGACTGGCCGCCCTGGCGCTGCGCCACCACCACCAGCCGCTTGGCGACCGCCAGCGCCACCGCGGGACCGTGATGCTCCTTCACCAGGGCCAGCGCCAGGTCGATCCCGGCGGTGACCCCGGCCGAGGTCACCAGCGCCCCGTCGCGCAGATAGATCCGATCGAAATCGACCTGCGCCTTGGGGAACAGCTGGGCCAGGCGCGGGGCGTTCTGCCAATGCGTCGTCACCCGCCTTCCGTCCAGCAGGCCGGCATGGCCGAAGGCGAAGGCGCCGGTGCAGATCGACCCGTGCAGCTCCGCCCGCGGCGCGGCGGCGGCCAGCCAGCGCGACAGGCGCGGGTCGGGCGCTCCCTCGGGCAGCCCCGGCCCGCCGGCGACCAGCACCATGGCGTAGGGGCCGTCGGCCTCGCCGAAGCTGCGGTCGGCGATCATCTGCATGCCGTTCGAGGCCCGCAGCGGCGCGGTGTCCGCCGCGACCAGCAGGGTCTCGTAGCGGTCCGCGGCGGCGATGAGGCCGTTGGCCTCGGCGAAGACGTCGACCGGCCCGGCGACATCCAGCGCCTGCACGCCGGGAAAGATGGCGACCGCGACGGTGCGCACCGGCATCCCTGACTCTCCCTATGGTCACCTCGACCCATCCCATGGCCGCAGCCCCGGCGGCAATGTCCGATTTGCGCGTGCCTTTGGCAGGAAGCGCCGCCCCCGCCGCGTTGAGGCGGGCCGCCCCGGGGCGCACATCAGAGACACGACCCCACCCCGACCAGGAGCCAAGACCATGACCGATGATATCGCCGGCATCCGCATCCCCGACAGCGCCATGGCGCGGGAGATCACCCAGCTGGTCCGCGACACCGAAAGCGACCTGCTGTTCCACCACTCGACCCGGGTCTACCTGTTCGGCGCCCTCACCGGGCAGCGCAAGGGGCTAAAGTTCGACCCCGAACTGCTCTATGCCGGCGCGATGTTCCACGACATGGGCCTGGTCGACGCCTATTCCAGCAAGGACCTGCGCTTCGAGGTCGACGGCGCCAATGTCGCCCGCGACTTCCTGCAGCGCCACGGCATCGGCCACGCCGACATCGACCTGGTGTGGGATTCGATCGCGCTGCACACCACCCCCGGCATCCCCGAGCACAAGCACCCGGTGGTGGCGCTGGTGACGGCGGGGGTCGAGATGGACGTGCTGGGCCTCGCCTTCCACGACTTCACGCAGGAGCAGCGCCGCCAGGTGGTGAACGCCCATCCGCGCGGCGACGGCTTCAAGAACGGCATCATCGACGCCTTCGCCCACGGCACCATCCACAAGCCGCACACCACCTTCGGCAATGTGAAGGCCGACGTCCTGGCGCTGCGCGACCCCAGCTACCAGCGCGTCAACTTCACCGACCTCATCCTGAACTCGGATTGGGACAGCTGAGGGGTCGCTCGCTCTCCAATCGTCATTGCGAGCGCAGCGAAGCAATCCATCGGGCCACTCGTGCGGGACCATGGATTGCTTCGTCGGCTTCGCCTCCTCGCAATGACGATGAGGGAATGCCGAAGAACCTTGCAGGCATGCGCCCGGCGGCCCATCCTTGCGGGATCATGACCGCGTCCGGATACAGCATCTGCCCTGCCGACCGGCTCGGCCGGTCGCTTCGCCAATGGCGGGCGCTGCGGCGGGTGAAGCAGAACCACGCCGCCGAGCTGCTGCGTGTGTCCCAGGCGATGGTGTCGCGCTGGGAGGCCGGGACCCAGGTCCCGACGATCGACGAGCAGGCACTGCTGCGGCGGCTGATGGCGGCCCGGCTGGACAGCGCCGCGGACCACGCTTTGGCCCGCCTGGTCGCCAGCTCGGGCGGCACCGCCCATCTGGTCTGCGACCTGACCCACCGGCTGCTGGCGGCGTCGCCGCAGCGCAGCCGCGACTGGGGCCTGCGCACGCCGGAGCTGATCGGCGTCTCGCTGTGGCCCTACGCCACGCCCGAGATCGCCGCCGCCGAACAGGCCCTGTCCGACCATGGCTGGTTCGAGCCCGATCCCCCGGCGATCGAGGTCGCGACCGGCGCCAACGATTCCCCGATCGTGCCGATCCGCCCGGGCCGGTTGCGCTGGACCCGGTTCCAGCTCTCCGACGGCGCCTTCGTCCGCCTGGCCGAGACCATCGCCTGAGAGACGGTCTCTGAGCCGATCCTGAATATCTTATTCCGCCGCCTCCACGAACGCGTCGCTAGGATCGGGCCATTCCTGACCCTGGAGCGACCATGCCGTCCCGAAGCGCCTGGCTGCCGATCGTCGTGATCTACATCGCCGGCGTGCTGGCCTCGGCCCAGCTGGGCAAGATGTCGGCGCTGCTGCCGCTGATGCGGCACGACCTGTCGCTCGACCTCACCACCGCGGCGCTGCTGGTGTCGCTGATCGAGATCGGCGGCGCCACGCTGGGGCTGTTCGCCGGCCTCGCCGTGCGGCGCGCCGGGCCGCGCAAAGCCCTGCTGGCCGGCCTCCTGCTGCTGGCCGTCGCCAGCGCCGGGATGAGCGCGACCTCGGCCGCGGCCGGCCTGTACCTGTGGCGGCTGGTCGAGGCCGCGGCCTATCTGGCGCTGGTGGTCGCCGCCCCGACCCTGGTGGTCGCGGTGGCCTCGACCGCCCAGCGGGCCACGGCGCTGGCGCTGTGGAGCACCTTCTTCCCGGTCGGCTTCGCCTGCGGCAGCGTGCTGGCCGGCGCCGCCGCCGACCTGGTGCCGTGGCGGATGGTGCTGCTGGGCAGCGGCGTCATCACCGCCCTGCTGCTGGTGCCGGCCTGGCGCCTGCCCGCCCCGCGCGATGGCGCCCGCAGCGACGGCCTGCATCCCCTGCAGGCCCCGGCCGGCGCCTGGCTGCTGGCGCTCGGCTTCGCCTGCTACACGGTGTTCGAGGTCGGCATGCTGGCGGTGCTGCCCTCCTACTTCGCCGGGCGCTACGGACTGGCGCCGTCCACCGCCGGCCTGGTCACCGGCGCGGCAGCGGGCGCCACCGTGCTGGGCGGCATCCTGGCCGCCTGGTGGATGCGCGGCAGCCGGCCGACCGGCGGGCTGATGGCGGTCGGCATCGCCGTGCCGGCGCTGCTGCTGTTCCTGGTCTTCGCGCCGCTCGACGAGGCCTGGGCCTGGCCGGCGGCCGCGGCGATCGCGCTGAACGCCCTGTCCGGCGTGGTCCCCGCCGTGGTCTTCGCCCGGCTGCCGGAGGTGGTGGGCCCGCGCGGCGACATGGCGACCGCGAACGGCCTGCTGGCCCAGGGCGGCGCCTCCGGCTCGCTGCTGGGCCCGCCTCTCCTGGCCGGTGCCGCGACCCAATGGGGCTGGACGGCGGCGGCCGGGGCCGGGCTGGCGGCGTCGCTGCTGTGCCTGGCGCTGCTGGCCATGGCGGCCCAGGCGCACGCCACCTGGTCGGTCAGCCGCCGCTGATCGCCCCGACCTGTCATTGCTGGGTCAGGTCCGAAGTGTCCGGCTGAGCTTTCCCGGATGTGGTGGAGGTACGGCGCTCAACTTTTAGTGTCATTGCCCGGCTTGACCGGGCAATCCAGGGACCACCAAGAGCCGCTCTGGCCGCCCCTGGATGCCACGGTCAAGCCGTGGCATGACAAAGTAGGGATGGGTCAAGCCCGAGGATGACAGTGAACGTGACGCTTCAACAACGCATCGGATCGGTCAGCCGGGACCTCAGCCCCCGCTGATCGCGGTCAGCACGATCACCTCGGCGCCGGGCGCCAGCGGCGTGTCGAGCGTGGCGCGGCGGCCGCCGACATAGATGTTGATGTGGCGCCGGATCGCCGGGCGGGAATCGCGGATGCGGTCGCCCATCCCCGGCCAGCGTTGATCGAGCCCGTCGATCATCGCGGCGACGGTGCCGGCGCGCAGGTCCACCCGCCGCTCGGCCCCGGGGAACAGGATGGTCAGGACCGCCGGCAGCCGGACCACCACCGGCGCGGCCGTCGCCTCCAGTCTTGTTCTGTCTGCGACCTGTCCGTCGGCCATGGCTAACCGTCCACCACCAGCGTCTCGACCGACAGGATCGTCGGCAGGTGCTGGGCGACGCAATCCCAGTTCTCGCCCTCGTCGGCGCTGGCGAACAGGGCGCCGCCCGAGGTGCCGAAATAGACCCCGACGGGGTCCAGCCGGTCGGTGGCCATGGCCTGGCGCAGCACGCCGAAATAGGCGTTCTCCTGCGGCAGCCCCTGGCGCAGCGCCTGCCAGTGGGCGCCGCCGTCCCGCGTCCGCCACACCGCGGCGCGGCCGTCGGGCACGAAGCGGCCCTTGGTGTCGCCGTTCAGCGGCAGCAGGAACAGCGTGTCGGCATCGCGCGGATGCGCCGCGGCCGGGAAGCCGAAGCTGGAGGGCAGCCCGGCCTCGATGCTGTTCCAGCGCCGGCCGCCATCGTCGCTGCGGTACATGCCGCAATGGTTCTGCTGGTACAGCCGGTCGGGCTGGCCCGGCGCCATCACCAGGCAGTGCACGCACTGCCCGAATTCGGGATAGCGCTGGTCCTCGGGCATGAAGTCGGCGCGGGTGCCGCGGTTGCGGGTCTCCCAGGTCTTGCCGCCGTCGCCGGTGTGGAACACCCCGGCGGCGGAGATGCCGACCCAGATCTGCCCCGGGTCGCGCGGATGCGGCACCAGCGAATGCAGGATCAGCCCCGCCCCGCCCGGGTTCCATTCCGGCCGCGAGGGATGCTGCTGCAGGCCCTCGACATGGGTCCAGGACTGGCCACCGTCGTCGCTGCGGAACAGGCCGGCCGGCTGCACCCCGGCATAGAGGCAGCCGTCGCCCGCCGCCAGGCTCCACACCGCCTTGATCGGCTCCTCGCCCGCGGGATAGGACAGGCCGTCGCTGGAATGGGTCCAGCTTTCGCCGAGATCGGTGGATTTCCAGACCGCCGGGCCGAACCATTCGTTGCCGCCGCCGCCATAGATCGTGCCGGTCGCGGGATCGGCGACGACATGGTTCATCGGCCAGGTCTCGCAGAACGGGCCGCGCAGCCGCCACGACCGCCTGACGGCGTCGCTTTCGGCCACGAACGCACCCTTCTTGGTGCCGACCAGGACGACGACCTTCTGTGCCATCACCGCCTCCCCCGACCTGCCGAGCCGGCCCTGCGACCAGGATCGCGGGCGCCGACACTTAACTTTAGAGTTAAGTTAAAACACCGGCGCGGCGCTGTCAAACGCAGCGCCGGACGGGGTCAGGCGGGCCTCGGAAGACGGCGCGGAGCGGACGTCAGCGGACACCACCGTCTTGGCGCCGTTCAGCAGCACCTACTTTCACTTCGGACAGGAGTCGCTGAGGCCGGTGATGCCTTCCTGTTCGTGGCGGAAGCCGACCGGCGTGCCGTCCGGGCCGATGGTGACCACGAAGATGCTGTCGAAGTCGTCGCCCGGCCATTTCGGCACCACGCCGAGGTCGCCGCCCTTGTCCTCGACGATGGCGCGGACCAGCTTGTCGAGCTCCTTGTGCTCCCAGGCGACGAAGACCAGCGCATCCCGGTATTTCGGGCCCAGCAACTCACCCTCCAGCCCCGAGATGTCGTTGTAGCCGAAGCGGATGTCGATCGGCAGGCCCAGGCGGATCGCGGTCGGCAGGATCGTCGCCAGCGGCCGGAAGTAGTTCTGCTTCGGGCCGCCCTTGTCGCCGATCTGCACGCTGGGGTCAGGGGCGAAGATGAAATCCGGCTTGCCGAAGCGGGCCAGCGCGTCGGGCAGCGCCAGGGCGCGGTTCAGCCCCTGGCAGTCGAGCTGCCCGATCTCCTGCGCCGGCTTCTCGCCATGGCGGACGAAGACCAGCGTCTCCTGCCCCTGGGCGGCGAAGCCGGCCGGCGCCGCCAGGACGCCCAGCAGGCCAGCGAACGCGATCGGTTTCAGCATGACGGCGCGGTCAGGCCTCGCGGTACGGCACCAGGTCGGGCGTGCTGCCGTCGAAGAAGTCGACATGGATGTGGTTGCCGTCGGGGTCGTGGAAATTGACCTGGACCAGGCCGGAGCGCGGCGGCCGCCCGAGTTCGGTCTCGATGCCGTGGCGCTTCATCTCGGCCAGGAAATCCTCGAGCTTGCCGCTGCTCTGGAAGGCGAAATGCGACAGCTGCACCTCGCCGGGATGCAGCGCCTTCTTGACCTCGACCAGATGCACCACCGCCTGGGCGCCGAGATACAGCCAGGCGCCGCCGAACGGGAAGTCCGGCCGCGGCCCCGGCTCGAGGCCGAGCACATCGCGGTAGAAGCCGATCAGCCGCTTCAGGTCGGCGGTCCAGATGTTGACGTGGTCCAGGCGCGTCAGCGTGGTCATGGGCGGTCTCCCCGGCCGGATGCCTTGAGTCGTTGCCCCAAGCATAGACCCGGATTGTCGGACGAAAGAAGCCGGAAGCGCATCTCCTCCCTGCGACCCCTTGCGTCCGCCCCCGTGGCGGCGCGACAAACGGGGATAAGAATCGGCATGGCGGCAGCAGACCGCTATCGGGGAAGGACGTGCCATGAAGGCCTATGTCGTCGGGACCTGCGACACCAAAGGGCGCGAGCTGGCCCATGTCCAGGCGCTGATCGAGGCCCGTGGGGTCGAGGCGGTGCTGGTCGATGTCGGCACCCGGCCGGGCGAGATCGCGGCCGATGTCCCCCGCCCCGACGTGTCGGCGCAGGAAGTGGCGCGGCATCATCCCGACGGGCCCGAGGCCGTGTTCAGCGACGATCGCGGCCAGGCGGTCGCCGCCATGGCCCAGGCGCTGCGCGGCTTCCTGGCCAGCCGGTCCGACATCGGCGGCGTCATCGGCCTGGGCGGGTCCGGCGGCACGGCGCTGATCACCCCGGCGATGCGCGACCTGCCGGTCGGCGTTCCCAAGATCATGGTCTCGACCGTCGCCTCGGGCAATGTCGCGCCCTATGTCGGGCCGGCGGACATCATGATGATGTATTCGGTGACCGACGTGTCCGGGATCAACCGCATCTCGCGCGCCGTGCTGGGCAACGCCGCCCACGCCCTGGCCGGGATGGTGGCCCACCCGGCGCCCAAGAGTGAAGCCGACAAGCCGGCGCTGGGCCTGACCATGTTCGGCGTCACCACCCCCTGCGTCGAGCAGGTCAGCCGCGCCCTGGAGGCGGATTACGACTGCCTGGTGTTCCACGCCACCGGCACCGGCGGGCAGTCGATGGAGAAGCTGGTCGAGTCCGGCCTGATCGGCGGCGTCATCGACATCACCACGACGGAGGTGTGCGACCTGCTGTTCGGCGGCGTGTTCCCGTGCGGCGAGGACCGCTTCGACAGCATCATCCGCACCCGCATCCCCTATGTCGCCTCCTGCGGCGCGCTCGACATGGTGAATTTCGGGGCGATGGAGACGGTGCCGGAGCGGTTCCTGAACCGCACCCTCTACGTCCACAACCCGCAGGTGACGCTGATGCGGACCACCGCGGCGGAGAATGCCGAGATGGGCCGCTGGATCGGCGCCAAGCTGAACCGGATGGACGGGCCGGTCCGCTTCCTGATCCCGGAGGGCGGGGTGTCGGTGATCGACGCGCCCGGCCTGCCCTTCCACGACCCGGCCGCCGATGCGGCGCTGTTCCAGGCGCTGGAGGCGACGGTGCGCCAGACCCCGAACCGCCGGCTGATCCGCCTGCCCCATGCCATCAACGCCCCCGAATTCGCCGCCGCCCTGGTGCGCGAGTTCCGGGCGCTGGTGGCCCATTGACCGACGTCCGAGGAATCCTGGAATGACCCGTTTCGCCCGCGCCGACCTCCTGGCCAAGTTCCGCGGCATGGTGGAGCGGCGGGAGCCGATCGTCGGCGGCGGCGCCGGCACCGGCCTGTCCGCCAAATGCGAGGAGGCCGGCGGCATCGACCTGATCGTGATCTACAATTCCGGCCGCTACCGCATGGCCGGGCGCGGGTCGCTGGCCGGGCTGCTGGCCTATGGCAACGCCAACGAGATCGTGGTCGAGATGGCGCGCGAGGTGCTGCCGGTGGTGAAGAAGACCCCCGTGCTCGCCGGGGTCAACGGCACCGACCCGTTCATGCTGACCGATCCTTTCCTGGCCGAGCTGAAGGCGATGGGCTTCGCCGGGGTGCAGAACTTCCCGACCGTCGGGCTGATCGACGGCCTGTTCCGCCAGAACCTGGAGGAGACCGGCATGGGCTATGGGCTGGAGGTCGAGATGATCGCCCGCGCCCATGCCCTGGACCTGCTGACCACGCCCTATGTGTTCTCCGCCGCGGAGGCGGTGGCGATGGCCGAGGCCGGCGCCGACATCATCGTGCCGCATATGGGCCTGACCACCGGCGGGTCGATCGGGGCCGAAACGGCGAAGACGCTCGACGACTGCGTGGCGCTGGTCGACGAATGGGCCGAGGCGGCGCTGGCGGTGCGGCCGGACATCATCGTGCTGTGCCATGGCGGGCCGATCTCGTCGCCCGCCGACGCGGCCTATGTGCTGCAGCGCTGCCGGCGCTGCCACGGCTTCTACGGCGCCAGCTCGATGGAGCGGCTGCCAACCGAGCAGGCGCTGACGGCGCAGACCCGCGCCTTCAAGCAGGTGACGTTCTGACCCCCAGCCACCCCCAGGGAGACGCGACCATGATCCGAGTGACCACCAGCAGCGTGATCAACGCCCCGGTCGAGACCGTTTGGAAGACCGTCCGCGATTTCAATGCCATGCCCGGCTGGCATCCTGTCATCGCCAGCAGCAAGGTCGAGAATGGCGGCCCGTCCGACCGCATCGGCTGCGTCCGCAGCATGGAGCTGGCCGACAATGGCGGCACCGTCCGCGAGCGGCTGCTGACCCTCTCCGATTCCGACCATTCCGTGACCTATGCGATCCTGTCCGCGCCGATGCCGGTCGAGAACTACGTCGCCACGCTGCGTCTGGTCCCGGTCACCGACGGCAACCGCAGCTTCGCCGAATGGACCGCCGAATTCGACGTCACGGCGGAGAACGAGGCGGCGATGCGCAAGCTGATCGGCCAGGGCGTGTTCCAGGCCGGCTTCGACTCGCTGAAGCAGCGCTTCGGCGGCTGACGGGATAAATTCGGTGCGTTAGGGTCATCCGAATCCTGGAGACCCTGATGCGCCGTTTCGCCACCCTGCCGCTCCTGCTGTCACTGGCCCTGATATCGGGCCGCGCCGGTGCCGAGGAGGCCGTGCCCGTCTGCAACGCGCTGACCGACCTGATGGCCCCCGGCGCCGAGCCGAAGCTGCAGGCGGTCGCGCCGGACCGGCAGCGGGCACGCTTCGTCAAGGACGGCAGCGAGCAGCCCGGCTGCCCCAAGGACATCGCGTCCTGCGCCGCCAAGCGTTATCTGGTGGCGGATGACCGGGTGATCGTGACCTCGACCACCGGCGCCTATGCCTGCGCCATTTTCACCGGCCATGCCCCGACCTTCCCGACCAGCAGCGGCTTCCTGCCGCTGGCCGCGCTGACCGACGTCCCGGCCCGCCCCAGCACCGATTGGCGCGGCGCCTGGCACAGCGGCGACGAGCAGCAGATCGAGATCAAGCCGGCCGCCGGTGGCGCCTTCGCCCTGGAGGGCTATGCCAGCTACGGCGGCGACGATCCGGCGCGGGTGGCGCGCGGCGCGGTCAATGTCGGCCAGTTCAGCGCGACGGTGACGCCCGCCGCCGGCAAGGCCGCCTTCTCGCTCGACCTCGACGGCAAGGTGCTGCCGGTCGACGCCAACCCTGGGGACGATTCAGCCTGCCGTGTCCGACTGTGGCGCCTGGGGCCTTATCTGGTGGTGGCCGACAACCTGCGTTGCGGCGGCATGAACGTCACCTTCACCGGGGTCTATGCCCGGGAGAAGACGGGCAAGTGAGGCCGGGCGGCTGTAGCAGCCGCCCGCGCCCATCCCTCACGGATGCTTGTGGATCGGGTCGACCCAGTAGACCGCTTCCGGCTTCTCCACCGGCTCGATGTCGAGATTGACCACCACCGCCTCGTTGTCGCTGCGCACCAGCACGCATTCCAGCGGCTCGTCGGTCGAGGCGTTGATCTCCTGGTGCGGCACATAGGGCGGCACGAAGATGAAGTCCCCGGCCTGCGCCTCGGCGACATATTCCAGCTTCTCACCCCAGCGCATGCGGGCCCGGCCACGCACGACGTAGATCACGCTTTCCAGCGCGCCGTGGTGGTGGGCGCCGGTCTTGGCGTCGGGGTGGATGGTCACAGTGCCGGCCCAGATCTTCTGCGCCCCGACCCGGGCGGCGTTGATCGCCGCCTTGCGGTCCATGCCCGGGGTCTGGGCGGTGTTGGGGTCGAGATCGGTGCCGCGGATCACCCGCACGCCGTTGAGACGCCAGTCCTTGGCTTCGGGCTCGTGATCATGGTCGTGATCGTGGGTCATGGTTCGGTCCGTCCGGAAAATCCCGCGGCCCCGCGTGCCTCGCCGGGCCGCGGCTACCGTGCCCCCGGAGGACGGCGGACGCAACCCGGATAGATCCACGCCGGCATCGGCCTGTCCGCTATTTTGCTTTGGACGGAAAGTCGGGCGCGATGTCAAATCCCGCCAGGAACTTTTCGATATATCCAAGCTTGGGGTCGTCGGGAGAGAGTGGCTTTACCGACGACCTGGGGCGAATGGATTGTGCCACGGAGTCAGGATCCGACACCTCGTAGAACGGCAATCCGCGTTCCAACGCGATGGATCGGGCCCGCGCATGCGCATCCTGCCTCGACGGGGCGACAAATGCCGAGACTGGCTGACCGTCCAGCAGAATGCTGATGTTGAAGGCTGGGACGGATCCAGTCACCTCAAGTCGGAGTCGTGCTTCCGGAATGTTGCTCGGGCCGGCATCCAGCCCGGGCGGCAACGTCACCTCGCCGGATTGCGTATCGAAGACAACGAGGCCGTGACGGGCAGCCAGTGCCTGAATCTGCGGCACGATATCCCCTGCATGGCTCCAAGCCACCGAAAGGATTGCGATGCACCCTTGGGCGCGGAGTGGTCCCTCGGCCCAGATCGTCTCATCAGGCAATATCGGGGGCGGGTTCGCGTTTCCGACGAAGGCCAGCGCCGCCGACCTGATCTCCTCCAATGAGGACAGCATCGACATCGGCGGCAAGTCGAGATCGGCAAGGCGATTGCCGCCCCCTCCACCATCCGGAAACCGGGTATGGAGTTCGATCCAGAACGCATCGAAGGACGGGTGCCGCCGCACGATGACCTGATCGCTGCCGACGTGGTCCAGGAATGCGGCCGCCTGCCCGCGGTCCATTGCGACGTCGGTGAACCAGATGCCTAGATCATAGCCGCTCATGGGGCCTCGCTTTGTCGGCTGAACTATCGCATGGCGATAGCGCAGGACAAAGGCCAGCCGGTCCGCCCCTACTTGTCCTTCGGCAGCTTCTCGGCCAGGCCGTACAGCTTCTGGCGGCGGTCCATCTCTTCCCAGACCTCGGCCGGGCTGATCTCCATCTCGGTCAGCAGCACGGTCAGGTTGAACATCAGGTCGGCGGATTCCTCGACCACCCGCTGGCGCTCGCCCTGCACCGCGTCGATCGCGACCTCGGCCGCCTCCTCGACCAGCTTCTGCGCCATCTTGGGCACGCCGCTGTCGATCAGCCGCGCGGTGCGCGAGCTGAACTCCATGCGCGACCGCCGCTCCCGCAGCGCGCCCGCCAAAGCCTCGAGCCGATCCCGTCCAAGCGATTGTCCCATAACCCCGCCTCTCCCTTCTCATCCCCCGGGAGCCGCCTCCCAACGGCCTTCCCGTCTCATTCCAAAATGCCAGGGTACTGGCCCTGGTCTTGATCAGCTCACGCCGTGGCGCGCAACGGCTCTGCCGGCTGCCCGATGTCGACGATCCGCGTCAGCGCCGCCCGCACGCCCGGCGCGCCGCCGAGCGCGATGCCGCCCAGGCTGCCCCTGTCACGCCAGAAGACATCGTCGACCCAGCCGCCCGCCTCGCGGATCAGGCAGAAGCCGGCGTAACAGTCCCAGCGGCTGAGCAGCGGTTCGTAGAAGGCGATCAGTCGTCCAGCCGCGACATGGGCCAGCATCTGCGCCGCCGAACCGAGGCGCAGGAAGGCGCCGCCTTCGGTCAGCAGCCGTTCGAGAAAGCCGGCGCCGACCGCGGGCGGCACCTTGAGGTTGATGCCGAAGCCGATCAGCCCGTCGCCGAGCCCGCCGGCCGCGGCGACCGAGATCGGCTGGCCGTTCAGTCGCGCGCCGCCACCGGCGATAGCGTCGAACAGTTCGTCGGCGCAGGGGTCGTGGATGATGCCGGCGACGATCTCCTCGCGCCCCGTCAGGCCGCCCGTCGTGAGGCCGCCCCCCGTCGTAAGGCCGATCGAGACGGTCCAGGAGCGGATGCCGTTCAGGAAGGCCGCGGTGCCGTCGATCGGGTCGATCACCCAGGTGAAGCCCGAGCGCCCGTCCTCCAGCCCGTATTCCTCGCCCAGCAGGCCATCCTGCGGGAAGGCCTCGGCGATGCCGGTGCGGATCAGCTCCTCGACCTCGCGGTCGGCGCGGCTGACCAGATCCTGGCTGGAGCTCTTGGTCTCGATCACCAGCGCGTCGCGGCGCTCGAAAAAATCCAGCGCCAGCGCCCCGGCCCGCCGGGCAAGGCCGAGGGCGAAGGCATGGCGGGCGCGGATGGCGTCGCGGTCGAAACTCATGATCCCTGCCATCGGCCCGTGTTGTTGCACAGCTGTGCAAGGTCGACACGATTGCCCCGGCCTGTCAACCATTTATGGACGATTTCTTGTGGAATTTGACTAGCTGTGGTGCTTGCCAACTGGACGGCTGTGCATAAGATCCACTGTCGATCGCCGAATGCGATCTCAGCCGCAGGCCCACCCGTGACGCGACGCCGCAATTTCGCCAGCGCCCAGCAGGTGGCCGATCGGGCGGGCGTGTCCCGCTCCGCCGTCTCGCGCACCTTCACGGCCGGCGCCAGCGTGTCGGTCGAGACCCGGCAGCGGGTGATGCAGGCGGCCGAGGCGCTGGGCTACCACGTCAACCACCTCGCCCGCGGGCTGACCCGGCAATCGAGCCGGATCGTCTGCATCGTCGCCGCCGACCTGGAGACGCCGCTGCGCTCGCGCATGATCGGCACGCTGACCGAGCGGCTGCAGCACAGCGGCCGCGTCGCCATGCTGATCAACACCAGCGGGCCGGGCGGCGAGGATGCCGAGGCGGCGCTGCGGCAGATCCTGAACTACCGTGCCGACGCCACCGTGATCCTGTCCGGCACGCCGTCGGAGACCATCACCCGCACCTGCATCGAGAACGGGCAGCGGGTGGTGCTGATCAACCGGGACGACCGGGCCGAGGGACCCGACAACATCGCCATCGACAGCGCCCTGCCCGGCCAGCTGGCGGTGGCCGCCTTCCGCCGCGCCGGCTGCCGACGGCTGTGCCTGGTGACCTCGGCCCAGGGCACGCCCAGCCTGCTGGCGCGCGAGGCCAGCTTCGTCGCGGCGGCCCGGGCCGAAGGCATCGAGCCGGCGATCTGGCGCGCCGGGCGCACCGTCTACGCCACCGGCCGGGCCGCGGCGCACGACCTGCTGCTGCGCCCGGACCGGCCCGACGCCGCCTTCTGCATCAACGACCTGGTCGCCTTCGGCTTCCTCGACGCGGCGCGCCACGACATCGGCCTGCAGGTGCCGGAGGATCTGTGCGTCATCGGCTTCGACAACACCGACCAGGCCGCCTGGTCCGCCTATGACCTGACCACCTTCGACCAGTCGGCCGAGGCGGTCAGCGACGCGGTGATGGCGATCCTGGAAGGGCCAGAGACCGCCGCGCCGCGGCGGCTGACGGTCCCGGCCCCCCTGGTCTGGCGCCGCACCGTGCGCGGCCCGGGGCCGGACCATCGGTCCTAGGCGGCCCCGACCGGGACGACAACCCGGCGCCGGATGCTCTAGGATCGCTTCACCCCGAGTCACGGAGAGCGCCGGATGCGTCCGATCTTCATCATGGTCAAATGCGAGCTGGGCCGCGCCTACGACACGGCCGAGCATGCGGTGGACGAGATCGAGGAGGTGTCGGAGATCTACTCGATCTCCGGCCAGTTCGACCTGATGGTCAAATGCTACCTGCCGGAGGACATGGATGTCGGCCGCTTCGTCAACAGCCGGATCCACGCCCTGCCCCACATCAAGGACACGATGACGCTGATCACCTTCAACGCCTTCGCCGGCAAGGGCTGAGCCGCGCTCGCACTCCGACGTCGCCGCCTCTGCCCCAAGGATCGATCCGCATTATGAACGACGGCCTCGCCGCGCGCGCCGAGCACTGGGCGCTGACCCTCACCCGCATCCCCAGCGTCACCGGCACGCCGGACGAGGTCGCCTATGCCGACACGCTGGCCGGCCTGCTGCGCGCCAGCCCGGCCTTCCGCGACCGGCCGCAGGATGTCTGGACCATCCCGGCCGGCGACCGGCTGGGGCGCGCCAGCGTCGCCGCGCTGCTGCGCGGCCGCGGCACCCGCACGGTGGTGCTGACCGGCCATTTCGACACGGTGACGACCGCCGATTACGGCGACCTGCTGCCGGTCGCGATCGATCCGGTGCCGCTGAAGCAGGCGCTGCTGGCGCGGCTGGGCAAGGCCGCCCATGGCGAGCATGAGAAGCGCGCCCTGGCCGACCTGTCGGGCCCGGATTTCCTGCCGGGCCGCGGCCTGCTGGACATGAAGGGCGGCCTCGCCGTCGGCCTGGCGGTGCTGGAGGCGGCGGCCGCCGATCCGGATCGCGAGGGCAACCTGCTGTTCCTGGCGGTGCCGGATGAGGAGGTCAATTCCGCCGGCGCCCGCAGCGCCGCCCGCGCCCTGCCCGTCCTGGCCGGACCGCTGGGCCTGAGCCTCGATGCCGCGATCAACCTCGATTGCCTGGGCGACACCGGCGACGGCCGCTTCGGCCGGTCGGTGGCGCTGGGCAGCGTCGGCAAGCTGCTGCCCAGCGCCCTGGTGGTCGGCCGGGCGGTGCATGCCGCCGACACCATCCGCGGCGTCGGCGCCGCCGCCTTGGCCGGCGCCGTCGCCGCCGCGGTGGAATGGGCGCCGGAGCTGACCGAGAGCCTGGGCAACAGCTCCGGCACGCCCGCGACGCTGCTGGGCATGAAGGACGGCAAGCCCGGCTACGACGTCACCACCCCCGGCACGGTGTGGATGTTCTGGAACACCGCGCTGTACCGGCGCGGGCCGGAGGATGTGCTGGCGCCGCTGACCCGGATCGTCGAGGGCGCGGTCGGCGGCGTGGCGGCGCAGCTGCGCCAGCGCGGCGGCGCCGACGTGCCCGACATCCCGGTGCTGCGCTTCGACGCGCTGCGGCAGGAGGTACTGGCGAGATCGCCCGAGGCCGCGGCGGCGATCGCCGCGCTGGCCGAGGAGGTGGCCGAGGCCGGACTGGACCTGCCGGAGCAATGCCGCCGCATCACCGAGGCGGTGTGGCGCCTGAGCGGCCGCAGCGGCCCGGCGGTGGTGCTGGGCTTCGCCTCGATGCCCTATCTGCCGGTGGTGCTGGGCGAGGATGCGGCGGCGCGCCGGCTGGACCGCGCCACCCGCGACGCGGCGGCCACCATCGCCGCCCGCCACGGCACCACGATCGGGCTGGAGGGCTATTTCCCCGGCATCTCGGATATGAGCTTCCTGGGCCAGGGCGACGAATCCTCGGTCGGCGCGATCGCCGCCAACACCCCGGCCTGGGGCGCCGGGCTGGATTGGCCGGAGGGCCCGGCCCTGGCGCAGATCCCGATCGTCAACGCCGGCCCCTGGGGCCGCGACTACCACACGCCGTTGGAGCGGCTGCACCGGCCCTACGCCTTCGAGGTGCTGCCGGAGCTGATCCAGGAAATCGTGGCGGGGGTGCTGAAGAGCTGACTGACGACAGGAGAATTTCAGAGCAACACAACACCCCTCACTTGTCATGCCACGGCCTGACCGTGGCATCCAGGGGCGGCCGGAGCAGCTCTTGACGGCCCCTGGATTGCCCGGTCAAGCCGGGCAATGACAGGAAGAGGAACGAAGGAAGAGAAAGTGTCGGGTTCGCAAGCGCGAACCCAACCTACGAGACCGCTACCGCCCGCCCAGGAACAGCATCCGGGTCAGCAGGGTGTAGTCGGATTCGAGCACCATCAGGGCGACGAACACCAGCAGCACCACGGGCGGC
Source organism: Inquilinus sp. 2KB_23 (assembly GCF_052115705.1). NCBI lineage: Bacteria > Pseudomonadati > Pseudomonadota > Alphaproteobacteria > Rhodospirillales > Rhodospirillaceae > Inquilinus > Inquilinus sp. 2KB_23. The sequence continues at coordinate 27,860 of NZ_JBFRHF010000003.1, read as the reverse complement.
ACCAGGATGGCGTAGATCAGGGCCAGCCGTTCCCAGGCCATGTGCATGAACACGGCGACGATCAGCCCCGCCTTCAGCATCATGAACAGCAGGATCAGGCCCCAGCGCAGATATCCCTGCAGGCCGACATAGTCGACCATGTAGGAGCAGGCGCTGAGCACGAACAGCCAGCCCCAGACCACCAGGTACAGCCTGATCGGATGCTGCTGCCCCTGGGCGTGCGCCGTGTGCGGGTGGATGTCGTCGTCATGCGCATGTGCGGCGTGTGCCATGGCCCCCTCCCTCACCACAGATAGAACAGGGCGAAGATGAACACCCAGACCAGATCGACGAAGTGCCAGTACAGGCCGGTGATCTCGACGATCTCGTAATTGCCCCGGCGGCTGGTGAAGAAGCCCCGCTTCTGGGTTTCGAGGTCGCCGCGCCAGACCTTGCGCGCCATCAGCACCAGGAAGATCACCCCGATGGTGACATGGGTGCCGTGGAAGCCGGTGATCATGAAGAAGGCCGAGCCGAATTGCGGCGCCCCCCAGGGGTTGCCCCAGGGCCGCACGCCCTCGCCGATCAGCTTGGTCCATTCGAAGGCCTGCATGCCGACGAAGGTGGCGCCGAAGGCCGCGGTCACCAGCATCAGCGCCGCGGTCTTCCTGCGGTCGCGCCGGTAGCCGTAATTGACCGCCATGGCCATGGTGCCGCTGCTGCTGATCAGGACGAAGGTCATGATCGCGATCAGGATCAGCGGCACCGGCTGGCCGCCGATGTCGAGGGCGAAGACCTCGCTCGGGTTCGGCCAGGGCTGGGCGGTGGACATCCGCACCGTCATGTAGGACAGCAGGAAGCAGCTGAAGACGAAGGTGTCGCTGAGCAGGAAGATCCACATCATCGCCTTGCCCCAGGACGCGCTCTTGAAGGCGCGCTGGTCCGAGGCCCAGTCGGCGGCGACCCCGCGCCAGCCGTCGGGCCGCGCGATCAATCCTCCCGGGTGCGGTTCGGCCATGATCTCAGCCCTCCCCTAGCTCAGCAGCTGGCGGCACATGTCGGCGAAGCGGTCCGCCCAGCCCATCAGCAGGCCCAGCAGCACCAGCCAGACCAGCAGCAGGAAATGCCAGTACATCGTGCACAGCTCGACGCTCAGGCGCAGCCGGTCCGGCCGGTCGCCGCGCCACGCCCTGGTCCCTGTGCGACCCAGGGCGACCATGCCCCCGGCCACATGCACGCCATGCACCGCGGTGAGCAGGTAGAAGAAGGCGTTGGCCGGGTTGGTCGCCAGGAAATAGCCCAAGGCGTTCAGCTGTTGCCACGCCAGCAGCTGCCCGGCCAGGAACACCAGGGCGCCCGCCCCGCCGGCCAGCAGGCCGGTGCGCACATCGGCCAGGTCCTGCCGCCGGGCGGCGCCCTGGGCGCATTGCAGCGCGGCGCTGCTGACCACCAGCGCGCCGGTGTTGATCCACAACAGGATCGGCATCGGCAGCGCCCGCCAGTCGGGCATCGCCATGCGCATGGCGTAGGCGCTGACCAGCAGCGCGAACAGCGACCCGGCCACGGTCAGGAACATGCCCAGGCCGATCTTGGCGGCCGGCAGCGACGAGGCACCGGTGGCGGGAACGTCGCCCACCGTGCTCTGCTCCAGCCACGGCTTGGTCATCAGCCCCTGGCGCGACAGCCACCACAAGGCGGCGGCCACGGCCCCGGTCATGAACAGGATGATGATGACCATGCCCGGCGCCCTCAGCCCGGCCGCGACGGCGCGGGCCAGTTCTGCGGCAGGAAGTCCTGCTCGGCGCCCGGCACGTTATAGTCGTAGGCCCAGCGGTAGACCACCGGCTGGGCATCGCCCCAATTGCCGTGCGGCGGCGGGGTCGTGGGCGTCTGCCACTCCAGCGTCGTCGCCCGCCACGGGTTGCCGCCGGCATCCTTGCCGTGCCGCAGGCTCCAGATCAGGTTGAACAGGAACACCAGCTGGGCCGCGCCCACGGTCAGCGCCGCGACGGTGATGAAGATGTTCAGATCATGGGCCGAAGGCGGGATGAACGCGGTCTCGCCGAGTTCGTAGTAGCGCCGGGGCACCCCGATCAGGCCGAGATAGTGCATCGGGAAGAAGATCGCGTAGGCGCCGACGAAGCTGACCCAGAAATGGATCTTGCCCAGCGTGTCGTCCAGCATCCGGCCGGTGATCTTGGGGTACCAGTGGTAGACTGCGCCGAACACCACGAAGATCGGCGCCACCCCCATCACCATGTGGAAATGGGCGACCACGAACATGGTGTCGGACAGCGGCACGTCGACCACGACATTGCCCAGGAACAGGCCGGTCAGCCCGCCATTGACGAAGGTGACGATGAAGGCGATGGCGAACAGCATCGGCGGCGTCAGGTGGATGTCGCCGCGCCACAGGGTCAGCACCCAGTTGTAGACCTTGATCGCCGTCGGGATGGCGATGATCAGCGTGGTGGTGGCGAAGAAGAACCCGAAATACGGGTTCATGCCGCTGACATACATGTGGTGGGCCCAGACCACGAAGCTGAGGGCGCCGATGCCGACGATCGCCCACACCATCATGCGGTAGCCGAAGATATTCTTGCGCGCATGGGTGCTGATCAGGTCGGAGACGATGCCGAAGGCCGGCAGCGCGACGATGTAGACCTCGGGATGGCCGAAGAACCAGAACAGGTGCTGGAACAGGATCGGGCTGCCGCCGGCGTATTTCAGGTGCTCGCCCATCTCGACCAGCGACGGCATGAAGAAGCTGGTGCCGAGCAGCCGGTCGATCAGCATCATCACCGAGGCCACGAACAGCGCCGGGAAGGCCAGCAGCGCCATCACCGTGGCGGTGAAGATGCCCCACACCGTCAGCGGCATGCGCATCAGCGTCATGCCTCGGGTGCGGCCCTGCAGCACCGTCACCACATAGTTCAGCCCGCCCATGGTGAAGCCGATGATGAACAGGATCAGCGAGGACAGCATCAGGATGATGCCCCATTCGCGGCCCCCGGGCGTGCCGGACAGGATGGCCTGCGGCGGGTACAGGGTCCAGCCGGCCCCCGTCGGCCCGCCGGGCGCGAAGAAGCCCGCCACCAGCACCAGCACGGCCAGCAGGTAGATCCAGTAGCTCAGCATGTTGACGTAGGGGAACACCATGTCCCGCGCGCCCAGCATCAGCGGGATCAGGTAGTTGCCGAAGCCGCCGAGGAACAGGGCGGTGAGCAGGTAGATCACCATGATCATGCCGTGCATGGTGATGAACTGGTAGTAGCCGTTGGCGTCGATGAAGGAGAAGGAATCCGGGAAGGCCAGCTGCAGCCGCATCATCCAGGACAGCACCAGGGCGACCATGCCGATCGCCAGCGCGGTCACCGCATACTGGACGGCGATGACCTTGGCGTCCTGCGAGAACACCCAGGTCGTGATCCAGCTCTTGGGATGGTACAGCTCGAGTTCCGGGACCTCGGCAGGCGGCACCGGCTCGACCGGCTCACGGATGACGTCCACCATCGGCGTGTCCTCCTCGCTTCCTCCCGGTCAGATCCGATGGGGGTCGGGCCTGATCCAGCAGATGCTTCCCTCCGAAACCGGGGCCCCTCCCCCTTGCGTGAGGCCCGGTCAGTTGGCCGCGTGCATCTCTCCCGGCGCCGACGCCTGGGCAAAGGTCTGCTGCTGCAGCAGCCAGGCCTCGTAGTCGGCCTGGGTGTCGACCACGACGGTGCCGCGCATGTAGGGATGGCCGACGCCGCAGAGTTCGGCGCACAGCACCTCGAAGGTGCCGGTGCGGGTCGGGGTGAACCAGTAGTAGGTGACCGAGCCGGGGATCATGTCCATCTTGGCCCGGAACTGCGGCACGTAGAAATCGTGCAGCACGTCGATGGCGCGCAGCAGGACCTTGACCGGCTTGCCGATCGGCAGATGCAGCTCGCCGCCCTGGATCAGCACGTCGTCCTTGCCGTTGGGGTCGGCCGGGGCGATGCCGAAGGGGTTGTCCGCGGTGACGTCGAGGGCGTCGGCGGTGCCCAGCTTGCCGTCCTTGCCCGGCAGCCGGTAGGCCCATTGCCATTGCTGGCCCATGACCTCGACCTCGGTCGCGTCGTCCGGCACGGTGACGTATTGGGCCCAGACCACCAGGCCCGGCGCCAGCATCGCCGCCACGCCGACCGCGGTGCCGATGGTCAGCCAGGATTCCAGCCGCTTGTTCTCCGGCTCGTAGTCGGCGACCACGCCCTCCCGGTGCCGGAAGCGGTACACGCAATAGGCCGTGAACAGCACGATCGCGGTGAACACGATCCCGGTGATCCAGAAGGTGATCGTGATGGTGCCGTCGATGTAGTGCCAGTTCGAGGCGATCGGCGTCCACCACCACGGGCTGAGCAGGTGGAACACCACCGAGCCGACGGCGACCAGCACGAGGATGAGCGCAGTCTTCATCGCCGGTCCCTTCCTGCCCTGGGCAATGCACAGGCATGGCGAGGCCGGGATGCGGTCCGATCGGGGTCGGGCGGGGCGCGATGGCACAATTCCGGGGCGATCCCGCATCCGGTCCCGTCGGGCCGGTGCAGTCGATTCCCTGGAGAATTGGGCCACATCTTCATCGTGGGCGGCCTTCGCATTCGCCAAGGCTCGGCCGGTTCCGTCGCTCGTCCGGGCGGACTCCGCGTCGCAGTCGACGCGAAGCCGACCCATACAGCGCCGGTCTTTACCGACCGCGGCCTGTAATTTGATGATGAGATGACACCGCCGCCATTGTCAATCGATGTCGGGACATGGCCCGCCGTGGCACTGTATTGGCTTGCGCCGCCAGCCTGCCCGGCCGGTCGACTCGGCCCGGTCAGGCGCCTGACGTCACTCCTTCTTCTTGCCGTCGGCGTCGAACTGCTTGAGGAAGGCGATGAGGTCGTCGATCTTCTGGTCGTCCTTCAGGCCGATGAAGGTCATCTTGGTGCCCGGAATCTTGGCCCGCGGGGCCTTGATGTATTCACGGAACACCGTCTCGTCCCAGGTGATGCCCGAGTTCTTGTTGGCGTCGGAGTAGTTGTAGCCGGCGACGGAGCCGGAATGGCGGCCGAACAAGCCGTTCAGCTCCGGCCCCACCGCGTTCTTGGCGGTCTCGCCGATCTGGTGGCAGGCGCGGCACACCTGGAACACCTTCTCGCCGGCGGCAGGGTCGCCATCCGCCCGGGCCGCCGAGGTCAGGGCCGCGAGGGCCAGGATGCCGATCAGGGTCGAACGCATCATCACGCTTCCTCCAGGTGAGACCGCGGCGGGGCCGCCGCTGCGCCTGCCCTGCTTGGCCCGTCCCGCATCCGATCGGGGCCTGGCCGTTCACCGCCGCAGCTGCGCCATCGGGGCCGGCTGTCGATCGCGCCGCGGCGTCGATCCTCTCCTGGTGTTCCCCCGATCCTCCCGCTTTCGGCCGATCGCTTCAAGGGCCGAGGCCGGGATCCGCGATTCGCGGCGAGATGGGAGGGGACGGATTGTCGCAATCGGGTTATACTTTGGGCCATGGCGGGTCGCGGCGAGCGTGACCGGCGGCCATCCCGGCCGCACTGCCAACGGTCGACGCAGGCCCCCTCGGACCATGGTTCGGGAGGAATGGACATGACCATCCGGAATCCCCTGGAATGGGGAGCGGATCAGCTCAAATTCGGCAGCCAGGCCGTGAGGTCGGGCAGCCGCACCGTGTTCCACGCGGAAGAGAATCCCAACGTCCTGGCCCCGGCAGTGCACCGCATCGGGCTGGCGGACCTGCGGGATGCCCTGGTCAAAGGCTTCGACGATTTCGGCGCGTACCGCACCGACGTCCTCTACCTCTGCCTGATCTATCCGGTCGTCGGCCTGGTGCTGGCGCGGGCGATGTTCGGCGAGAACATGCTGCCGCTGCTGTTCCCGCTGGCCTCCGGCTTCGCCCTGATCGGCCCCTTCGCCGCCATCGGCCTGTATGAGATGAGCCGGCGGCGCGAACATGGCGACCCCTCCAGCTGGGGCGCGGCCTTCGGCGTGCTGCGCACCCCCCGCTTCGGCGTCATCCTGATGCTGGGCGCGGTGCTGGCGGCGATCTTCGTGGTCTGGATGTTCCTGGCCAACGTGATCTACAACAACACCCTCGGGCCCGGCGCACCGGCCTCGGTCGGCTCGTTCCTGCACGATGTGTTCACCACCAATGCCGGCTGGGCCCTGATCATCATCGGCTGCGGCGTCGGCCTCGTCTTCGCGGTGGTGGCGATGGCGATCGGCGTGGTGTCGTTCCCGCTGCTGCTGGACCGCGACGTCGGGATCGACACCGCGATCTGGACCTCGGTCCGCGCGGTCGCCGCCAACCCGATCCCGATGGCGGTGTGGGGCCTGATCGTCTCCGTCGGCCTGGTGGTCGGCTCGATCCCGCTCTTCGTCGGGCTGATCGTCGTCATGCCGGTGCTCGGCCACGCCACCTGGCACCTCTACCGCAAGCTGGTGAACTGACGGACGGCACTGCCGCCTGCCTTCGCAGGTTGGGTCGCTCTCGGGCGAAGCCAACCTGCTGGGCTCAGTGACCTCCGCCGCCGGAGGCGGCCCCCTTGCGCATGACGAAGACGCAGGCGGCCGAGGCCACCAGGATGACGCCGAGCACCGCGAAGGTGTCGCTGAAGCCCATCACCAGCGACTGCGCCTTGACCGACCGGCCGATGGCGACGATGGCCTGATGCTTCGCCGTGGCCGGATCGGACACGCCATGCGCCATGAAGTAGCTGGTCATCTGGTCGATCCGCGTCCGCACCTCGTCGCGCAGCAGCGTCACCGACTGGCCGATGATGTTGGAGTGGTACTGCTCGCGCTTGGTGACGATGGTGCCCAGCAGCGCCGTGCCGAAAGCGCCGCCGAGGTTGCGCAGCATGTTGAACAGGCCTGAGGCGGCGGCCGATTCCTGCCGCGCGATGCCGGCCATGGCGATGGCGGACAAGGGCGCCATCACCACCGCCTGGCCGATGGCGCGGACGATGTTCGGCATGAACAGCTGGTCGCCGCCATAGACCAGCGACATATGGGTGTTCATGAAGCAGCTGGCGGCGAACACCATCAGCCCGCCGGCCACCAGCCAGCGCCCGTCGAGCCGGCCCATCAGCATCGGCACCATCGGGATGATCAGCAGCTGCGGCAGGCCGGTCCAGGCCATGACGCCGCCGATCTGCTCGGAATCATAGCCCTGCACCTGGGCTAGGTACTGCGGCAGCAGGTAGGCCGAGCCGTACAGGGCGAAGCCGAGGAAGACATTGGCCAGGGTGCCGAAGCCGAAGTTCCGGCGCAGCAGCAGGCGAAGATCGACCGCCGGCTTGGCCACCTTCAGCTCGATCCACAGGAACAGCGACAGGGCCACCACCGCGATCGCCGTCAGCCGGACGATGAAGGGCGAGCCGAACCAATCGTCCTTGTTGCCCTCCTCCAGCACCGTCTGCAGCGCGGCCAGGCCGATCGCCATGGCGCCGATGCCGAACCAGTCGCCCTCCTTCAGCAGACCCAGCCGCATCGGCTCGCGCTCGAGCGTCAGGGCCAGCCCCGCCAGCATGGCGGCGCCGGGCACCAGGTTGATGTAGAAGATGTATTCCCAGCCGTAATTGTCGGTCAGCCAGCCGCCGATGGTCGGGCCGATCGCCGGGGCGAAGGTGGCGGTGATGGCGAACAGCGCCATGCCCATCGGCCGCTGGTGCATCGGCAGCCGGGTCATGACCAGGGTGAAGGCCATCGGGATCAGCACGCCGCCGGTGAAGCCCTGGATGCCGCGCAGCATGATCATCTGGCCGAGATTGGCGGCGAAGGCGCAGGCCACCGAGAAGGTCAGGAACAGCGCGGTGTTGACCAGCAGGAAGCGGCGGAAGCCGAAGACCTGGCTGAGATAGGCGGTCAGCGGGATCACGATGATCTCGCCGATCAAGTAGGAGGTCGAGATCCAGGCGCCGTTGTCGACGCCGGTGCCGATGCCGCCTTCGATCTGCGGCAGCGAGGCGTTGGTGATCTGGATGTTCAGCACGGCCATGAAGGCGCCGAGCAGGCCGGAGAAGACCGAGATCCAGGTGGTCAGGCTGGCGCCCGCGGCCGGGGTGGCCGGCGGCGCGGCTGTGGCGCTGGTGATCGAGGACATGGTGCGGGCCTCCCGACCCGGCGGTCAGCGGCGGCGCCTGACGGCGCCGCGTCGCTGCCCTTGCGTCGCCTACTTGGCGTCGGCCTGCTTGGTGTCGGCCTGCTTGGTGTCGATGGTGGCGATCACCGACATGCCGGGGCGCAGCTCGCCGGCCAGCGGGTCGTTGCGGTCGAGCACGACCTTGACCGGGATGCGCTGGACGATCTTGGTGAAGTTGCCGGTGGCGTTGTCCGGCGGCAGTAGGGCGAATTCCTGGCCGCTGGCCGGCGCCAGGCTGTCGACATGGCCCTTGATCGCCGCGTCCGGGAACGTGTCGACCGAGATGTCGACCGGCTGGCCGCGATGCACGTCGGTCAGCTGCGTCTCCTTGAAGTTGGCGACGACATAGGTCTCGGACAGCGGCACTACGGCCATCAGCTGGGTGCCGGCCTGGACGTACTGGCCGACCCGCAGCGTGCGGTTGCCGACGGTCCCGGCCAAAGGCGCCGTGATGGTGGTGTAGCTGACGTTCAGCTCGGCCTGGCCCTGCACCGCCTGGTCGTGCTTCAGGGTGGCGTTGGCCTTGTCACGCTGGGCCCGCAGCACGTCGAGCTGCTTTTCCGAGGCGGTCACGGCCGCCTGGTCGCGCTGCAGCGTCGCCTTCGCCGATTCGATGTTCGCGGCCATCTGCTGGGCCTGCTGGACGCTGCCGTTGCCGCGATCGGCCAGGGCGGTGTAGCGGTCGTATTGCTGCTGGGCGAAAGTCAGGTTCGCCTGGTCCACCACGGTGGTGGCGCGGGCCTGGTCGATCGCCGCGCCCTGCTGCTGGATGGCGGCTTCGGCATTGGCGATGTCCGCCTGCGCCGCGGCGACGTCGGCCTTGGCCTGGTCCAGCGCCACGGCGTAGTCGCGGTCGTCGATCCGGGCCAGAGGCTGTCCGGCGGTCACCGCCTGGTTGTCGGCGACCAGCACCTCGGCGAGATAGCCCGAGACCTTCGGCGCGATGATGGTGGAATCGGCCTTCACATAGGCGTCGTCGGTCGATTCCTGGAAGCGGCCGACGGTCCAGTAGTTCCAGCCGAACCAGGCGGCTCCGGCCAGTACGACCACGCCGAGCGGGATCAGCAGCAGCTTTCGCCCAAGACGGCCGCGCGGTTTCGCCGGCGTGGCCGGCGGTGCGGCTTCGCTGGCGTCCGGCGCCGGGGTGGCGCGCAGCTGGACCGGCTGGACCTGATGCGTCATGGCTCTTGCCCTCCAAAGCAGAAACCGGAAGCCGCCGCCCGGCATCCACCTGGATGCAACGCCGGGATTGCGACTTGGGTATTTAGGAAACTTGACGGTTTCCAACGAAAGATGGGACACAGAGACGGAGGACGCAATTGCGCGTCGGAGAGGCCAGACATGCAGGAAACGCCGAAGCGCCCGCGCGGGCGGCCGCAGCAGCGCGGCGACGCCGAGACCCGCGCCCTGATCGTCGGGGCGGCGACCGGGATCTTCCTGGCCCAGGGCTTCGGTGCCACCAGCATGGAGGCCGTGGCCCAGGCCGCGGGGGTGTCGAAGAAGACGATCTACCGGTTCGTGGCCACCAAGGAGAAGCTGCTGGAGGCGGTGATCGACACCCGGTCCGCGGCGCTGCGGTCGCCGATCGGGCACGATGCCGGCCCCGACCCGGTGGCGGCGGAGCGGGCGCTGCACCAGTTCCTGCAGGAGCTGGCGCGGCTGGTGCTGTCGGAGGAGACGGTGGCGCTGAACCGGCTGGTCTATGCCGAGGCGCTGCGCTTTCCGGCGATGGCGCAGGCCTTCTACCAGGCCGGCCCGGTGCGCAACGCCGAGGCGCTGGCGGTCTGGCTGGAGACGCAGCGCCGCCATGGCGTGCTGCGGCTGGACGACAGCATGAGTGCCGCCCGGATGCTGGTCTCGATGGCCATCGCCGAGCCGTTGCGCGCCGCCACCCTCGGCATCGCCCCCCTGCCCCCGCGCGACGAGATCGACCGGCATGTCGCCGAGTCGGTGGAGATTTTCCTGCGAGGGTGTCTCGTGCGGCGGTAAGCGGCGATAGGGCGCTTCAGCCCCCCTTCGTCATTGCGAGCGCAGCGAAGCAATCCATCGGGCCGCACGAGCTGCCCGATGGATTGCTTCGTCGGCTTCGCCTCCTCGCAATGACGGAGAGGGTGGCGGCGACGACGGTCGGACCGCCTCCATCCCGGTTTGATTTTCCTTCATCAAATTTTGATGCTATCCCTTCAGCAGGGAGGAGCTTCCGTGGCCAAGACGACGCTGCAAGACGTCGCCCGCGAAGCCGGTGTCAGTGTCGCGACCGTCGACCGCGTGCTGAACGGGCGTGCCGGGATCCATGCGCGGATGGTCGATCGCGTCAAAGCCGCGGTCGAACGCCTGCATTACGAGCCGGACCGGCTGGCCTCGCGCCTGTCGCGGGCCCGCGACTTCCGATTCGTCGCGATCCTGCCGGTCGGCACCAACGACTTCATGCACAGCCTGCAGCGCGAGTTCCGCACCCTCGCTCTCCGCCATGCAGCCGAGCGGGTCGGCATCGAGATCATCCTGGTCGACGTGTTCGACGGCAACGCCCTGGCCGAGGCGCTGGAGCGGCTGCCGCAGGAGCTCGACGGCGTCGCGGTGGTCGCGCTCGACCACCCCGCTGTGGCCGAGGCGCTGAACGCCCTGACGGCGCGCGGGGTCACCGTCGTCACCCTGGTCTCCGACCTGCCCGGCGCCCGGCGCAGCCACTATGTCGGGCTGGACAACCACGCCGCCGGGCGCACCGCGGCCAGCCTGCTGGGCCGCTTCATCGGCCCGCGGCGCGGCAAGGTCGGGCTGATCGCCGGCTCCCTGCAGCTGCGCGACCACATCGAGCGGCAGTTCGGCTTCGAGCAGGTGATATCAGGCGAATACCCCCATCTCGAAGTGCTGCCGCTGCGCGAGGCGCGCGACGACACCGCCCGGGTCGAGGCCGCGGCCCGCACCCTCCTGGACGAGAATCCCGACCTGGTCGGCCTATACAATGTCGGCGCCGGCGCGCAGGGCGTCGTCGCCGCGCTGGAGGCCACCGGCCGCGCCCGCGAGGTGGTGTTCATCGGCCATGAGCTGACCGAATTCACCCGCCGCCACCTGATCCGCGGCACCATCGCCGCCGTCATCAACCAGGATCCGGGCCACATGGCGCGCAGCAGCATCCGGGTGATGCTGGCGCTGCGCGAGAACGTGCCGATCGTGCCGGACCAGGAGCGGATCCGGATCGACATCTTCATCCGGGACAACCTGCCATGACCGCCGCCCCTGCCCCGATTCCGGCGTCCTTCGAGGGGCCGCTGCTGAGCGTCCAGGGCCTGGGCAAGTCCTTCGGCCCGGTCGCGGTGCTGCAGGACATCGCCTTCGACGTGCGGCCGGGCGAGGTGCACGCCGTGATCGGCGAGAACGGCGCCGGCAAATCGACCCTGATGAAGATCCTGGCCGGCCACCTGGCGCCGAGCGCCGGCACCCTGGCGATGCATGGCGCGCCGCTGCGCCTGGCCGGGCCGGTCGATGCCGAGCGCCACGGCATCGTGCTGGTGCATCAGGAGATCCTGCTGGCGCCGCACCTGACCGTCGCCGAGAACCTGTTCCTGGGGCGCGAGCAGCGCCGCGGCCTGGCGCTGGACGACCGGGCCATGAACGCCAAGGCCGCCGAGGCGGTGCGCGCGCTGGGCGCCGAGATCGACCCGACCGCGGTGGTGGCGCAGCTGTCGATCGCCCGGCGCCAGCTGGTGCAGATCGCCCGCGCCCTGCTGGTGCCGCACAGCCTGGTGATCTTCGACGAGCCGACGGCGTCGCTGACCCCGATCGAGACCGACGCCCTGCTGGCCGTGATCCGCGACATCAGGGCCAAGGGCGTGGCCGTGCTGTACGTCTCGCACCGCCTGCCCGAGGTGAAGACCATCGCCGACCGGGTCACGGTGCTGCGCGACGGCCGGCTGATCGGCACCCATGAGGCGGCGGCGCTGGAGCCGTTGGACATGGCCCGGATGATGGTCGGCCGCGACATGGCCAACCTGTACCCGCCGCGCACCCCGGCCCCGGCGAGCGAGCCGGTGCTGGAGGTCAAGGCCATGACCGTGCCGGGATATGCGCAGGATGCCTCGTTCACCCTGCGGCGCGGCGAGATCCTGGGCTTCGCCGGGCTGGTCGGCGCCGGCCGCACCGAGCTGCTGGAAGGCGTGCTGGGGCTGAGGCCCGGCCATGGCGAGATCCGCCGCGCCGGCAAGCCCGCCCGCTTCGCCACGGTGCGCGACAGCATGGCGGCCGGGATCGTCTATCTCAGCGAGGACCGCAAGGGCAAAGGCCTGCTGCTGGCCCAGGACCTGCGGATCAACCTGACCCTCGCCGCCCTGAAGCGCTTCACCCGCGGCCCGGTGATCGACACGGCGAAGGAATGGGCCGAGCTGGACAAGGCGATCGCCGCCTTCGATGTGCGGACCCGCCGCAAGGACCTGCTGGCCGGGCAGCTGTCCGGCGGCAACCAGCAGAAGCTGCTCTTGGGCAAGATGATGCTGCTGGAGCCGGAGATCGTGGTGATCGACGAGCCGACCCGCGGCATCGACATCGGCACCAAGCAGCAGATCTACAGCTTCATCGCCGAACTGGCGGCCCAGGGCAAATCGGTGATCGTCATCTCGTCGGAGATGCAGGAGCTGATCGGCCTGTGCCACCGCATCCTGGTGATGCGGTCCGGCCGCATCGTCGGCGAGGTCGCCGGCGACGCGATGACCGAGGACGAGATCGTCACCTACGCCACCGGCGTGCGAACAACGAACCCGGCCGAACGGCCGGCGGGGGAGGCATGAGCACCACCACAACGACACCCGCCGGACGCGGCTTCCGATTCGACCTGCGCAGCCTGGCGCCATTCCTGGCGCTGGCCGTGCTGATCGTGGTCGGTGCGCTGCTGAACCCGAATTTCCTCACCGCCGACAACCTGCTCAATGTCGCGACGCGCAGCGCCTTCATCGCCATCATCGCGGTCGGCGCCACCTTCGTCATCACCGCCGGCGGGCTGGACCTGTCGGTCGGGTCGATGTCCGGCTTCGTCGCCGGGGCGATGATCCTGCTGATGAACGCGGCCCCGGTGGTCGACGGCCACGGCATGATCGCGCTGGCGATGGTCGCCGCAGTGGGCCTCGGCGCGCTGTGCGGCCTGGGCAACGGGCTGGTCACCACGGTGGGGCGGATCGAGCCGTTCATCGTCACCCTCGGCACCATGGGCATCTTCCGCGGCCTGCTGATCTGGCTGGCCGAGGGCGGGTCGATCGCGATGAAGGCGCCCGACCTGCGCGCCCTGTACCGGCCGGTCTATTTCGGCACGGTGTTCGGCGTGCCGGTCCCGATCCTGGTGATCCTGGCGGTCGGCGCGCTGGGCGCCTTCGTCCTCTACCGCACCGCCTTCGGCCGCCATGTCCGCGCGGTGGGGTCGAGCGAGGAGGTCGCGCGCTATTCCGGCATCTCGGTCGACCGGGTGCGGACGCTGACCTATGTCATCCAGGGCGTCTGCGTCGCCGTCGCGGTGCTGGTCTATGTGCCCCGCCTCGGCTCCGCCACCTCGACCACCGGGCTGCTGTGGGAGCTGCAGGCGATCACCGCCGTGGTGGTCGGCGGCACCGCGCTACGCGGCGGCGTCGGCCGGATCTGGGGCACCATCTGCGGCGCCCTGATCCTGGAGGTCGTGGGCAACGTCATGACCCTGTCCAACCTGGTCAGCGAGTACCTGATCAGCGCGGTGCAGGGCGCCATCATCATCATCGCCATGCTGGTGCAGCGGTCACTGCTGCGCCGGCCCGGCGGTAGTTGAACGCGGGAAAGAGCCGCCCGTCCGACAACAGGGCTCGATCTGTGGGGAGGAATCATGAAGTTCCGTTTCATCGGCCTGGCGGCCGCGGCGCTGCTGGCGATCGCGGGCACGGCCCAGGCGCAGGAGGCCAAGACCATGGCGGTGTCGATCCCGGCCGCCGACCATGGCTGGACCGGCGGCGTGGTGTATCACGCCGAGCAGGCGGCCAAGGCGCTGGAGGCCCGCTATCCCGGGCTCAAGGTCATCGTCAAGACCTCGCCGGACGGCGCGTCCCAGGCCAATGCGCTGGAGGACCTGACCACCCAGGGCATCAACGCCCTGGTGGCCCTGCCGCACAATTCCGACGAGCTGACCGACCCGCTGCGCCAGGTCAAGAGCAAGGGCGTGTTCATCACCGTGGTCGACCGGGCGCTCAGCGACCCGTCGATCCAGGACCTCTACGTCGCCGGCAACAACCCGGAGCTGGGGCGCGTCGCCGGCCGCTACATCAAGGACACGCTGGGCACCGGCAACGTCGTGGTCATCCGCGGCCTGCCGATCGTGATCGACGAGGAGCGGATCAAGGGCTTCGACGAGGCGATCCAGGGCAGCGGCATCAAGGTGCTGGACAAGCAGTTCGGCAACTGGAGCCGTGACGACGCCTTCAAGGTGATGCAGGACTACCTGGCGAAGTATCCGCAGATCGATGCGGTGTGGTGCCAGGACGACGACATGGCCGTGGGCGTGCTGGAGGCGATCAAGCAGGCCAACCGCACCGACATCAAGTTCGTGGTCGGCGGCGCCGGCATGAAGGACATGGTCAAGCGGGTGATGGACGGCGACAAGATGATCCCGGTCGACGTGCTGTACCCGCCGGCGATGGTCGCGGTGGCGATGGACCTGACCGCCGCCAACCTCTACGCCCAGCTGCCGGTGCGCGGCCGCTACATCCTCGACGCCACGCTGGTGACCAAGGACAACGCCAAGGAGTTCTACTACCCCGACTCGCCGTTCTGAGGAGGGACGTCCCCCTCTCCGTCATTGCGAGCGCAGCGAAGCAATCCATGCCAGGTGGTGAGATGGATTGCTTCGTCGGCTTCGCCTCCTCGCAATGACGAACAAAAAGCAAAACCCCGGCCTTCAAGGCCGGGGTTTCTCTTTAGGATCAGTGGCGCCCGTTCAGAAGTTCAGCGCCTTGGCCTGGACCACGCTGGGCAGGGCCAGCACGGCCTTGACGACCTCGTCCGCCACCGGGCTGTCGACCGACACCAGCGCCAGGGCGCTGCCGCCTTCCGGCCGGCGGCCGAGGTTGAAGTTGGCGATGTTGATGCCGGCGTCGCCCAGCACCGTGCCCAGCCGGCCGATGAAGCCCGGCTTGTCCTCGTTGCGCACGAACAGCATGTTGCGCGCCACCTCGGCCTCGAGCGAGATGCCCTCGAGCTCGACGATGCGCGGCTTGGTGCCGGCGAACAGCGACCCGGCAATGGTCCGGGTCTGGCGCTCGGTCGTCACCGTCAGCCGCACCAGGGTGTGATAGTCCTCGCAGGTTTCGCGCTTGGTCTCGCTGACATCGATGTCGTATTCGCGCGCCACCACCGGCGCCGACACCATGTTGACGCTGTCCAAGAGCGGCCGCAGCAGCCCGGCCAGGATGACGCTGGTGATCGGCCGGGTGTTGAGCTGGGCGACATCGCCCTCATAGGTGATGTTGACCGCCTTCAGCCGGGTCTCGGTGATCTGCCCGGCGAAGCCGCCGAGCTGCTCGACCAGCGCCAAGTACGGCTTCAGCTTCGGCGCCTCCTCCGCCGTCACCGACGGCATGTTCAGCGCGTTGGTCACGGCGCCGGACAGCAGGAAGTCCGAGATCTGCTCCGCCACCTGCAGCGCCACATTCTCCTGCGCCTCGCTGGTCGCCGCGCCGAGATGCGGGGTGCAGACCACGTTGGGCAGGCCGAAGAAGGCGCTCTCCTTCGCCGGCTCGACCGCGAAGACGTCCAGCGCGGCGCCGGCGACATGGCCGGATTTCAGGGCCGCCAGCAGGTCCTCCTCGACGATCAGGCCGCCGCGGGCGCAGTTGATGATGCGCACCCCCGGCTTCATCTTGGCGATCGCCGCGGCGTCGACGATGTTGCGGGTCTGGTCGGTCAGCGGGGTGTGCAGGGTCAGGAAGTCGGCGCGCTGGAACAGCCCGTCGAGCTCGACCTTCTCGACCCCGAGGTCCAGCGCCCGGTCCGGCGACAGGAACGGGTCATAGGCGATGACCTTCATCTTCAGGCCGATGGCGCGGTCGGCGACGATCGAGCCGATGTTGCCGCAGCCGATCAGGCCCAGCGTCTTGCCGTACAGCTCGACGCCCATGAAGCGGGACTTCTCCCACTTGCCGGCATGGGTCGAGGCGTTGGCGTCCGGCAGCTGCCGGGCCAGCGCGAACATCATGGCGATCGCGTGCTCGGCGGTGGTGATCGAATTGCCGAACGGCGTGTTCATCACCACCACGCCGCGCTGGGTGGCGGCCGGGACGTCGACATTGTCGACGCCGATGCCGGCGCGGCCGACGACCTTGAGGTTGGTCGCGGCAGCCAGCACCTCCTTGGTCACCTTGGTGGCCGAACGGATGGCGAGGCCGTCATACTGGCCGATGATGGCCTTGAGTTCCTCGGGCTTGAGGTCGGTCTTGACGTCGACCTCGACACCGCGGTCGCGGAAGATGGCGACGGCGGCCGGGGACAGGGCGTCGGAAATGAGAACCTTGGGCATGGACGTGGCTCCGTAAGAGCAGCCGTCATTGCGAGGAGGCGAAGCCGACGAAGCAATCCATGGTGCCAGTCCGGGCTGCCCTATGGACCGCTTCGCTGCGCTCGCAATGACGATGAAAGATGGGAGAGACTAGGCGGCCAGCTTCAGCTCGGCCCGGGCGCGGTCGAACGCCCAGTCGAGCCAGGGCAGCAGCGCTTCGAGATCGGCGGTGTCGATCGTGGCGCCGCCCCAGATCCGCAGGCCCGGGGGCGCGTCGCGATAGCCGTTGATGTCGAAGGCGATGCCTTCCTTCTCCAGCAGCGAGGCGATCTTCTTCGGCACCGCGGCCTGGGCCTCGTCGTCCAGCGCCGTGATGGCGGGGTCGACGATCCTGAGGCAGATCGAGGTGCAGGACCGGATCTCCGGCCGCACCGCCAGGAAGTCGACCCAGGGGGTGCGGGCGACCCAGCCGGCGACGGCGGCGAGATTATTCTCCGAACGTTCGATCAGCTTATCCAGGCCGCCGATCTCCTCGGCCCAGCGCAGGCCGTCGATCGCGTCCTCGACGCACAGCATCGACGGGGTGTTGATGGTCTCGCCCTTGAACGGGCCCTCGGCCAGCTTGCCCTTGGAGGTCAGGCGGAACACCTTCGGCAACGGCCAGGCCGGGGTGTAGGACTCCAGCCGCTCCACCGCGCGGGGCGACAGGGCCAGCATGCCGTGAGCCCCCTCCCCGCCCAGCACCTTCTGCCAGGACCAGGTGACGACGTCGAGCTTGTCCCAGGGCAGGTCCATGGCGAAGGCGGCCGAGGTGGCGTCGCAGATCACCAGGCCCTTGCGGCCGGTCGGGATGGCGGCGCCATCGGCCAGGCGGACGCCGGAGGTGGTGCCGTTCCAGGTCAGGACCACGTCGCGGTCGAAATCGACTTGGCCGAGGTCCGGCAGCTCGCCATAGGCGGCGGCGAAGGTGCGGACATCGGGCAGCTTCAGCTGCTTGACCACATCGGTGACCCAGCCTTCGCCGAAGCTTTCCCAGGCCAGCAGGTCGACGCCGCGGGCGCCGAGCAGGGTCCACAGCGCCATCTCGACGGCGCCGGTGTCCGACCCCGGCACGATGGCCAGGCGCCAGTCGGCGGGCATGCGCAGCACGCGCTTCGACCGCTCGATCACGTCAGCGAGCTTGGCCTTGCCGATGCCGGCGCGATGCGACCGGCCAAGGGCGGCATCCTGCAGCGCCTCGAGCGACCAGCCGGGACGCTTGGCACAGGGACCGGAGGAGAAATTGGGGTTGCGCGGACGGAGTCCGGGCGTGGGGGCGAGCGCACTCGCAGTCATAGTCTATCCTTCCAGATAGCAGCGTCCCGGTGGGGGGACGTGGCCCGCCGCGGAGGATAGAGATCGGCCCGGTTCCGTCAATCGGTATTTGGAGGCTGCGCCACTTTCACCGTCATCCTCGGGCTTGACCCACTGGTGTCCGGTTGGGCCGGAAACACAGACGACCGGAGAAATTCTGAGCGACGCCACGCCCTTCACTTGTCATTGCCCGGCTTGACCGGGCAATCCAGGGGCCACGAAGAACCGCCCTGGGTGGCCCTGGATGCCACGGTCAAGCCGTGGCATGACAAGAGAAAGGACGGAAATCAGGCCGCGGCGTGCTCGATCGAGGCGCAGATCTCGCCGACCAGGGTCTCGATCAGCGCCGCGTCCTCCCCCTCCGCCATCACCCGGATCACCGGCTCGGTGCCCGATTTGCGGATCAGCAGCCGCCCGTCCTTGCCCAGCCGGGCCTCGGCCGCGGCGATGGCGTCCTTCACCGGCGCCTGCTCCAGCGGCGACGCGACTCCGGCCGCCAGGGTGAAGCGGACGCTGCGCAGCCGCTGCGGCATCGGCTCGAACACCCGGAACACCTCGCTCGACCGCCGGCCGGCCTGCTGGATCACCGCCAGCACCTGCAGCGCCGCGATCAGCCCGTCGCCGGTGGTGGCGTAGTCGCTCATGACGATGTGGCCGGACTGTTCGCCGCCGAGGTTGAAGCCGCGCTCGCGCATGGTCTCGACCACGTAGCGGTCGCCCACCGCGGTGCGGATCAGCTCGATGCCGAGGCCGCCGAGGAAGCGCTCCATGCCCAGGTTGGACATCACCGTCGCCACCACCGCCGGCTGGGCCAGCCGGCCGCCGGCGGACCAGTCGCGCGCGATCATCGCCATCAGCTGGTCGCCGTCGATCTGGCGGCCGGTCTCGTCGGCCATGATCAGCCGGTCGGCATCGCCGTCGAGCGACAGGCCGAGATGGGCGCCATGGGCCACCACCGCCTGCTGCATCACATCGGTCGCGGTGGCGCCGCAGCCCTTGTTGATGTTGAGTCCATCAGGCGCCACGCCGATGGAGATGACGTCGGCCCCCAGCTCCCACAGCACCGCCGGCGCTACCTTGTAGGCGGCGCCGTTGGCGCAATCGACCACCACCTTGAGCCCGTCGAGCCGCAGCCCCTTGGGGAAAGTGTTCTTGGCGTATTCGATGTAGCGGCCGGAGGCATCGTCCAGCCGGCGGGCGCGGCCGAGCTTGGCCGGCGGGGCCAGCTGGTCGTCCGGCGGCAGGACGATGCGGTCCTCGATCGCCTTCTCGACCTCGTCCGACAGCTTGTAGCCGTCCGGCCCGAACAGCTTGATGCCGTTGTCCTCGAACGGGTTGTGCGAGGCCGAGATCATCACCCCGAGATCGGCGCGCAACGACCGGGTCAGCATGGCGATGGCCGGGGTCGGCATCGGGCCGACCAGGATGACGTCCATGCCGGCGCCGATGAAGCCCGCGGTCAGCGCCGGCTCCAGCAGGTAGCCGGACAGGCGCGTGTCCTTGCCGATCACCACGAGGTGGCGGTGGTCGCCGCGACGGAACTGCGCCGCGGCCGCCGTCGCCACCTTCAGCGCCGTCTCCGCCGTCATCGGCTCGACATTGGCGCGGCCGCGGATCCCGTCGGTGCCGAAGAGCTTGCGCGTCATCTGTCCCCCACTCCTCAATTCACTCCCGCCTGCAGCGCCGACCACACCGCGAGCGCCTGATGCGTCTCCCCGACATCATGCACGCGCAGTATCTGCACGCCCTGGGCGATGCCGTACAGCCCCGCCGCGATCGACCCTGGGCCCCGCGCCTTCGGCTCCTCGGCGCCCGACAGGCTGCCGATGAAGCGCTTGCGCGACACCCCGAGCAGGATGGGGCAGCCGAGCCCGTGCAACAGAGAGAGACCACGCAAAAGCGGCAGATTGTGGGCCAGCGGCCGCTTGCCGAAGCCGATGCCGGGATCGATGGCGATGCGGCCGGCCGGGATGCCGGCGGCGACGCAGGCCGCCACCCGCGCTTCAAGCCAATCATGGACGTCGAGCAGGACGTCGTCATAGACCGGATCGTCCTGCATCGTCCGCGGCTCGCCCCGGATGTGCATCAGCGCCACCGGGCAGCCGGCGCGGGCGACGAACCCAAGACTCTCGGCATCGCCGGTGAGGCCGGTGACGTCGTTGACGATGCGGGCGCCGGCCGCCAGCGCCGCGGCCATCACCACGGCATGGCGGGTGTCGATCGAGACGGTCAGGCCGCGATTGGCGAGGTCGCGCACCACCGGCTCGATCCGCGCGATCTCCTGGTCCGGCGACACCGTGGCCGATCCCGGCCGGGTGGATTCGCCGCCAACATCGAGGATCTCGGCCCCCGCCTCGGCCATCGCCAGGCCATGGGCGACGGCGCGGCCGGCATCGGCGAAGTCACCGCCGTCGGAGAAGCTGTCCGGGGTGACGTTGACGATGCCCATCAGCCGGGGCCGGTCGAGGGCAAGGCCGGCGAAGGCCGGGCGCGGCCGGCTGAGCCGGTCGAGCCGTTCCGCGATCGCTGCATCGAGGCCGCGCAGCCCGGCCCAGCGGCGCAGCGTGGCAAGATCGGCGACGGCGCGTTCGCTCTGCCCTGCCCCGTCGCGCAGGATCAGCTCGACGCGGTCGAAGGACAGCGGGCCGCCGGCCAGGGGCAGCGCGCCGGGCGCGTGATCGGCCAGGCTGAGCGGGCGCAGATACGGGCGCACCCTGGGCCGGCTGGCCCAGGGTGCAAAATCGTCGGAGAGGAAAACGGCCCGGGCCGCGTCGAAGCGCGGCCCGGGGTCACGATCAGGGGTCTTCACCCGGTCAGGTCCGATTACGTACCAGGTTGGGGCTCCGGGTCCATGCCCTTGGCGCCGCCCGATGGCACCGAGGTGCGCTTGCCGCTGGTCGGGCGCTTCGGCGGCGGCGGCTCGTCATTCGGCTCCGGCCGCACGATCGCCTCGCCGCGCAGGATCAGGCCACGCACCTCGTCGCCGGTCAGCGTCTCGTATTCGAGCAGGGCGTTGGCCAGCAGGTGCAGCTGGTCGAGATGCTCGGTCAGGATGGTCCTGGCCTTGCCTTCGGCCTCCTCGATCATGCGACGCATCTCCTCGTCGATGATCTTGGCGGTCTCTTCCGAGACGTTCTGGGTCTGCGTCACCGAATGGCCGAGGAAGACCTCCTGGCCGTTCGAGCTGTAGCGCAGCCGGCCCAACCGCGGGGACATGCCCCATTCCGTGACCATCGCACGCGCCAGGTTGGTCGCTTGCTGGATATCGCTGGCGGCTCCGCTGGTCACCCGCTCCGGCCCGAAGATCAGCTCCTCGGCCAGACGGCCGCCGAAGGTCATCGCCAACCGCGATTCCATCTGGATCTTGGCCCAGCTGATGCGGTCGTTCTCCGGCAGGCTGACCACCATACCGAGCGAACGGCCGCGCGGGATGATCGTCGCCTTGTGGATCGGGTCGTGCTCGGGGACGTACAGCCCGACGATGGCATGGCCGGCCTCGTGGTAGGCGGTGGTCTTCTTCTCCTCGTCGGTCATGACCATCGAACGGCGCTCGGCGCCCATCATGACCTTGTCCTTGGCCTCCTCGAACTCGGCATGGGCGACCACCCGCTTGCCGCGCCGGGCGGCCAGCAGCGCCGCCTCGTTGACGAGGTTGGCGAGATCCGCACCGGAGAAGCCGGGCGTGCCGCGGGCGATGACGCGGGCATCG
Source organism: Inquilinus sp. 2KB_23 (assembly GCF_052115705.1). Lineage (NCBI taxonomy): Bacteria > Pseudomonadati > Pseudomonadota > Alphaproteobacteria > Rhodospirillales > Rhodospirillaceae > Inquilinus > Inquilinus sp. 2KB_23. Next base: position 6,161 of record NZ_JBFRHF010000003.1, on the reverse strand, counting down.
ACATCCGGTGCCAACGGCACCTTGCGCATGTGGACCTTGAGGATCTTCTCGCGGCCCATGATGTCCGGGTTCGGCACCACGACCTGGCGGTCGAAACGGCCGGGACGCAGCAGCGCCGGGTCCAGCACGTCCGGCCGGTTGGTCGCGGCGATCAGGATCACGCCCTCATTCGCCTCGAAGCCGTCCATCTCGACCAGCAGCTGGTTCAGCGTCTGCTCGCGCTCGTCGTTGCCGCCGCCCAGGCCGGCGCCGCGATGGCGGCCGACCGCGTCGATCTCGTCGATGAAGATGATGCAGGGGGCATTCTTCTTGCCCTGCTCGAACATGTCGCGGACGCGGGAGGCGCCGACGCCGACGAACATCTCGACGAAGTCCGAGCCCGAGATGGTGAAGAACGGCACGTTGGCCTCACCGGCGACCGCACGGGCGGTCAGGGTCTTGCCGGTGCCGGGCGGGCCGACCAGCAGCACGCCCTTGGGAATCTTGCCGCCCAGGCGCTGGAACTTCTGCGGGTCCTTCAGGAACTCGACGATCTCCTCGAGCTCCTGCTTGGCCTCGTCGATGCCGGCGACGTCGTCGAAGGTGACCCGGCCGGTGCGTTCGGTCAGCAGCCGCGCGCGGCTCTTGCCGAAGCCCATGGCCTTGCCGCCGCCCGACTGCATCTGGCGCATGAAGAAGATCCAGACGCCGATCAGCAGCAGCATCGGCAGCCAGGAGATCAGCGCGCCCACCAGCACGTTCGGGCCCTCGATCGGCGCGGCATTGACCTTGACGCCGGCCTGGGTCATCCGGTTGACGATATCGGTGCCGTCAGGCGTGTAGGTCTGGAACGAGCCGCCGCCGCCGGTCGGATTGTAGTGGCCGGTGATGGTGTTGCCCTGGACCTTGGCGTCGGAGACCTGCCCTTTTTCGACCGCGGTCACGAGGTCGCTGTAGGCGAGCTCTCCCTGAGCGCTGCGGCCGCCCGAGGTCTGGAACAGGTTGAACAGCGCCAGGAGCAGCAAACCGATGATGATCCAGAGCGCGAAGTTCTTGCCAAAATTATTCACGGACGGTCGCCTCATGTCCCGCGGTCACCGCTCGCGCGGATCCACGGCATCGTGGGTGCCCCGGAAGGCCCAGGGAGTCATTACTAGATAATATAGCGCCTCGGCTAAACAACCGGGAATCCATTCGTCAGCGCGGGTCTCAATGGGCTGAAACGCACGGAAAGCCCGTTTCCGGCCGTTTCCTCCAGGCTTGGCGGACGCAATACCCCCTCGGCGCGCCACAGCGCCGGCAGCACCGCAGCGGCATCGAATGGCATTCCGTGCGACCGGGCGGCCCCGGCGGCCCCCTCGCCCCAGGCCGCGATCCGATCGTCGGGGGCGGCATCGGCCGGCATTTCGATGCGGAAACGGCCGTCCCAGAGCAAGGATGAACCGACGGCCGCGCCGGTCACCTCCGGCAGGTGGCGACGCTCGCGGAACACCAGCAGGCAGTCGCGGGCGATCCGCAGGCGGCAGCGCCCCAGGGTGCGACCCAGCAACGCACCGTCCCCCTGCACCGCCGCCGCCACCCGCTCCAGCGCATCGAAGCGGGCCGGGACCGCGCCGCCGATGCAGGCGGTGACGGAGTCGAGCAGGCGGCGGGCGATCTCCGGATCGGCCCCGCGCAACGCCGGCAGCGCGATCGCGGCATAGCCGGCGGGGTCGATCCGGACGGCGCGGCGGATCAGGTCGGCGGTGATGCGTTCGAGCGCGGCACGGGCCAGGCCGGCGCGATGGGCCAGGGCGACCAGGCGATCCTCGGTCAGCCCCTCCGCCGCCAGCACCTCGCGGGCGGCGCGCAGCCGGCCCCGGGCGTAGCCGGTTCGCCGGTTCGAGGGGTCGTCGACCGGGACGATGCCGAAGCCGGCGCAGGTGGCGACCAGCCGGGCCTTCGGCAGGTCGAGCAGCGGCCGCAGCAGGCGGCCCCAGGGCGCCGGGCGCCAGGGCGCCATGCCGGCCAGCCCATCGATGCCGCTGCCCTTGGCCAGGCGCAGCAGCACGGTTTCGGCCTGGTCCTCGCGGTGATGCGCGACCAGCAGATCACGGATGCCGGCGGCGCGGCAGGCGCCGTCCAGCAGGGCATAGCGCGCGCGGCGCGCGGCATCCTGCGAGGCGCGGGCGGGCGCATCGGTCCAGGTGAGAATGCGGTGCGGAATGTCGTGCCGGGCCAGGGCAGCGCCGACGGCGGCGGCTTCGGCGGTGGAATCCGGGCGCAGCCGGTGGTCGACGGTCAGGGCGAGGATGTCGCCGTCCTGTCGCCGGGCCCAGCCGGCGGCGAGGAGGCAGAGCGCCATGCTGTCGGGGCCGCCGGAGACGGCGACGGCCAGGCGAAGCGGCCGGTCGAACGGGCCGAGGCGGTCGAGGCGCGCGGCGAACTCATCGTCTGTGACCGGGACGGGCGCGGCCGGGTCATGCATGCATCAGCAGCGCAGCAGCGCCTGCTGGTCCTTGGCGCGGCGCAGCATCTGCGCCGGGGCGCTCGGATAGTCGGCGACCAGCTGGGCGAAGGCATTGCAGGCCTGGCCGTCCTGGCGGGCGGCGACCAGGGACTGGGCCAGCCGCATCAGCGCATCGGGCGCCTTCGGGCCCTGCGGGTCGAACGACCAGGCGGCGTTGAAGGCCTGGGCGGCGTCGGCCGGACGACCCTTCGACAGAAGGGCCTCCCCGAGCCAGTACTGGGCGTTGCCGGTCAGGCCGCCGCCGCCATCCATGGCGATGACCTGGTTGAAGCCGGCGATCGCCCCGTCATAGTTGCCCTGGGCCAGCATCCCCTGGGCGGCGTTGTACTGCGCCGTGGCATCGCCGGTCATCGGGGTCTGCTGCCCACCGAGCGATCCCATCTGCTGCGGAATCTGCTGCGGCTCGTCCTCGGAGCCGGCATCCGCCGGGGCCATGCCGTAGGTGGTGTCCGGCTCCAGCGGGCCGGCGTCGGACCGCTTCGGCGGCACCAGCGGCGTCGGCGCGAAGGGCTGCGGCGTGCGCGGGGTGTTGGCGGACGGCGCCTTGGCCGGCGGCGCTGCCGGGGCGGCGCGGGGTGCTGCCGGGGCCGGCTTGCCGCCTTCCAGCGTGGTCAGCCGGAATTCGATGTCGGCCAGCGCGCGCTGCAGCCGGTCGCTGAGCTGCTGGTTCTGGTACTGCAGCTGCTCGATCTGCCCGGTCAGCTGCGCGATCTGCTGCTCCAGCGTGCTGACCCGCACTTCGAGCTGGGCCTCATAGGTCTGGGCCCGGGCCGCCCAGGACGGCATCAGGGCCGCGACGGCGAACGCCGCGACCGCGAGAACACTCCATCGCCTTTGCGAAGCCGGCATGTTGCCTTCACCTCCACGGATTGGGTGGCACGGATTGGGTGGTCGAGAGGTCACCCCCAGCCCTGGCCAAGGCTGGAGGACCCTGTCGGCGAAAATAGGGCGCGCCGGTCGCGGCGACAACAGCAGAGCCGTTGCCGCCGGCCGGCGCGCAGGTGGTTCGCTGGCCGGCCGGCTCCGCCATGACGGCAGGACCGGCCGGGACCGCGGGACCCGTTAGTTGACGACGGTGACCGCGCGGCGGTTCTGCGCCCAGGCGGACTCGTCGTGGCCCGGCACCGCCGGACGCTCCTTGCCATAGCTGATGGTGGTGACCCGCGACGGCTGCACGCCATTGGCGATCAGGTAGTTGCGCACCGAGTTGGCGCGGCGATCGCCGAGGGCGAGGTTGTACTCGCGGGTGCCGCGCTCGTCGGCGTGGCCCTCGATGATCACGGCGACGTTGCCGTACTGCTGCAGCCACTGGCTCTGCTTGTTCAGCGTCGCCTGCCCTTCCGAGCTGACGTCGTAGCCGTTGAGCGAGAAGAAAACGCGGTCGCCGATGTTCTGCGCCAGGTCCTGCTGCGAACCGGGGACGGCCGTGCCGGATCCGAGGCCGCCCTGGCCACCGGTGCCAGCACCGGTCTGGGAGGAGCTGCAGGCCGAGGCCAGCAGGAGAGCCCCCATGAGGGACACAATCTTGAGATGCATGGTTTATTGCCCCTGACGTGGATCCGACTTCAGATATCGGAAATCGGTGGAGGGAAAAGCAGGTTGTTGCTTGTTCCGCAAGGTATTTCTAACATTTTTCAGCGGTTTGGTCACGGCAGTAGTGGCGACCAGGCCGCGTCGGACGCGTCGAACGGCGTCGGCACCGCCGCACTGACCCGGCCGGTGATGTCGACGGTGACCAGCTTGCTGCCGCCGCCGCCGCTGGCGGTGTACATCAGCACGCGGCCGTTCGGCGCCCAGGTCGGGCCTTCGGCGAGGAAGCCGGAGGCCAGGTCGCGCTCGCCGGTGCCGTCGGGCCGCATCACGCCGATCGAGAACTGGCCGCCGGAGATCTTGGTGAAGGCGATCAGGTCGCCGCGCGGCGACCACACCGGGGTGGCGTAGCGGCCCTGGCCGAAGCTGAGCCGGCGCACGCCCGACCCGTCCGAATTCATGATGTAGAGCTGCTGGCTGCCGCCGCGGTCGCTTTCGAACACGATCTGCGCCCCGTCCTTGGAATAGGAGGGCGAGGTCTCGATCGACGGGTCCGTGGTCAGCCGCTGCACCGACCGGGTGCGCAGGTCCATGACGTAGATGTCGGTGTTGCCGCCCTGCGACATGCTGAAGATCACCCGGTTGCCGTCCGGGCTGAAGCGCGGCGAGAAGGTCATGCTGGGAAAGTCGCCCAGCGATTCCTGCCGCCCGCTGCCGAGGTCGAGCAGATAGACCCGCGGCTTGTTGTTGACATAGGCGAGATAGGTGATCTGCAGCGTGCTGGGCGAGAAGCGCGGCGTCAGCACCAGCTGCGACCCGTCGGTCAGGAACTGATGGTTGGCGCCGTCCTGGTCCATGATCGCCAGGCGCTTGACCCGGTTGATCTCGGGCCCGGTCTCGGAGACGTAGACGATGCGGGTGTCGAAGTACCCGTCCTCGCCGGTCACCGCGCGGTAGATCTCGTCCGCGATCTTGTGGGCGACGCGGCGCATCAGGGCGCTGTCGCCGGTCAGGGTCAGCCCGGTCAGCTGCTGCTCGGCCGCGACGTCCCACAGCCGGAAGTCGACGTCGAACCGCCCGTCGCCGCGCGGCCGGACCTGGCCGGTGACCAGGGCCTGGGCCGCCAGCACCTTCCAGTCGGCGAAGCGCACGCCGCTCTGCAGCGACGCCGCGTCCTGGGTGAAGGCGCGCGGATCGATCGGCGCGAACAGGCCGGAGCGCTGGAGGTCGGCCGTGATGATCTGGCTGATCTCGGCGCCGACGGAATCACCGGGGAAGGTGGTGATCGCGATCGGCATCGGCTGCGTCACGCCCTGGTTGATGTCGATCCGGATCTCGGCCCGGGACGGCGACGCCGCCAGGGCCATGACAGCCACCGCAGCCAGGGCGGCGAATGTGTTCAGGAGAAAGCCTCGTTTCATCATCTTCACCTCAGGTCCTGGCTGGTCAGAACATGTCCTTGGGATCGAACACAAGAAGGAACGTATCGTTCGGCCAGCCACCGCCCGGCATCGGCCAGGGCTGGCAGGCCGGGTTGGCGACGGCGCGCCGTGCCGCGTTGGCCCAGGCGGGGTCACCGCCATTGTCCGCGATCGACACGTCCTTGGGCAGGATGGTTCCATCCGGTTGAACGGCGGCAACGCGGATCTGCACCACCGGCTTGTTCAGCGCGGCGGCGTCGACGTTCCAGCATTGCTTGACCTTGTCGCGGATCGCGCCCTCGTCGCCGCGGGCCAGGCGGGTCGCCTGCCCGCCCTGCCCGATCCGGCGTTGCGGCCGCGCCGACGGCTGCTCGGACGGGCGCCCGTTCGGCTGGCCCAGCAGGTCGCCGATCTGGTCATCCGACTGTGACGCCTGCGACGGGGCGCTGGAGCGCGTCGGCGTGGCAGCAGCCGCGGCGGCGGGCGGCGCTTTCGGCCGGGGACCCGGACGCGGTGCCTCGGCTGTCGTGATCGCCATCGGGTCGGCCTCGGCCGTCTGGGCTGCCGGAGGTGGTGGCGGCGGCGAGGTCGGCGTCGGCTCCGCCTGCGGCTTGCCCGATGGCGGGTTCGGCCGCACCGGCGGCGGGGGTGGCGGCGTCGGGGTCGGCGGCGGTGGTGGCGGGCTGCGCGGCGCGTCCGGCGACGGCGCCTGCACCGGCGGA